>NZ_RZRT01000075.1:0-23944 GCF_003998295.1 Mesorhizobium sp. M7A.F.Ca.US.011.01.1.1
CAGGCGCCGATCGCCAAATCGCCCCAGTCCGTATTCCATCCCGGCCATCGATACCTCCATCGAGCTTCAAGCCGACACAGAATCGACCTTCAGCGCAAAGCGCAACCGAGATGTGTGAATGCGATAGCACGAAAGTGGGGGAGAGGTGGCCGCGAAGCGGTCGGAGAGGGGGTCTGCGCCGGCGGATGAGAAGAGGATTTCTTTGAGTCCGCCCGGATAGGGTTGCGCCATTCCCCCTCTCCGTCTCGGCTTCGCCGAGCCACCTCTCCCCCATTTCATGGGGGCGAGGAACCCAAGTCTTGCAAGGCCTCATTCCGGCTGTTGCTCAACCAGATGATCTCGGATGCAGGTCATAGTGCTGGTTCAAGCCACGCGCCGTTCCTCGAACCTCCACCCCTACAGCTCGATCCGGAACCGCAAGCTTTCCGCCCCGCCATAGGCGGCGTCCTCGAAGAAGCGTTCGACGAGCTTGCCGCCATTGGCCAGGATCACCTTGTGCGAGGCCGGATTGCCCGGCTTGGCGGTGATCTCGACGTGAGCCAGGCCGACCGCTCTCGCCTCGTCCAGCATCAGCCGCAGCGCCTCGGTGGCGTAGCCGCGCCGCCGCTTCCACGGCACCACCGCGTAGCCGATATGGCCGAGCACATGCGGCGGCAGTTCCGCCGTGCCCTTCTGCCAGCGAAAGCCGATGGAGCCCGACGCCTCGCCATCCCAGATCCAGCGGCGGAAGCCCGGCAGGCGCGGCACTTTTTTGCCGTCGGGCAAGCTGATCGGGCCGCCCTTGGCCTGGGGATCGTCGAGGTCGGCAAGAAAGGCCACGGGATCCTTTTCGATGGCCGCAAGCTGCTCGCGCGTCGCTTCCATCAGCCGCACATTGTCCGGTGACCAGCCGCGCTCGAGCGCCACCTTGTAGGATGGCAGATGTTCAAGCGCGGGTTTGACGATTTCGATCATGGTGCACCGGCGGAGACGCTACGCCGATAAATAGCAGCATTGCCCGGCAAGGCACGGTCCACCAAGGAGCAGCCTCTTACGACAAGGGCCGCGTTTCCATCGCTGGAAACGCGGCCCCGATCTTATGTCCTTGGGAGGACTGGAGCTCCGGCGCAGGCGCGCGGGAGTACCCTTATGCGAAGTCAGGCGATGTCGAAGCGGTCGGCGTTCATCACCTTGGTCCATGCCGCCACGAAATCCCTGGCGAATTTCTGGCTTGCATCCGCGGAGCCATAGACCTCGGCAAGCGCACGCAACTGGGCGTGCGAGCCGAAGATCAGATCGGCACGGGTGCCGGTCCACCTGACCGCCTTGGTCTTGCGGTCGCGCGCCTCGTACACCTCTTCCGAACCCGGAACAGAGCCGGCGGCCGGATCCCAGACCGTGTTCATGCTGAGCAGATTGACGAAGAAGTCGTTGGTCAAAGTGCCCGGCCTGTCGGTGAACACGCCGTGCTTCGATCCGCCGGTATTGGCGCCGAGCACGCGCAGACCGCCGACCAGCACCGTCAATTCCGGCGCGGTCAACGCCAGCAACTGCGCCCGGTCGACCAGCATGGCCTCGACCGACATCGGCTGCTTGCCCCTGACATAGTTGCGGAAGCCGTCGACCTTTGGCTCGAGCGCGGCAAAGGAATGCACGTCCGTTTGCTCCTGCGAGGCGTCCATGCGGCCTGGCGTGAACGGCACCTTCACCTCATGGCCTCCGTCGTTCGCGGCTTTCTCGACCGCGGCGACGCCGCCAAGCACGATCAGGTCGGCAAGAGAGACTTTCTTGCTGCCCGCGTTGAACTCCTTCTGAATGGCTTCGAGCTTGGCAAGCACCTTGGCCAGTTCAGCCGGCTGATTGACCTCCCAATCCTTCTGCGGTGCCAGTCGGATACGTGCCCCGTTGGCGCCACCGCGCTTGTCGGAATTGCGGAACGTCGAGGCCGAGGCCCACGCAGTCGAGACCAATTCGGAGACCGAAAGGCCCGATGCAAGGATCTTCGCCTTCAGCGACGCAATGTCCTGCTCGCCGACCAGTTCATGGTCGACCGCCGGGATCGGGTCCTGCCAGATCAGCTCTTCCTTCGGCACGAGCGGGCCGAGATAGCGGGCGACCGGACCCATGTCGCGATGGGTCAGCTTGTACCAGGCGCGGGCGAAGGCGTCGGCGAACTGCTCCGGATGCTCGTGGAAGCGCCGCGACACCTTTTCGTAGGCAGGATCTACCCGCAGCGCGAGATCGGTGGTCAGCATTGCCGGCGCGCGGCGCTTTGACGGATCGTGCGCATCCGGAACGGTGCCGGCCCCGGCGCCACCCCTTGGCGTCCACTGATGGGCGCCGGCCGGGCTCTTGGTCAGTTCCCAGTCGAAGCCGAACAGATTGTCGAAGAAATTGTTGCTCCACTTGGTCGGCGTCGTGGTCCAGGTCACTTCGAGGCCCGAGGTGATGGCGTCGCCGGCAATGCCGGAAGCATGCTTGCTCGACCAGCCGAGGCCTTGCGCCTCGATGCTCGAGCCCTCCGGCTCCGCGCCAACCAACGACGCATCGCCGGCACCGTGCGTCTTGCCGAAGGTGTGACCACCGGCGATCAGCGCCACGGTCTCCTCGTCATTCATGGCCATGCGGGCGAAGGTCTCGCGAATGTCGCGGGCCGAGGCCAGCGGATCCGGCGTGCCGTTCGGGCCTTCCGGATTGACATAGATGAGACCCATCTGCACGGCGCCGAGATGGCCCTGGAGTTCGCGGTCACCGGAGTAGCGCTTGTCGTCGAGCCATTTGGTCTCCGAACCCCAGTCGACGTCCTGCTCGGGCTCCCAGACGTCGGCGCGGCCGCCGGCGAAGCCGAAGGTCTTGAAACCCATCGATTCCAGCGCGACGTTGCCGGTGAGGATCAGCAGGTCGGCCCAGGAGATCTTGCGGCCATATTTCTGCTTGACCGGCCACAGCAGCCGGCGCGCCTTGTCGAGATTGGCATTGTCCGGCCAGCTGTTGAGCGGTGCGAAACGCTGCTGGCCTGCCCCGGCGCCGCCACGGCCATCGCCGATGCGGTAGGTGCCGGCACTGTGCCAGGCCATGCGGATGAACAGTGGCCCGTAATGGCCGAAGTCGGCCGGCCACCAATCCTGCGAATCCGTCATCACCTGGTGCAGGTCCTTGATCACCGCATCGAGATCGAGCGACTTGAATTCCTCGGCATAGTCGAACTCTTCGCCCATCGGATCCGACAGGTTCGATTGCTGATGGAGAACGCCAAGATCGAGTTGGTTGGGCCACCAGTCACGGTTGCTCCTGCTGGAGGATCCGTGTGCAACGGGGCATTTGCCGGCGCTGGGATCATCGGTCTGTGCGTCCATGTTCTTCTCCGATCGTGGCTGTGTTGAGCTGTTCAACTGCTGCGTGACAGGGACATAGAAATGTCCCTGGAGGCGGTCCGTTTCATGGCTGGCGCGATGACCATATGCCCGATACGCGACCGAATATGTTGGATGTCCTGTTGCTGCGGGTATGCGCCTCACCAGGCGGTCCCGACTGCTCCTCATCTTCGTTGCGACTCGTATAGCAAAGCCGCCTGATTAATTTAAGTTGGATTTCCTGATTACAGCGATAAGATGACATTATGACAAACCTGACGCTGAAGCAGTTGCGTTATTTCGAGGCGCTGGCGCGGCACAATCATTTCGGCCGCGCCGCCGATGCCTGCGCGATCTCGCAGCCCGCCATCTCGGTGCAGATCCGGGAGTTGGAGGAAACGCTGGGCACGGCGCTTTTCCAAAGAGGCCCACGTCAGGTCCGGCTGACCAATTTCGGCGAGGAATTCGCCTTGCGCGTCCGCGACATCCTGCGCTCGGTGGACGAGCTGACGGATCTGGCCCGCGCCTCGCGCGACCGGCTGGTGGGACGGTTGCGCATCGGCGTGATCCCCACGATCGCACCCTACCTTCTGCCTGCCATCATCGGCAACCTCGCCCGCATGCATGACGGGCTCGATATCCACGTGCGCGAAACGCAGACGCAGAAACTGATCCAGGAACTGGCCGACGGCCGGCTCGATGCGGCCATCGTTGCCTTGCCGGTGTCGGAACCCTCGCTGACGGAAATCGTGCTGTTTGCCGAGAACTTCGTGCTGGTCCGGCCCGGCGAGGATGAGGGAAAGCCGGTGCCCAACCGCGAAATGCTGCGCGAGATGCGGCTGCTGCTGCTCGAGGAGGGCCATTGTTTTCGCGATCAGGCGCTGTCGTTCTGCAACATGCATTCGGCACGGCCGCGCGAGTTGCTGGACGGCAGCTCGCTGTCGACCCTGGTGCAGATGGTCGGCGCCGGCGTCGGCGTCACCTTGATCCCCGAAATGGCCGTGCCGGTGGAGACGCGCTCGGCGGCAGTCTCCATCGCCCACTTCGCCAATCCCCAACCGTCGCGGACGATCGGCATGATCTGGCGCAAGACAAGCCCGATAGCCAAACAGCTGCTGCTTATATCCGAAGTGGTTTGCCAGGCGGCCGAAGCATTGCGCGCGCAACACAATCCCGCTTCGATCGCCCACCTCCTGAAGCTGACGGCAGCCGCCCGATGAAGGCTGCCTGACCGGATCGTCAGCTTGCCGCCTGGAACCGGATTTCGCCCTTATTCAGGAAGCAGGTCTTGTTGAACAGCGACAGATCCAGCGGGTTCGGCAACCGCACGTCGCTGATCTCGGGAACCGGCTTCTTCGCCGGATCGTATGACCGATCGATCTGCGAGATGAAGACGAGGATCAATCCCCTGTCGCGGGCAAAGGCCTTCAGCGTGCGTACCTGCGCCATCAGGTCCGGGTTTTCCCGCTTCTGATCGAGCAGTTGCAGATAGTCTATGACCACCAGCGTACCACGCGCCGCCGCCGCCAACGCACTGACGATGTAGTCGGCGCTGATGGCATCGGAATTGTCGAACACGAACTGGTCGTTGAACCGCGCCGGATCCGCCCCGATGGCGCGAAACCGGTCGAGCACGTCCCGTTGCGTATATTCCAGCGTGAAGAACACGCCGCGATGGCCTGATTTCATGGCTTCGACCGCGAGTTCAAGGCTCATCAGCGTCTTGCCGTGGCCGGGTCGCGCGCCGACCAGGACCAGGTCACCGGGCGCCAGTTGCGCAAACAGTACGCCGGCAGGCGCCGCCTCGGCTGCCTTGGCTGCCTTGGCTGCAAGCAGACTCCAGCTGGCGAAGCCTTCCCGTGCCGCAACACGATCGAGCGCTTCGTGGAGCGGAATTTTTGCCTCGCGGGACAACAGCCTGGCTCGACGCTTCAGATAATAGACCGGCGCGGACAACTTCATTGCAAACCTCCTGGTGCGAGCAGTTTCCGCAATCCCTCCTTATGCCTGGCGCTCGAACAGTCGGTTCGGTGATCGGAAAGCCCTGCATGAACGATGCTTTCCCGGCGGAGGGAGGAGGCGTGGGCGCGCCAGAATCAGATGATAGCTCAATCCCTGCGTATCGAAAATCGCGGACATTCAAAGATGCGGGGAGCCCGCTGCAAGCCTGGAGCCAGCATCCCGGCGTAGGAGCATTTGCGCGCGTCGATCTCCTTCATGGCTCTTCGTGCGGACTTGCGGAGGGCGCGCTAAACAAAGGGTGCGCTAAACAAGATGTGTTTCGCCTGATAATGCGAGACCCTTTATGAATCGATTCCCGGCGGCGACACCGCAAGGAAACGGCTTTGGCAGGAGTTGATCCGGTGCGGTTGAGATTCGTCCCTCTGGGTATCGTCCCGATCCTCAGCCTCCTCGTCGCCGCCATTGCCTTGACGATGTCGGCTCAATCCTTTGCCGCACCATCTGACGTTCCGGCCTGGCTGCAGGCTCATGTCGGCAACAGCGACGGCCAGATCTCACAAATTGTCCTCGAACGAGCCCGCGCGCTTTACCGGAAGAAGGTCGCGCAAGGTGCAGTCAAGAACCCCTGCTACTTCGCCATGGATGCCACGCGCCCCAGCGATTTGGGCGATGGCGTTCTGGGGCGCCGCTATTACGTCATCTGCGAAGCCAGCCAGTCGTTTCGCGCGATTTCGTCGGGTCATGGCAGCGGCCGCAATTTGAAAGGCGTTGTCGATTTTTCAAATGGCAGGCGGTGCGCGAAGAATTTCGGCAATGCGATGGATTCGTCGTTGACGGCCGGCGGCGGCTATATCACCCGCGAGGCAAAAACCTCGTTCAAGGGCTACTACCGCACCGCTGCGAAACAGGACGCGGTTTTCCAGCGCACCTTCATCCAGTTCGACGGCGAAGGCGAGGCCGCGAACGCCAGGCAGCGGGTGATCGGCGGCCATGCCGCCCAGGTGCTGCACGGCCTATGCCTGCGCAAAAACCCGAAAAGTTCGCATGCCGACCATGACGGCTTCGTGCCGTTCGGCAAACTGGTCGACTATGCCGGCGGCCGCAGCAATGGCTGCACCAGCTGGTCGCCGGCGGATGCGCAGCAGATTATCCCGATGGTCAAGGACAATCCGACGACGCTCTATATCTACCCGGAATCGCGCGACATCGCCGCGGTCGCAGCCAACCATTCACAGCCGGGCGCCTACTGGAACGCGTCCTGCCTGAAGGAAATCGGCACGCCTAAATTCTGGCCGCGAAAGACCCTCGAGCCGATCATCGCCCAATACAGGAAGGATCACCCGGCACCGCCGCCGCAGCCGCTGCCGATCTGCGAAGCGTCTTGAAGTCCGCATCGCACCGCCGCGCCGCTTTATGTTCGGCGTGCGACCGCATTGATCGGCAGCCCTGCGACCCACCATCAATGATTCAATCCGATCTCCAAGGCCAGCGCGCGCCGGTAGCTCCGGTGCCCCGCCTCTCTCCTCGATGTCGCAACTCGAAACAGCTGTGTGCCGGATGGAGTTTGCGATCTCGGCTCGTTGCTCTTCCATAACGCGATATGGGTCGAGAGGTGAGGTAATGGCCTGCACCTCGCAACTTCCCGCCGCGTTTTTCGCGGACGGATCAAGAGTGGCTGGATGTTCCCGGCAGAAGAAGAATCCCACGGCACACTCAGCCGACTATGCTCCAGATTTGTTGATCGGAACCAACGGCCTGCTATCCAGTTAGAAAGCCAGCAAGTCTGGTTGTAGCCTTGCCGCCATGTGACCGACGGTTTCAAGGCCAGCCGGTTGAGCTTCGGAAGCGTGGAGAGCACGCTTGATGGAGAAAAATCATGAACCAGTGGTCAAACGCCAAGCTTTGTGACGTAGCAAATCTGATTCTTGGAGCGATACTCTTCTTCTCTCCCTGGATATTCGCCTTCGCGGCGGGGACACAGTCCCAGAATGCCATGGGCAGCGGCATCGTGATTGTCGTGCTTTCGGTTGCCGCCCTCTTCGCCTTTGCTGTCTGGGAGGAATGGCTGAACCTCGTTGTGGGTCTTTGGGTACTTGCGTCCCCCTGGGTGCTTGGATTCCAGGCAACCACAGCCATGGGCGTGCATGTTGTGATCGGCGTTCTGGTCGCGGTCCTGGCTGCGATCGAGCTGTGGATGATGAATCAGAACCCGCCGACGCAGTCTACGGCTTAGCAGGACTGGGCGTCCTTGCGGCGGCCTGACCATGACGGATTGGCCGCCGATCATCTGACGGTGGCCCGCTTGGAAACCGGTGTGCCTGCCTCCGCAACCCGGGCTGCACAGCCGCTGACGGCAGCCCTGCAGACACCGTCGCCGACAGCCAAACAATAGGAGGTATGCCGACATGAAAGCAGTCCGCATCCACGCTTTTGGCGGACCTGAGGTCCTTTCGATCGATCAAGTCCCCTCGCCTCAGCCGCTTGACGACGAGGTTGTGCTCAGGGTCCGCGCCGCAAGCGTCAATCCGATCGACTACAAGACCCGCGAAGGGTCGGTGAGCGAAACCCTGCCGATCACGCTCGGGCGCGACGTGTCCGGCACGGTGGAAATATGCGGTACGCGGGCGCATACGTTGAAGAAGGGCGACCCGTTATTTGCGATGCTTGGTCATGACCGGGGCGGCAATGCCGAATATGTCGTGGTCAAGGCGACGGAGGCGGCTGCGAAACCGGATCGTCTAAGCCATGTCGAAGCCGCGGCGGTGCCGCTTGCCGGCATCACTGCATGGCAGGGCCTTTTCGACCATGGCGGCCTAAAATCCGGGCAACGGGTTCTCATCCATGGCGGCGCCGGCGGCGTCGGTCATCTGGCGATCCAACTGGCCAAGGCCGCGGGCGCGTTCGTCGCGACAACCGTTTCCGCCGAGGACGTCGTTTTCGTGCGTGAGCTTGGCGCCGATCAGACGGTCGACTACAAGAATCAGCGTTTCGAAGAGGTCGTCGATGCGGTCGACCTGGTGTTCGACCTTATCGCGGGCGACACGCAGGACCGTTCCTGGGAGGTGCTCAAGCCAGGCGGGACGCTCGTTTCCACTCTTTCCCAACCGTCGCAGGAAAAGGCAAACTTGCGTCGGGCGCGTGGCGTCTCCTATCTGGCCAAGCCGAACGCGGCGCACCTTGCCGAGATCGGCCGCCTTATCGACGCCGGCAAGGTCACCCCCTTCGTGCAAGCCACCTACCCTCTTGGAGAGGTCGCCAAAGCGGAAGAACGGCTGGAAAATGAGCATGTGCGTGGCAAGATCGTGCTTGAGGTTTCCGCCTAGCGAGTTGGTGCTTCTGCCGTCCCTCTCGAACGGGTCATCCGATCCGCGCCTCGCCGTCGCTGTCCGGCACGTTCGGAAACAGCACCTTCAGCTTGTGTTCCGCACTTGCCCAACTGCGCGTGTGATGTTGCCAGAGGCACCAATTGCTCACCGCAAAGGCTAGAATGCCAAAAGTCACGGCGAGACTGACTGTCGAGCCAATGACAACCTTGAGCATCACGCCGGCAAAGACACCGGCGATGGCACCGTTGACGACATTCACCATCCCTGCGGTTCCGGCGAACGCTTGCCAGGGCCTTGGCTTGAGGCCGACATCGGCCAGCAGAGCCGTTTGGTTGTCATGAGTGGAGTGAACCAGATAGCGCGCCATCGAGGGAGTAAGCTCGGTGTAGTAGTGCCTGATGCGTGCCATGCCGGATCGGCGGATTGCATGGCACATATTGGGCGCGCTCTTACGGACCGTAAGGGACAGGCTGCAGATCGGGCTTGCGGCCAAACTTGGGGCGGAACTGCCGCTCCTGGTGCGCGGCGCCTATTACGACCACTACCGGCCCGCAGCCGAGCCGGACAAAACGCGCTCCCTTGAAAACTTCTCGCAGCACATCGGCGAGGAATTGAAATCGATCCGCCCCGTCGATCCCGAGGAGGCGGCACGCTCGGTGTTCCGAGTTCTTGCACGGCATATTGATCTGGGCCAGTCGGCCAAGGTGCGCGATGCGCTGCCGAAGGAAATCCAGGCGCTCTGGCCCGAGAGCCTCGGCGTCAAATAGCGACGGCAACGACTCTGACGGCCTCCGAGCGGCGCGCCGAGGCTGGCGTCCAGCAGGGCGTCAGTCCCGTAAACGGTTGGCGGCATGATCCTGATGCTGCTCAGTCGCGACCTGCCTGGAGTCCAAACCGCGTTCTTTGGAATGCTGTGCCTTGTCGCGATTGGACAGTACCTTGTTTTCTTCGAGCTTGTCCTTTGGCGTTACGGTCATGGCGCCTGTCCCGGAACCTTTTCCCTGTGAACCCGCTCCAATGTGTTTCTTGCCGCCGTGTGCCATGGCTGCCTCCAATCTATCCAAATGTTTCCAGGATCGGTGCTCATCTAGTCGTCAGGACGGTTTTTGTGATGGACGCTTTCCTGATTTTTGCCGCGAAGGATGTTGCGGTCGTCCGGATCGACGAGGTCCGGTGTGTCGGTCCTCATGTCCGATCCCTTGCGCAGCGCTTCGCGTTCCGCCGCTGATCGTTTCAGATCCGCCTCTGCATCGAAATCCTCGCCCGCGTTCTTTGTGTTTTCCCGCTCTTCAATGATGCGAATTTGTTGATCGTGGGTTTTGCGTCCAGTCATCGTTTCCTCCGGCGTGTTCGTGTTGGCGCTCGAAAGTCACCGGCCGCCTCAAAGGTCGGGTCACGGCGTGTCCGAGCCTGCCCTCGTGCTGATAATGGCAAGGTGACGGGATCGTTCCGAAAGGCGTCGAACAAGCTTTTCGCCGGATGGCTCGGTTCGGACCGCCGCTCACGTTGACGCAGGGCTCCGACTGCCGCCCGCTCTTCTGAACCATGGCCTCCTTTGAACGTTCGGCGGCCGCCGGACTGGCGCCGGACGCCTTTCCGTCGCGCTCCAGCTCAGCGCAGGAAATCGACCACAGCCTGAATGAACTCTGCCGGATACTCGATGTTCGACAGATGGACCGCGGGCAGCACTATCAGCTTCGCGCCGGGCACCGCCGCGGCAATCATCTCGCCGCGGCTGGCTGCTGTCACCGTGTCGTCCCGACCGGCGATCACCAGCGTCGGCCGCGGTATCAGTGCTACGGTGCGGCGAAGATCGGCGTCGCGAACCGCCGCGAACAGGCCCGCCAGGCCTTGCCGGTCGATAGCCAGCAGCATGGTGCGAAACTCTTCGACCACGGGCTCGTTGGCGGCAACCATCGACGCGGGGAACCAGTTGCTCAGGAACGTCTCGGCGGTTTCCGACATGTCCGGCGCCTGCCGCACCGCGGCAATCCGCTCGTCGAAATAGCTTGCCGGCGAGAGATGAGACGAGGTGTTGCTCAGGATCAGCCGGTCGATCCGCTCGGGCGCGTGGATGCCGAGCCACTGCGCGACGAATCCGCCAAGCGACAGGCCAAGGAAATGTACTCGTTGCAGGTCGAGCGCGTCGAGCAGTTCGATGACGTCGCGGCCAAGCCGGTCGAGCGAGTAGGCGCCGACGGGAACGCTTGATCCGCCATGGCCGCGAAAATCGTAGCGCAGGACACGGAAATGCTTCGACAACTCGCCGATCTGCCTGTCCCACATGTGCAGCGTGGTGCCGATGGAATTCGATAGCACCAGCACCGGCTTGCTTGCCTCGCCGTCGAAGCGGTAGGCGATGCGCGTGCCGTCGCCCGTCGTGACGAAATTCAGCTTGTTCATGATGAAAATTCCTTCTGGAACGTTTGAATGAGGCCAAACGTAGCCGAGGGATAATTTTGTTGATATTACAAAGATGGGACAATCTTTGTAATAAAAACCGATATGGCCGAATTTACTCTCCACGACCTTCAATGCTTCGATGCGGTGATTCGCACCGGCGGCTTTCAGCCTGCGGCGGCCGTGCTGCATCGTTCGCATCCGGCGGTGTTCGCTGCCGTCGCCAAGCTGGAGCGACAGCTCGACCTTTGCCTTCTGGACCGCAGCGGCTATCGCGTGCGTGCAACCGAGGCTGGGCTATCGTTCCACCGCCGAGCGCTATCGCTGCTGCGCGAGCTGGACGGTTTGCGCGTCCATGCCGCCCAGTTGGCGATGGGTGAGGAAAGCGAGATCCACGTGGTGATAGGCGATCTGTGCCCGCGCCCGCATGTGCTGGGCATGCTCGGGCGGTTCTTCGCACAGTGCCCCGGCACCCGCCTGCATCTGCATTTCGAAGCGGTCGGCGGCCCATGGGAGCGTCTATTCGATGACGAAGCCGATCTGATCCTGCACTGGGTCGACAAGGGCGATGCGCGGGTGGAATGGGTCGATCTGTGCAAGGTGTCCTTCATTCCCGTGGTGGCGCCGGGCTTTCTGCCCGAGCGTATCGAGCAGCCGATCACTCTGGACCAGATGCAGGCACTCACCCAATGCGTCATGCGCGACAGCGCCCGCCATTCGCCACAACAAAACTATTCGCTGATCGAAGGCGCGCCGCAATGCCTCGTCGCCGACCAGGGCATGAAGAAGGAGATAATCCTGCAGGGCCTTGGCTGGGGCCACCTGCCCCGCTTCCTGATCGAGGAAGAACTGCATGACGGGCGCCTGCAATCCATTGCCGGCCGCCATCTGCCGGGCCGCACCGACGAACTGGTGGTGGCGCGGCGCCGTGACCGGCCGCATGGGCCGATCGCCAACCGGCTGTGGGATCATATCCAGCAGGAAGCGCCGACATTGCGCCGTGCATTGTAGCCGAGGAGGCCCGCCGGACAGATACCGACCAACCAGTCGCGAAAGGCGCAAGTGGGAAATCGGTCGTTAATGACCGGCCGTGCAATGCCAGGACCTCTCGGGTCCCGTCCAGCGATCACTTCTTGACATACGCTCCAGGCTGGCGACCGCTCTTCGGAGCCTTGGCGTCCTTTGAACGCTCCGCCATAGCGGGGCCGGCCCCGGACGTCTTTTCGGTTGCGGCGCTCGGCGTGCCTTGCCTTGGCGGGTTTTGTCCGTCCGACTGGCGGGTTCGGTCTTCCACTTCGCCCACCCGGCGGGTGAGCCCCATACCGCTGGCGGGCTTCTTGTTGGCGGCCGCATCCTGGGCGAATTCATCGGAAGCGTCGGCATCGGTCTTTGCCGGATATTTCGTCGCGCCGGTTTCGTAGCGGGTTTCGTTCTCAGTCATGACATCTCTCCAGTTGCATGACGGATAAACATCTCGGCGGTATCCGAGTTCCAATTCCTGGACTTCGATTCCGGACGGATCTGGGTTCCGGGAGGAGCCGCCCGGTCGGCCACCCAAGCGACGAGATGGACAGCACCCTACTGCAGCAGACCCTTGACGATGCCGCTCGCCTTGCCGAAATCCATCTGGCCGGCATATTTCTGCTTCAGTGCGGCAATCACCTTGCCCATGTCCTTCTGGCTGGCCGCACCGGTCGCGGCGATCGCCTCGCGCGCCGCAGCCGCCACCGCCGCATCGTCCAACTGCGTCGGCAGGAAGGTGCGGATGATCTCCATCTCGCCGCGCTCCTGCGCGGCGAGTTCCGGCCGTTTGCCGTCGTCGAAGGCTTTGGCCGATTCCTCGCGCTGCTTCACCATCTTGGCCAGGATCTGCAGGATCTCCTCATCGCTGGCCGGCTCCTTGCCCGAACCGCGATTGGCGATGTCGCGGTCGTGAATGGCCGCCTGGATCAGCCGCAATGTCGGCAGCCGATGCTTGTCCTGCGCCTTCATCGCGCTCTTCAGGGATTCGGCGATTTTGCCGCGCATGGTGGATTCTCCTTCGATCGGCGCGGACAATAGCGCCGGGGGCGAGCCAAGGCAAACCCTGATATGCCGGGGCAAGCCGCTGATTTTGCTAGGCGAAATAAAACATGGCGGCATTTCGCATGATCATTGACCGCTCTGCCCCCTTCCCCTATGTACTGGGCCTTGCATGAACGGAAATTTGACTGCGTGGAGGCCGCGAAATCGCCGCTTCGCGCCGTTTGCCGCGCAGATGGCCCGCCGGGCCGGTTGCAGCGCGCGGCCTGATAGGAGTGCCGCATGGCCGAGATGACGCCCGCCTTGACCCCCGCTTGGGCCACTGAAAAGCCGACTGCCCTTCTGGTGCTGGCCGACGGCACCGTCATCGAAGGTCGCGGTCTCGGCGCCACCGGCTCCGCCGTCGCCGAAGTCTGCTTCAACACGGCGCTGACCGGCTACCAGGAAATCCTCACAGACCCGTCCTATGCCGGCCAGATCGTCACCTTCACCTTCCCGCATATCGGCAACATCGGCACCAATGACGAGGACATCGAGGACCTCAATCCCGCGGCCCACGCCGGCGCCGTCGGCGCCGTGTTCAAGGCCGATGTCACCAACCCGTCCAACTACCGCGCCGGCACCGGCCTCGACCAGTGGCTGAAGAAGCGCGGCATCGTCGCCCTGTCGGGCATCGACACCCGCGCGCTGACCGCGCTGATCCGCGAAAAGGGCATGCCCAACGCCGTCATCGCACACGCGCCCGACGGCGTGTTCGATCTCGACGATCTGAAGCGGCGCGCCACCGCATGGTCGGGCCTGATCGGGCTCGACCTCGCCAAAGATGTCACCTCGGGCCAGTCCTCGGTCTGGCGCGAGACGCCCTGGGTGTGGAACGAAGGCTTTGGCGAGCAGACCGAGCCGACAATGCATGTCGTTGCCATCGACTACGGCGTCAAGCGCAACATATTGCGCCTGCTCGCCGGCCTCGGCGCCAAGGTCACCGTGGTCCCGGCCAAGACCGGTGCTGAAGAAATCCTCGCCATGCAGCCGGACGGCATTTTTCTCTCCAACGGCCCCGGCGACCCGGAAGCCACCGGTGACTATGCCGTACCGGTCATCCGGGATCTGTTGAAGACCGACATCCCGGTGTTCGGCATCTGCCTCGGCCATCAGATGCTGGCGCTGGCGCTGGGCGGCAAGACCGCCAAGATGCATCAGGGCCATCACGGCGCCAACCATCCGGTCAAGGACCACACCACCGGCAAGGTCGAGATCGTCTCGATGAACCACGGCTTTGCCGTCGATGCCGACTCGCTGCCATCAGGCGTCGAGGAAACCCACGTCTCGCTGTTCGATGGTTCGAACTGCGGCATCACGCTGACCGGCCGGCCGGTATTCTCGGTCCAGCATCACCCCGAGGCCTCGCCCGGCCCGCAGGATTCGCACTACCTGTTCCGCCGCTTCGTCAATTTGATCCGCGAAAAGCGCGGCGAGGAATTGCTGGCTGAACGGGCTTAGCGCGATCCGCTTGCGCCGCCCCTCATCTGCCTGCCGGCATCTTCTCCCCGTATAGTGACGGGGAGAAGGAAGCTGGCCGCACTCTCGGCGTTCTTCTCGCAACGTAGATAATTGGTGAAACCATCGGACAACAGCATCTTTCTCCCCGTCACTATACGGGGAGAAATGCCCGGCAGGGCAATGAGGGGCGGCGCAAGCGTCAGGTACGATTGGCGCTTCACAGCGAACGCATCGGAATGTCCAAGCCACCGACCGGCCCTCGCTGGCTTCTGGGATGGCCCTCCCAGGTGAGCGCCATTTCGGCTGTCATGGCTCATACCTGCGCCCCATCTTCTGCAACGCCGGTGACGACGTTTGTGCGCGCCACGGGCCTCGCCACCTTGGTGACGAAGACGATGACCGCCAGCGTCAGAAAACATGCGCCGACCAGATAGGGCGCACCGCCGAAGGTCACCGGCGCGCTTGGCCCGGTGAACCAGGAAAAGATCGCCGTATAGAGCAGCGGCGTGATGATCGAGGTGATCGAGAAGATCGAGGTCATCGCCCCCTGCAATTCGCCCTGGGCCGAAGGCGGCACCTTGGCGGCGGCGAGGCTCCTCAGCGGCGGATCGGCCAGCGCTTCCAGGCAGCCGACGACGATCACCGCATAGATCATCCAGCCTTGCGACGCGAAGGCATAGCCGAAAGCGCTGGCTGCCGTGAATGTCAGGCCGATGACCGCCGTCTTCCACTCGCCAAGCCTCGGGATCACGCGCGGCAGCACCGTCGCCATGACGATCGCACCGCACAGGCCGAAGGCGCCGAGCGAGAAGCCTATCTGCTGCTCGCTCCAGCCATAGCGGTAGCTGGAGACGAACGACCACACCGCCGGATACATCATGTGCCCGAGCGTCATCAGGAAGAAGGTGAGCCCGATCCAGCCGATGCCTTGATATTGGCGCATCTGGAGCAGCGTGCCGACCGGATTGGCGCGTTTCCACTCGAAGCGGCGGCGATGCTTGTCATCGAGCGTTTCCGGGAGGAAAAACAACGCAATGAGGAAATTCACGAAGGCGAGCCCGGCGGCGAAATAGAACGGCACGCGCGGCCCGAACGTACCGAGCAGCCCGCCCAGAACCGGCCCGATGACGAAGCCGACGCCAAACGCGATACCGAGCAGGCCGAAATTCTTTGCCCGGTTCTCATCGTTCGAAATATCGGCGATGAAGGCTGAAGTCGTCGAATAGCTGGCGCCTGAAATGCCGGCCAGTACACGCCCGATGAACAGCATCGGGTAGGACCAGGCGACCGCGCAGATCAGATTGTCGATGGAGAAGGTCAGCACCGATGCGAGCAGGATCGGCCGCCGCCCGAACCGGTCGCTCAAGCCGCCCATGATCGGCGCGAAGACGAACTGCATCGCCGCATAGACGAAGAACAGCCAGCCGCCTTCGATCGCCGCGCCGCTGATGCTGACCCCGGTCAATTCCCGGAGATAGGCCGGCAGCACCGGCATGATCATGCCGAAGCCGATAATGTCGAGCAACAGCGTGGTGAAGACGAGCGCAAGGCCCCGTCTGGCGGTTTTGGGGTCGATCATGCAGGATCAAGCTCCTCTGCTCGCCCTAAGCGCAAGCGGACGCACCTTATAGGCGAGCTCGCGGAAAGGAACAATGCAGGAACAGGCCGAATCTATTCATCCTGACATCCCCTGACGGCAGCATCGCCGGCAGGTGAAGCTCGAAAACGGTCTGTCAGATCGGCCCGCTCAGCGTGTTGCACTCCGACAGCTTGCCGCTCTTGTAACCGCGCGCCAGCCAGGTCTGCCGCTGCTGCGAGGTGCCGTGGTTGAAGCTTTCCGGCACGACATAGCCCTGCGTCTTCTTCTGCAGCGTGTCGTCGCCGATCTGCTTGGCGGCATTCAGTGCGCTCTCCATGTCGCCCTGCTCCAATATGCCCTTCTGCGCGGTGTAGTGCGCCCACACACCAGCGAAGCAGTCGGCCTGGAGTTCGATGCGCACCGACATCTGGTTGGCCTCGACCTCACCCATGCTTTGCCGCATCTGGTTGAACTTGGACATGATGCCGGTCAGGTTCTGCACATGGTGGCCAACCTCATGCGCGATCACATAGGCCCGCGCGAATTCGCCCGAAGCGCCGAACTGCTGATCGAGCTGCTGGAAGAAGGTCATGTCGAGATAGACCTTGTGGTCGCCGGGACAATAGAACGGTCCGGCCGCCGCGGAGGCAAAGCCGCAGGCCGAACGGACCTGGCCGGAAAACAGCACCAGCTTGGGATCCTCATAGGTCAAACCTTGCGACTTGAAGATGCCGGTCCAGGTGTCCTCGGTCTCGGCCAGCACTGTGGCCACGAACTGCTTCATCTCGTCATTGGCCGGTGAGGCACCGTTGTCCTGGCCGCTGTTGTCGGTGATCTGGCCGCCACCGCCCGGCAGCAGGCCGCCGTCGCCGCCACCCAGGATCGTCGACGGATCGAAGCCGAAATACCATCCGGCCAGCACCACCAGGATGACGAGGAAGATGCTGCCGCCGCCACCGGTGCGGCCGCCGATCGGAATGCGGAACTGGCCACCGCCGCCGCCGAGTCCGCCACCGCCGCTGTCGCTGCGGTCGTCCTCGATATTGTCACTCTGACGACGGCCCTTCCAGAGCATGGCAACTCCTCGTGCAGCAACTTCCCCGCTGTTCCGGGGCAACAAACAATTATCCCAATGGTTGCGCCAAGTCACAGCATTTTTCGATGGCCTTTTGGCCATACGGGTCGCCTGGCGGCCAAGTTCGTTGCGGCGAGCGGCTCGGCGTTGCAATCGTCCCCATGGCCGAGACTATCGAAGACCGTTAATGTCCGTTTCTCTGGGAAGCGAGGGGCGCTTGCGGACGATCGGCCAATTCCTGCTGTTGCTGACGGCATTGACTTGTTTCGGCATCGGGTCCGCCCGTGCCGCCACGCTCGATTCCAGCGTAGCCGTCACCGAACCCGCCACCTTGCAGGCGCTGGAGCGTGGCGGCCTGTCGATCAGCCGCCTGCTGGGCCCCGCACTCGGCCTCACCCGCGAGGTCGACAATCGCGGCCTGTTTTCAGTGCCGGCTTTGGCCACGGTGCGCGACACAGTCAAGCAGCAGATCGCCGACGAACCGAAGACCAGTCCGGACCCCTATGTCGCTGATATGGCGAAGTCGAAGGACACCAGCCAGAAATTCAACCCGAAATACATCGACGACGATGGCTCGACGCTGGACCTCACCGGCGTCGTCAACCGCATGGACCGCGGCTATCTCGGCCACACCGAATGCGGCGAGATCCGGCTGATCTACCGTTTCCACTATTCGGTGGCGGAAAAGCCGGCCAAGGGAAAGGCGGGCCAGCGCATTTCCTCGCGCCTGCCGCTGACCATGAGCCTGGTGTTCAACGCCAAACCCAGGCAGGCACAAGCGCGCGCCTCGAAGGACCTGCCAAGCGCCACTGACGTGTCCTGCGCCGATGTTGCCCAGCGCTGGCTGGCAGCTGGAAAAAAAGACCTGCCACCCGACCAGCTTGCCGCCTGGCTGCGCTCCGACGAAGGGCCGCTGTCAGGCACCATGCTGAATTCGTCGCAGATCATGCGGCTCGAACTCAACATGCAGGTGCTGCGCCTGTCGGCCTCGACGCGGCGCGATTTCGGCGGCCATGCCGAATATCTCCTGAAGATCTTCAAATGGGATCCGGCTGCGTCCAGCTTCTATGAAGCGAAGATGGAAAACCAGATCGACCGCGCCATTGTGCTGGCCGACAAGCCATCCTTCGCCAAATGGCTGCTCACCGACCGCAACATCTACGATCTGGATCATGGCCGGCTGGTCATCGACGAAAAATTCCTGGCCAGGAGCGCCGTCTCCGTCGCACCCGGCGGCCTCAGCCGGTCGCAGAACAACATTGCCTACGGGCTGGTGGACGACGCCGACATCGACAAGGCGCTGAAGGACTATGTCGCCAAAGGCAACAGGCTCGCGACCATCAAGTCGGTGGCCGGCTTCGAGTTGCGGCTCAACGAGATGAGCTGCACCGGCTGCCACCAGACGCATGGCATTGCCGGCTTCCACTACACCGGCGCCGATCCGGCGAGCGAGCCGCGCCGCAACGCCGTCTTTGTGCCGGGTTCGGCCGTCTTTTTCGCCGACCTGCCACGCCGCCGCGCCGTCGTCGAGCAGTTCGCCGCCGGCAGTCACCCGGACTTTGCACGCGGCTTCGCCGCCCGTCCCGACGCCAGATATGCCGAGGCGCTGAAAGGCACCGACCTCTACAATGGCTGGGGCTCGATCTGCTATCGCGGCGAGGATCCAAGCTTCAAGGACTGGAGCTGCGGCACCGGCCTGCGCTGCGCCGGCGTCCATGAAAGCGCCATCCATCCGGGCTTCGGCACCTGCGTCAGTGAAGCCGGCACGGCGGTCGGCGACCCCGTCGAGTTCGGCGAGATCAGGATGTCGAGCTGGGGCAGCGACCAATATTGCCGCCTGTCGCCGGCCACCGCCAAGGCCTGCGCCATCGACCCCGCGAAGGACAAGAAGCCGCTGGTCAAACTCGCCGGCTATGGCGCCGCGCGCCAGCGCTACGACAATCCGCAGCAGAAGACCGGCGGCTTTCCCGGCGGCATGCTGCGCAAGGCGAGCTGCGACAAGCTTCCCGACGAGGCGACGTGCGGGCGTCTGGCCAAGACCGGCTTCAACGACTGCATCGCGTCGGGCAAGGACCACAAATTCTGCACGAAGGAATTTACCAAGACCGCCGGCCTGCGCGCCTGCGACAAGGCCCATCCCTGCCGCGAGGATTATATCTGCACATCAGGCTATGACGACCTGGCGCAAGCAAAAGCCGGCAAGGGCACCTGCATCCCGCCCTATTTCATCTTCCAGTTCCGCGTCGATGGCCACCCGCGCAGCTGGGTTCAGGATGTCCGTGAGTGAAAGAACGGTTTGCTGAAAGCGCCGCCACATGCCCCGGCAGACGGCTTTCGCCCAGAACCGCTGACGTCAGCTGACAAACGTCTAATCTTTCTGCTTGGCGCCGGCGCTCTTGCCGTCGGAACTTTTCGAACGTTCCTCGAAACGCGCCGCGCCCTTTTTCAGCGGACGGCCGGTTTCGGCCTCGGTCTTGCGCTCGTCCCTCGCCGCCGCCTGTTTCAGTCCCTCGGCCGCCTGCTTGCCCTTTGCGGTCGGTGCCTGTTCAACGCCCATCGCTTCCTCCTTGCCGCGCGACTTGCGCGGATGCCAGAAGCAACGTGCGTAGCGTGCGGCGGTTCCGGCGGCTGGGGAAATCAGGCAATGCGGCTCAGCGCGCCGCCGTCATCGCCTTGCGGAAGGCTTCCAGCGTCTCGGCGCTGACATGGTGCTCGATGCCCTCGGCATCGATGCGCGCTGTCTCCGCACTGACGCCGAGCGAGCGCAAGAAAGCTTCCACCGTCTGGTGGCGGATGCGGCTTTCCTCCGCGACCTTGCGGCCGGCATCGGTCAGGAACACGCCGCGATAGGGTTTTCGCGACACCAAACCGTCGGTGCACAGCCTGGTCAGCATCTTGGCCACTGTCGGCTGGGCGACGCCAAGCCGTGCGGCGATGTCGACCTGGCGCGCCTCGTTGCCGTCTTCGATCAGGTCGGCGATCAGCTCGACATAATCCTCGACCAGCGCGCTGCGGCGCGCTTCGCGCTGCTGCCGAAATCCCTCCGAATGAATTTCGGCGTCGAGCAGCGGCTCACGCGGGACTGGTCTGTTCTTCGGCGCCAATACGCGCTCCTCCCGAGGCTATTACCCGTCCACGCTTTCATAGCACGGGCTCTGATTCTTCAGGCGTTTATTTGCATTCCGCCACAGGTGCAACCAGCGCTTCCGATTGCCGTTTCACCCGATGACCGCCAGCCGCCTAAAAGCAACGACAATGAAATATAGCATATTGCATAATGTTGAGCCATGGCATAGCTTAAGGCAACATTGTCCAGTCTCGCGGAAAGCCCTCCTTCATGTCTGAAGCCGAAGCCACAGCCTCCCGTTCCTCATGGCGGTTCGCCAGGCCCGACGAAGACGAGCAGCCCAGCCTGCGCGAAGTCAATTCCTCCATCGCCGTGCCGAACTCGGGCATCTGGTTCCGTCGCCTGTTCGCCTTCATGGGTCCCGGTTACATGGTCTCGGTCGGCTATATGGATCCGGGCAACTGGGCAACGGACCTCGCCGGCGGCGCACAGTTCGGCTACACGCTGCTGTTCATCATCATGCTGTCCAACCTGATGGCGATCCTGCTGCAGGCGCTGGCGGCACGGCTCGGCATCGCCACCGGCCGCGACCTCGCCCAAGCCTGCCGCGCCTACTATCCCCGGCCGGTCAATTTCGTGCTGTGGATCGCCTGCGAACTGGCCATCATCGCCTGTGACCTGGCCGAAGTCATCGGCACCGCGATCGCGCTGCAACTTCTGTTCGGCATTCCGCTGATCGGCGGCGCCATGCTGACGGCGCTCGATGCCTTCCTCGTGCTGCTGCTGATGAACAAGGGCTTCCGCTATCTCGAAGCCTTCGTCATCGCGCTTTTGATCATCATCTTCAGCTGCTTCGCAATCCAGATCTTCGTCGCCGCCCCGCCGGCCGGCTCGATCCTGCATGCCATGTTCGTGCCGTCGTCGGAAATCGTCACCAATCCGGCCATGCTCTACATCGCCATCGGCATCATCGGCGCCACCGTCATGCCGCACAATCTCTATCTGCACTCTTCGATCGTGCAGACCCGCGCCTATGAACGCACCGACAAGGGCAAGCGCGACGCCATCAAATGGGCAACGACGGACTCGACCATCGCCCTGATGCTGGCGCTGTTCGTCAACGCCTCGATCCTGATCGTGTCGGCGGTCGCCTTCCACAACACCGGCCACCAGGACGTCGCCGAGATCGGCCAGGCCTTCGAGCTCTTGTCGCCGCTGCTCGGTCTCAGCATCGCCTCGATCCTGTTCGCTGTCGCTCTACTGGCTTCCGGCCTGAACTCGACGGTGACCGCAACGCTCGCCGGCCAGATCGTCATGGAAGGCTTCCTGCGCCTGCGCATTCCCAACTGGGCCCGCCGGCTTCTGACGCGCGGCCTCGCCATCATCCCGGTGGTGGTGGTCACCGCGCTCTATGGCGAAAAGGGCACCGGCCAGTTGCTGGTGTTCAGCCAGGTCATCCTGTCGATGCAACTGCCCTTCGCGGTCGTCCCGCTGGTGCAGTTCGTCTCCGACAAGAAGAAGATGGGCAATCTCGCCATTCCGCGCGGCGTCGCCGCCCTTGCCTGGGTAGTCGCCGCAGTCATCCTGGGGCTCAACTTCAAGCTGCTCTACGACACCCTGTTCGGGATCGGCTAAGCTCCGCCTCGCCGGGACATCGGCTACCCTCTGCGCAGAGGGTAGTTTCGCGACAAATCGGCAATCCGCGCTATGTTGTCCCGCAGCATGGCCCGGATCGAAGACATCAGGAAATTCTACGCGCGGCTGCTGGCCGCCAATGCCGGCTCGCCCGACCCACGCCTGGAAGCGGCTTTCGCGGAGGTGCCGCGCGAAGCGTTTCTCGGTCCCGGGCCGTGGACGGTTATCGCCGGCAACGGCAAGGTCACGACGCCGAGCGCCGACCCGGCCCATGTCTACCAGAACGTGCTGGTGACGCTCGACGACGACAAGGGCATCAACAATGGCGAGCCCTTCCTGCACGCCATGTGGATCGGAAAGCTTGCGCCTAAACCTGGTGAGGCCGTCACTCATATCGGCGCCGGCACCGGCTACTACACCGCCGTGCTGGCCAGGCTGGTTTTACCAGGCGGCACCGTCACCGGCTTCGAACTCGACGAAAAACTGGCCGGTCTGGCACACAAAAATCTCGAAGCATATGGCAATGCAACGGTCGTCCATGGCGATGCGGTGACGACGCCCCTGCCGCCATCCGACATCATCTACGTCAATGCTGGCGTCGCAGCGCCACCAGCAGGGTGGCTGAAGGCGCTGCGGCCTGGCGGCCGCATGATCTTCCCCTGGCGCCCGGCCGAGCGCGTCCCACTGGCGGTGATGGTGATCCGCACGCAAAAAGGCTTCGCCTGCGATCCGTTCATGCGATCGTGGTTCATTCCCTGTGTCGGCGCCTCGCTCGCAGACTCAGCGTCGATGACCCCCACCCGCGAGCAGGCCGCGCGCAGCCGCTCGATCTGGCTGGTGCAGGACAAGGCGCCGGACGACACGGCCACCGCCATATCGGGCGATGTCTGGTTCTCGTCGGAAAGTCTCGAAGCCGGACCTCGCAAATGACGGCGGTTTGCCAAAATTTCATATGTCCTGTCGGACCGGTGGCTCGCCGGCCGTCCTTGGGCTGAAGTCCGGCCACCGACGGCGTGGATCGAAGAACGGGAGCATTTGGAATGAGAAAGATCATCTCTGCGACATTCGTCAGCCTCGACGGCGTCATGCAGGCGCCCGGCGGCCCGCAAGAGGATCCGGTCGGCGGCTTCAAGTTCGGCGGCTGGACCTTCCATTACTTCGACGAGGCGGGGGCCGCGGCGATGGACGAACTGTTCTCCAAGCCTTTCGCCCTGCTGCTCGGCCGCAGAACCTACGACATCTTCGCCGCCTACTGGCCGTATCAGAAAGATCCGATCGCCGATGCCTTCAACCCCGCGACCAAATATGTGGCGACGCATCGGCCTGACACCCTCACCTGGCAGAACACACAAGCGCTCGGACCCGATATCGTCGCGACGTTGCGCCGCCTCAAGCAGGAGGATGGGCCGGACCTGCTCATCCAGGGATCTGGCGATCTGATCCAGACCTTGCTCGCCAACGGGCTGATCGACGAAATTCGGCTGATGATCTTCCCGCTATTGCTGGGCAAGGGCAAGCGGCTGTTCGGCGACAGCGCGATACCGGCCGCCTTCAGGCTTGCCAAGTCGCAGGTCTCCAGCACCGGCGTCATCATGGCGACCTACGAACGATCAGGCGAGATCAAGGTCGGCTCCTTTGTCACAGGCGAGCCATCCGACGCCGAGCTCGAGCGGCGCAAGAACTGGAAGTAGCTTTGCAGGACCTGGGTTCCTCGCCCCCATGAATGGGGGAGAGGTGGCCGCGAAGCGGCCGGAGCGGGGGCTTCGTAGGGGCGGATGCTTTGTGAAAACTTGGCACTTCGGCGCCAATCCCCTCTCCGTCTCGGCTTCGCCGAGCCACCTCTCCCCACATTCGTGGGGCGAGGAACCCAAGTTCTTCCAGGCCTCAAGCCGCCATTGCCCGCCGTGCGAGTCCATCCCTAGAGCGGGATGAAATGAGACTGAATCGGCTTGGGATTCCCTTAGGCGTGCAAATCTGATTCAACCTTCATGCTGGGCAAGGAGGTCAGCATGGATGGGCAAGCCTTATTCGATGGATCTTCGCGAA
>NZ_RZRT01000076.1:0-23016 GCF_003998295.1 Mesorhizobium sp. M7A.F.Ca.US.011.01.1.1
TGCCAAGCGAACAGTCGAAACCGTCTGTGACGCCATCGGCCAAATCCTCGGCACCGTCACGTCAACCGAATGCCGAAATTACTTCACAGAGGCAGGCTATGCCCAACCTAAATTCATCCCGCTCTAGAGCAATTTCAGGAAAAGTGTGAAACGGTTTTCCCGGGAAAAGCGCATAGCGCTTTCCCTTGGGAATTGCGTCAAAACAAAAGATTAGATCGACAGCAAGGCGTCGGGCTTCACATTGGCGATCGAAGCGTAGGTGTGTGTCTCCCGCACCCCGGGCAGCGGCAGGATGACGCGCTGCAGGAAATCCTGGAACATCGCCATGTCGGCGATGCGCGCCTTGACCAGATAGTCGAAGCCGCCGACCACCATGTGGCATTCGATGATCTCAGGCGCCCGCAGAACCGCCTCGGCGAAGCGGTCGAAAACATGCGGCGCCGTGTGGTCGAGCCGCACCTCGATGAAGACGAGCTGTGCCTGCCCGATCCGAGCAGGATCAAGCACCGCGCGCACGGCGCGGATGAAGCCTTCGGCGAACAGCCGCTTGACGCGCTGCGTCGCCCCGGTCGGCGACAGGCCGACCCGCCGCGCCAGATCGAGCGTCGTGCGGCGGCCGTCCTCCTGCAACAAACGCAGCAGCGAGCGGTCGATACGGTCGAGATCGTCCATTTCAGGATTCACGCTTTGTGAGCCGGGCACGCGTGATAGTCACGCCAAAATAACGAAAACAGCATATTTCATCACGCTGATAGATCGCAATACCGTTGTCGTGCAACCCATAACGAAAGCGGATTCCATGACATCAGCGATATCGACCTCCCGCAGCGCCCAGGCCAAGGGTGACACGCCCGTGCTCATCCTGAGCGAGGCCGAGGTGAAAACCTGCATCGACCTGCGCCAGCTCCTCGACGTGCTCGCCGGCGGCTTCAAGGCCTTGTCCGGCGGCAAGGTGGTCAATCCGGCACGGCCGCAGCTCGACATTCCGCAGGCCGGCTATTCGCTGGCCATGCCGGCCTGGACGGCGGGCATGCATCTGACGGTGAAGATCGTCAACGTCTTCGAGGGCAACATCGCCAGAGGCATCCCCAGCCACCTCGCCACCATCCATCTGTTCGACCCGCAGACCGGCATGCCGGTCTGCGTCATGGACGGCACCTACATCACTGCCGTCCGCACCTCCGGCTCGGCTGTGCTCTCGGTGCGCGAACTCGCCCGCCGCGATGCCAGGGTCGCGACGGTGGTGGGAGCCGGCGTACAGGCCGGCCAGCATTTGCATCTTCTGCCGCTGGTTCGCGACTTCGCCGAAATCCGCGTCGTCTCGAAGGAATTCGCCGATGCGCAGGCGCTTGCCGCGCAGCATCCCGGCGTCGTTGCCGTCGCCGATATAGAGGCCGCGGTGCGTTCGTCCGACGTCGTCTGCCTGGCAACGCATTCCTACCAGCCGGTGATCTCGGCCGACTGGGTGCGGCCCGGCACCCATGTCTCCTCGGTCGGTGTCGCCCCGCCCGGCGGCGAACTGCCGGTCGAGCTTATCGGCAGTGCCAGCCTGTTCGTCGAGACCAGGGAGGCCTTCGCCCCGACGCCGGTCGGCTCCTGCGAACTCGCTGGCCTCGATCCGCAAACCGGAACCGAGCTCGGCGACATGCTGCTCGGGCGGCGGCCGGGACGGGTTAGCGCCGATCAGGTCACCGTCTACAAGGCCATGGGCGTCGCCATGGAGGACATGGTGGCGGCCGATCTCGCCTATCGCGAGGCGGTTCGGCGGGGAATGGGGCGTGTGGTTGCGATGTAGTGGGGGCTCAATTGTCGAAGCCAGCGCCGCCCGTCAATAGGATCGTCCTTCTCCCCGTTCACAGCAGGGCTATCGCATATGGATTCTTGCGAAGAAGAACCCCCACCCTAACCCTCCCCACAAGGGGGAGGGAACGCTGCCGCGTGCCTTCCATTCTTCTTGGCGCCGAAAGACAGGCGATTCTCCTGGGTCAGCGCCAACGGAAGTCTCCCTCCCCCTTGTGGGGAGGGGTCAGGGGTGGGGGGCCGTGCCGGGCAGACATCTCAGGAATTCCATATGCGATAGCCCTGCCCTTGCGGGGAGAAAATGGCGGCAGCCAGATGGAGGGGCGGCGCAGCCATCGAGAATGTTAGCCCCTACCCCTCCACCGTCTCCAGCACGCTCAAAAGCGTGCCTTCCATGTCAGGCTCGTCGCCGGAGCAGACGCACAGCATCTCGGCGTCGCCCTCGCCGACCGAGAGGTAGGCATGGCCCATGGTGGAATCGATATAGACGCTGTCGCCCTGTTTCAGCCGCACCGGCGCGTACTGGTCCGTGTGCAGTTCGATCTCGCCCTTGAGCACGATCAAAAATTCCTCGCCGGCATGCCTGGTCAGCGGGCCGAATTCCTGCGGCGTGCGGGCGCGTGCATAGGCGTGGATCGGCACCATGCGCTTGCGCACCAGATCGGTGGCCAGATAGCGGTAGTCGTAGTTGCGGGTCAGCTGGCGCAGCGTGTTGGACTGCGAGGTCACCGAACGACGGGTGCGCGCGGCCGGCTGCTTGCGGTCGCCGCTGAGCAGCTCGGTGACATGGATGCTCAGCCCCTCGCAGATCTGCAGCAGCTTGTCGTAGCTCAGCGACATCTGGTCGTTCTCGACTTTGGACAGCGTCGACACCGCGACGCCGGTCAGCGTGCTGACCTCCTGCAAGGTCCAGCCATGCGTTTTCCTCAAGCCGCGCAGACAATCACCGAGGTTCGGTTGCTCCGACATCGTCAGCTCCGTTGCGCGGCCCATCGAGCCGCCAGTCCACCCTAGGTAGTCCAACTCTCTGCCGCCATCAACAACACCAACAATTTTCTTATACGCTAAATATTGACTGGATACGAAATTATTTCTACCCCTAGGGGCATGCAGTCCAAGTCTCTCCAAAAAATCGTCGTCATCGGCGGCGGCATTGCCGGCCTTTCGCTGGCGGCTGCCGTGCAGCCCTGGGCCGAGATCACCGTGCTCGAGCGCGAGCCGCATCTCGGCTATCACGCCAGCGGCCGCTCCGCGGCGCTGTTTTCCGAAACCTATGGCAATGCGCTGGTGCGGGCGCTGTCGCTGGCCAGCCGACAGGCGATCATCAATGGCGGCTTCGCCGCCCACCGGCGCGGCGCGCTGCACGTCGGCGGTGTCGAAGACAGTGCAGCGGTCGACCGCATGGCGGCCGAGATGCAGGCGCTGGTGCCAAGCGTGCGCCGCCTGTCAGCAACAGAAGTCACCGCGCTGGTGCCGGTCATCGCCACGGCAACCACCTGCGGCGGCGTGCATGAACCCGGCGCGCTCGATGTCGACACGGGAAAGATGCTTGCTGCTTCAGCCTCCGCGCTCAAGGCCGGCGGCGGCGTGATCCGCACCGGCGAGGAAGTGCTGGAGATTTCCCGCGTCGCAAACGGCTTCAGCGTCACCACCAGTGCCGGCGCCTACCAGGCCGACATCGTCGTCGACGCCGCTGGCGCCTGGGTCGATGTCGTCGCTGGGCTGGCCGGTCTCTCCGGTCTCGGCTTCCGGCCGAAGCGCCGCACCGCCTTCCTGTTCGATCCGCCCGCCGGCACGGACATCAGCGCCTGGCCGCTGGTGGTCGATTTGCATGAACAATTCTACTTCAAGCCCGATGCCGGCAGGCTGATCGGCTCGCTGGCCGACGAGACCGATTCCGAACCCTGCGACGCCTATCCGGAAGACATCGACGTCGCCATCGCCGTCGACCGCATCGAACAGGCGACGTCGCTGCGCATCGGCCGTCCGTCGACGCCCTGGGCGGGCCTGCGCACCTTTTCGCCTGACCGCACGCCGGTCATCGGTTTCGACCCTCGCCTGCCCGGCTTCTTCTGGCTTGGCGGCCAGGGCGGCTACGGTTTCCAGGTGTCGCTGACGCTGGCGCGGCTGGGCTCAGTGCTGCTGCGCGGCCAGCCGCTGCCGGACGATCTCACGGCACGCGGTATCACGTCCGCCGCGCTTGCGCCCGACCGTTTCATCACCCCGGCGGCGACGCCATGAACTTCACCGCCTGCCCTTCCCTCAACCCGTAAAATGTCATCAGGAGCGTTTGCGATGAAATCCGTTCTGCGCGCAGTCCTTACCTCGTCCTTGCTGGCCTCGTCCGTCCTTCTTGGCGGACAGGCCTACGCCAAAACCTTGGTCTATTGCTCGGAAGCCAATCCCGAGACCTTCAACCCGGCGATCGGCACGGCGGACTCCACCATGGATGCCGCCGCCAAGACGATCTTCAACCGGCTGGTCGAGTTCAAGCCTGGCACGACCGAGGTCGGGCCGGCGCTGGCCGAAAGCTGGGAGGTCTCAGCCGAAGGCAAGATCTACACATTCCACCTACGCCACGGCGTGAAATTCCAATCGAACGACCACTTTACACCGTCGCGCGAGTTCAATGCCGACGACGTGCTGTACACCTTCAACCGCCAGCGCGACGCCAGCAATCCCTACCACAAGCTCGGCGGCGGCGCTTACGAGTATTTCAACGCACTGGGCATGGGCACGCTGATCGACAGAATAGACAAGGTCGACGATTACACCGTGCGCTTCACGCTGACGGCTGCCAATTTCACCTTCCTGCCCGGCATCGCGCTCGACTATCTCTCTATCCTGTCGTTGGAGCAGACCGAAAAGATGGTCGCCGCCGGCACGCCGGAACTGATCGATAGCGAGCCCGTCGGCACCGGCCCGTTCGTGCTGCAAGCCTATGTCCCCGACAGCCAGATCCGCTACGCCGCCAACAAGGATTATTGGCGCGGCCCGCCGAAGATCGACACTCTGGTCTTCGCCGTCACGCCCGAACCGACCACGCGCGTCGAGCGTCTCAAGGCCAATGAGTGCCAGGTCGCCGCCCCGCCTCCGCCAAGCGCCGTCGCCGATTTGCGCACCGATCCCGACATCACCGTGCTCGACCTCAAGGGCCAGAACATCGGCATTCTCGGCTTCAATGTCGAACATCAGCCGCTCGGCGATGTGCGCGTGCGCATGGCGCTGGCCAAGGCCGTCGACCGCAAGGCGATCGTCGACGCCGTCTATGCCGGCGCCGGCACGGTCGCCGGCAGCGTCGTGCCGCCGGCGCAGATCGGCGCCGTCACCAATGCCGGCATCGACTATGACCCGGATGGCGCGAAGGCGCTGCTGAAGGAAGCCGGCCACGAGAGCGACCTGAAAATCAGCCTGTGGGCGATGCCGGTATCGCGGCCGTACAATCCCAATGCCAAGCGCATGGCCGAGATGATCCAGGCCGACTGGGCGAAAGTCGGCGTCAAGGCCGAGATCGTGAGCTTTGAATGGGGCGAATATCTCAAGCGCACCGCGGCGGGCGAACAGGACGCCTACCTGCTCGGCGGCAGCAGCGACAATGGCGACCCCGACAACATGCTGAGCTACCTGCTGTCCTGCGACGGCGTGAAGGGCGGCTCCAACCGCTCGCGCTGGTGCGATCCGGCCTTCGAGAAGCTGCTGCAGGACGGCCGCGTCGCCGCCGATCCGAAACAGCGCGCCGACATCTATGCCAGGGCGCAAGCGATCCTGAAGGTTGAGGTGCCGGTGGCGCCGATCGCCCATTCGGTGGTGGCGATCCCGATCCGCAAGAGCGTGCTCAACTACGTGCTCGACCCCTTCGGCCGGCAGAACTTTGCCGCTGTCGATATGGCGGAGTGAAGCTTGGCGACCCTGCCCTCGGGCTCGGCCCGAGGACGCACCGACATCTATGAAACCAGCAATTTAGCGGCGAAAGCAGAATCCATGCGTGAAGACCTGAACGCCCTCCTCAAGACCTATCTCACCGATGGCGCGGTAGGCGCATCACTCGCATACTCCACTGGCGCCGCACCAACCACCCTGACCGCCGGCCTCGCCGACCGGGAGCATGGCATTGCCGTCTCGCCTGAACGCCTGTTCAAGATCGGCAGCTGCACCAAGACCTTCGTTGCCGCGGCCCTGGCCAAGCTCGCCCAGGACGGCAAGCTCGATCTCGGAGCGCCGATCTCCGGCTGGTTTCCCTACCTGCCGGAAGCAAAAGACATTTCGGTGCGCCAGTTGATCAACCACCGCAGCGGCCTGCCGGAGTTCGAATATTACATTCCGATGGATCCGAGCCGGCAATGGACGCCGCGGCAACTGGTCGACATCGCCTTCGCTTCCGACAAGCAGAAGGCGCCGGGCGGACCCGCCGTCTACAACAACACCGGCTATGTGCTGGCCGGCATGGTGATCGAGGCGGTGACAGGCCAGTCGCTGGGCGGCTACGTCAGAAGCGCGGTGCTGCAGCCGCTCGGCCTCAAGAATACCTGGTCGCCGGCCACCGAGGCCTTTCCGGAAAAGTCGATGGTGCGCGGCTATTACCACCGGCCGCCGCCGGCGGCGAATGCGCCCACCGATATCGCCTCGGGCGGCGAGATGTGGCGCATGGATGGCGTGATGCCCTACTCCGATGCGCTGCAGGATTCCTCCGATTCCTTCCCGTTCGGCGCCGCTTATGGCTGCGGCGACATGGTGTCGACGCCATCCGACATGGTGAGCTTCATGCGCGGTCTCTTTTCCGGCAGAGTGCTGTCGCCGCCTTTCTTCGCCGAAATGTTCGAACATCGCGTGCCAGCGAGTTTTCCGGGCACCCGCATGCGCGAAACCGGCGCCGGCATGTTCCAGAGCGCCTACGCCAACCGCGCCTTTTACGGCCACCAGGGCAGCATTCCCGGCTACGTCGCCGTCATGTTGCATGACCCGATCTCAGAACTGACCATCGCCATGACCAGCAATGTCGGCTCCGGCAACCGGCTGTCCTTCCAGGCCAGTGGCTTGCATCCGGTGGTGGATAAGGCGATCCAGATCATTCTGCAAGACTGACCCTATTCACCCAAAATACCTGGAGACCCCAGGGCCGCCGCAATGATTTCCGGATTGTCCTTTGCCGTCATGCGGCAGGTTTGGCGGCATTTGAATAAAAGCCGCTTGTGGATATTTACCCGGCGTTCCCTCGTCTCCGGCAAGGTCTTCTAGGGCGGGATCATGGAGGGACCATTGACCAGCGATTTTTCAGCCGCCCGCATCCACCTCGAACGCGCCTATCATTATCTGCAAGGCAACGACGAGACGAGTCGCACGGCCTGTGAAGCGCTCGATCTGTTGATCGAAGCGGTGACGGAAGCGCAGCACAGGCCACCCGAGGCTGGAGTGCTGGAGTTTCCGCAATCGACGGCGCGCCGAACCGGATAGAATGCGGCGAGTTTCAGGTCAGTTCGGCCTGGCCTGAAACTCGCCGCACCTGGATCACGATGCCTTGCGGGCCGTCGCTCCCTTGGTCGCACGCGCGACAATTCGTTCCAGCGGCTCTGGCCGGTGCAGCAAAAATCCCTGGCCGAAGGCGACGCCCATGTCGCTCAACATGGCCAGCGTGTCCTGCTGTTCGATCTTCTCGCCGACCACGTCACAGCCGAGGCTGCGGGCGATGCTGGTGATGGCCAGCACGATCTCGCGGTCGAAACGGCTTTGCGTGATGTGCTCGATGAAGGAACCGTCGATCTTGATCGTGTCGACGGGGAACCGCCGGAGATATTCGAACGAGCTCATACCAGCGCCGAAATCATCGAGGCTGACCCGGCAGCGCCGCTCGCGCGCCTTGCGCACAAACTGTTCGGCGGCGTCGAAATTGGTGACGGCGGCGGTTTCGGTGATCTCGAAGCCGATGCCCGAATGCGGCGCCCCGGTTTCTTCTATGACGTTGTCCACGAAGTCCCAAAGCTGCGGGTCGCTCAGCGTCTGCGCCGACAGATTGAAGCCAAGCGTCAACGCCCCCGAACGCAAGGCGGCACCATGCCGCGACAGCGCGGTGCGGATGATCCAGCGGTCGAGCCGCGACGCGATGCCGAACCGCTCGGCCACCGGAATGAACTCGCCGGGTGGCACCAGCCGGCCGTTGCGGGCGGCGAGCCTGGCCAACACTTCGACATGGCGGCTTTCCAGCCAGGGACGGCCCAGCCGATGGATTTCCTGGCCAAACAGCTTCAGCCTCCCGTCTTCCATGGCATCGACCGTATCGGCGACGACGCGCGCCGCGTTTAGGCCACCCGAACCCGATGCCGTATCGGTGGAGAAGACGGCAAATCGGTTTCGCCCGGCGGCCTTGGCCGCGTAGCAGGCGTCGTCGGCGCAGGCCAGCGCGTCGGCCACCGTCGTGTTGGCGTCGTCGACGAAAGCGATGCCGATCGAGGCCGCCAGCTTGCGCGACGTGGCCGTCGATCCTAGTTCGGCATCGCGAACGGCTGCAAGTACCGCGTCGGCCAGCCGCCCGGCCTGCGCCGTATCGCAATTGGGCATCAGCAGCGCGAACTCGTCACCGCCCAGGCGCGCGGCATGCGCCGTCGAGGGAAGGCAGCCCAGAATGACTTGGGCAACGCTTTTCAGTGCCAGGTCGCCGGCCGCGTGGCCGGCAAAATCATTGAGCGCCTTGAAGTAGTCGAGATCGACATAGAACACGGAAAGCGGCAGCAACTGCGCGGCCGCGATGTGATCGGCCAGCAGCCGGTCGAACGCAGCACGGTTCAAGAGACCGGTGAGCGCATCGTGGCGGGCCGCATAGGCAAGCCCCTGCTCACGCTGCTTGTCTTCGGTGATGTCGCGCACCGTGCCCAGGATCTGCCCCGCCAGCCGGCGGTCCGGGATTTGCGGGTCGGCGATGAAACGCAGCAGGGATTCTATGTGCCGGACCTCTCCGTCGCGTCGGACGATGCGGTATTGCACCGCGGTGACCTTGTCCGTTTCGAGCGGCACCAGATGTGCGCGCGACGCGGCCTCCTTGTCGTCCGGATGTAGATAGCCGAACCAGTGGTCGCGCTCAACTTCGGCGGTGTCGGAGACAAGTCCGAAAATCTCCCTGGTGCGTTCGTCCCAATAGCTTTTGCCTGTGGCGAGGTCGTGGTGCCAGATGCCGGTACCGCTGGCGGCGAGCGCCAGGCGGAAGCGCACATTGACCTGCTCGAGTTCGGCTTCGGCGGCCTTCTGCTTGGAGATGTCGGTCTGCACACCCATCAGCCTGAGCGGCTTTCCCATCGCGTCGCGCTCGACGACGCCGCCGCGATCGAGCACCCACACCCAGTGTCCCTGCTTGTGCTTCAGCCGCAATTCGGTCTCGATGGTGTCGGTCAGGCCGGCAATGTGGCGGTCGCCGCTGGCCAGCGCCCGCTCGCGGTCGTCGGGATGGGTCAGCTGCAGCCACAGGTCGCTGGTGTCGGCAAGTTCGCTCTCATCGTAGCCCAGCATCCGCGCCCAGGTCGCGGAATAGAAGCAGTCGCCGGTCACAAGATCCCAGTCCCAGACGCCAAGATGGGCGCGCTCCAGGGCCTTGGCCCAGAACGTTCCATTGCGACTTTTCTTGCCCTGACGCGCCATCGTCTGCTTCGCCTGCTCCACCGCGGGGCAATCTGCGGCAAAACCAGAGAAGAAACAGTTACCGCGGCGATGGCGGGCTGCTTTGTTGGCTCCTCACCTGCCGCCTCTGCTCTTCGATTGGCCGGCAAGAACCGGAGTTTCGCATCGGCCGGATCTTCCTAGTCATGGCTCCAGGTCATCGGCCAATCCGATGATCCCGGATCATCGGCGGCGCCGATGATCGCGTTGCAGAGACAAAGAGGACCTCCCAATGACCAGACAAGAAGACAACAAGGCCGTCGTCGTCAGATGGTTCACCGACTTCTGGGGTGAAAGCTGCGACCTGTCCGTCATCGACGACATCGCGGCACCCGACATGCTGCTGAAATACTCGCTGCACGAGCCCCGCCGCGGCCGCGACGACATCAAGGCCTTCATGAGCGGCTTCCGCGCCGCCTTCCCGGATCTCAACTTCTGGGCCACCGCCGACCTGATCGCCGAGGGCGACTATGTCGTCGGCCAGTGGGAGGGCGGCGGCACGCATACCGGCCCGGCCTTCGGCGATTTCCTCGGCGGCTCGCTGCCGGCCGCCACCGGCCGCACCATGCGCTTCACCGGCACCACGGTGCTGAAGGTGGTCGACGGCAGAATCGTCGAGGAGATCGGCCTCGATGACGGCGTCGCCGCCCTCACCCAGCTCGGTCTGATCAGGGGCGCCTGATCGAACGGTATGTTGAAAGAGGGCCATCGCCACCCAGGCGATGGCTCCCTCAAGCTTAGCCGAAGCCCGATGGCAAGGCAGCCTGCAGCCGTTGAAAACCGACAATGACGGCAGCGCGTTGCGGCGCCACGCTTTCGTAAACAGACTCTTTGCCAACAAGCATCTATCGGTCTAATATTTGGAGATCTATTTGCCCACAAGTGTAACCTGATGGTAATATATCGCCTGCGAAATAACCCAATTATTTTTTTGGACAACTGGCGGGATGTCCTTCGATGAGTGAGCACACAGGTCAGCACGGCAACAATCGCCGCCCATCTGCCATCCTTGACCTCGACATCGCGACAACCAGGAGCGGCTGGCTGCTGGTTGCCTTGTGTCTGACCTATTCCGTGACCGCTGTTTGCCTCCAGCCGGACCGCTACCTGCATCTGGCACAATCCTATGCCAAGCCGTTCGCCTTTTTCCTGCCAGCGCTTCTGGCGGCGGGCCTTGGTGTGGCGGGGCTGGCATTTGCCCGGCATGCGCCGACGAGGTTCATCCTCGGCGTACTCAGGCACCGCTGGCTTGCAGCCGCACCCGTCATCTTCTTGTTCTTTCTCGGCGTCACCGCATTCACCACCTTGAAGGTCGCCATCCCGGACATGGTGCCGTTCTACGCCGACCGCGCCCTGGCGGGCCTCGATCTTCGGCTGCATGGCGCCGATCCCTGGACATGGGCGCACAGCATCGTTTCCGAACCGGTGTCGGTCGCCATTTTCGCCGGCTATGGTTATGGCTGGCTTCTGCAATGGTTCGGCGCCGTGCTCTTCGTCGCCTTCTGGAACAATCCGGTCGGGCGTTTGCGCTACCTATGGGCATTCGCGCTAACCACGATGCTGTGCGGCACCGTTCTTGCGACCCTGCTGTCGTCCGCCGGCCCGATATTCCACGACCAAATCTACGGCGGCGACCGGTTTGTCGCGCTGCAGGCCGCCCTGGCGCAGAAGGGCTACGGCGCGTCGGTCCATCTGTACGCCGATTATCTGTTTACAGCCTACCAGAGCGACCGCCCGGAACTCGGCGGCGGCATCTCGGCCATGCCCAGCATGCATGTTGCGATCGCCACGCTCAACGCATTCTTCCTGGCCCAATTCGGCCGCCGGTGGGCAACCGCCGGCTGGTCCTTCGCGGCCTTCATCCTGTTCGGTTCGGTTTACACCGGCTGGCACTATGCCGTGGATGGCTATCTCTCGATCCTTGTCGTGTCCCTGCTCTGGTATGTGATGGGACGCCTCGTCTTGCCGCCGCAAGCGAGCCGGGATACCGCCGAGGTGGGATTGGCGATCCCGGATCAAGCGGCATAAAGACCGTACCTGCCTGACGCCGCGAGGAGCGCCAGCGGCACGCACCTCCCCGGCTTTTCCTCGCCGAAAGCGGCCGCTGGGCCGGAGCTGCCAACTGTCGCGGAGGGCGACCAGGCGGCATTGACGCCGCCTGGCTTCATTGCTTACTGGCTCGGCGCCATCGTGTGTTCGCATGACACTTTCGGGTTCATGTCGGCGAAAGTGCCGGTCGGGTTGCCCCTCCAGGCCCAGACATGCAGTTCGTAGAATTCGCCCAGGCCATAGCGGTTGGGCGCGCTGTTGAAATTGAACAGCTGTCCGTCCAGCGACGCCGGCCCCTTCGAGGTGATGTATTCGACCGCCACCAATTGCAGCCTGCCGTCGGCCATCGGCTCGTACATCACGGCCTCAGGCCGGGCGATATCGATCTTGTCGTCCTTCAGATATCCGCCGTTGACATAGTGGATGCCCATGGCGCCACCGGTGATGCCGCTGGCGCAGGGAATGGGCGCATAGCCCTCTGATGTAGCGGCCTTGACGTCGAGAAACCGGCTGTTGGCGGCCCGCACCTTGTCGGCCAGCGGATTGAGGCCGGCCACCGGCGCGGCGGCTTCCTGATGCGCCTGTGCGAAGGTGGTGCAGACAGCCAGCATGGCCCCGGCCATGACAAGCTTATTGTGAAAGTTCGATATCATCTTCATTCCATTCTTCTTGAAAAAGCCCAGCTGGCCGGCCGCCGAAAATACGGAGGCCCGGCGGGCAAGCGCTGTGACTGTAGTTGCTTGGAGATCCCGAAATCGATGTGACGACTACCGGGAAGGATCATCCCTTCGGCAGATACGGGATCGTTCCAGCCAGATCGGTGTTGTCGATCATCTGGAAACGGCTGTCGCTACCGCCCTGACGGGCCGAAACGAAGGGCGCATAGGCCGGATCGTTGGCGAAGGCGCGGGCCGCCGCTTCTGACGGGAACGCCATCAGGGCGATCAGCGTGGTGTCGAGCGGCTTGCCTTCAAGCGTCTTCACATTACCGCTGCGCGACAGATATCTGCCGCCATGCTGGTGGACGAGGTCGTGCACCGATGCGGCGTAGGCCGGCACCCACTGCGGGTCGTTTATCTTGATGTCTGCGATAACGTAAGCGGTCATGGTAGTCTCCTGGTTGCGGCGCACAGGGTATCCCGTGCAACCGGCCAAAGGGCTCGCATGGCAAGGCGCTCGCCAACCAGTCCGCGATCTGTACTGGGGCAGTACAGTTTCCGTACTGGCCGCTTCATTCATGAAGGCCTAATGTTCGGCCAGGTTGGAGGGAGAGGCGCAATCGTGAACCAGCACGGATACAAACAGTTCTGCCCGCTATCGATGGCCGCGGAGGTGCTGTGCACCCGCTGGACGATGGTGCTGATGCGTGAATTGGTGGCGGGTTCGACCCGCTTCAACGACCTGCGCCGCGGTGTCCCCAAAATGTCGCCAACCCTTCTGTCGCAACGGCTGAAGGAGCTTGAGATCGCCGGGATCGTCGAGCGCGGGGAGGTCCGGGGCGAGAAGGGGATCTTCGATTATCGGCTGACGGAGGCCGGCCGCGATTTGCGCCCGGTCGTCGAGGCGATGGGCTTCTGGGGGCAGAAATGGGTCGAGTCCCGGCTGTCGCTCAAGAACCTCGATCCGTCATTGCTGATGTGGGACATGCGGCGCAATTTGAACCCCTCGCCGCTGCCCGAGGGACGCACGGTGATACAATTTCTGTATCAGGACCTGCCGGCGTCCAAACGGTCATGGTGGCTGATCGTCGAGAAGCACGGCGAGGTCGATCTGTGCTGGTACGATCCGGGTTTCGACGTCGACCTCTACGTCTCGACCGACCTGCACACGATGACGGCGATCTGGATGGGATTGCTGACCGTCGAGAAGGCCGGTGCGAAGGTTGCCCTGACCGGCGACCAGGCCATCGGCAGGAAGATGCAGACCTGGCTCGGGCTCAGCCCGTTCGCCGTGGAGCCCAAACGCGCGGCATAGGAGAACCGGCAGCTTCGATCGGATAATGCTCACCCTCATAGACCTCGATCAGAGTTGCGAGAACGTCGAAGCGGTCACCATCGGGAGTGCCGACCTCCGGCTCATTCTCGAAATATTTGGTGATTTCGGCGATGGCCCAATCGTAATCGGCTTCGGTCTTAATGGGTCGAATGTTTTCCATCACACCTTCTCCGGATCAATCTTGTCATACTCTTTATGCGTCCCGACGAACAGGCTTGCACCCTCCTGACACTTGGCAGGAAACGGGTGGCGAGGCCGTCTTCCCTGGGCTTCAATGCCGGCCATGTTCATCACCCTGGCGAAAAATCTGAAATCCGCGCCGCTGCAAGTCGCCGATGATCCGCGCTGGGCGCGCATCGTCGCGCGTGACAAATCGGCTGACGGCGCATTCTGGTATTCGGTGGCGACGACGGGCGTCTATTGCCGGCCTTCCTGTCCGTCGCGGCGCGCCAATCCGAAAAATGTGCAGTTGCACGACACGCTGGATCAGGCCGAGGCGACCGGCTTTCGCCCGTGCCGGCGCTGCAACCCGGATGGCCCGTCGCTCGAGGCCGGCAACGCGGCGATGGCCGCCGCTGCCTGCCGCAGGATCGAGCAGAGCGAGGAAGAACCGTCGCTCGCCGAACTGGCTGGTGCCGCCGGCCGCAGCGCCGGTTATTTCCACCGCATCTTTAAGGCTGTCACCGGGCTGACGCCGAAGGACTATGCCGCCGCGCACCGCGCCGCCAGGGTTCGCCAGGGCCTGGAAGACGGCGCCAGCGTGACGACGGCGATCTACGATGCCGGCTTCAATTCGAGCGGGCGTTTCTACGAGAAATCGACCGGCATGCTCGGCATGACCCCGACGCGCTATCGCGCCGGCGGCGCCGATGAAGAGATCCGCTTTGCCGTTGGCGAATCCTCGCTCGGCGCCATCCTGGTCGCCTCGAGCCAAAAGGGCGTCGCCTCGATCCTGCTCGGCGACGATCCTGACGCGCTGGTGCGTGACCTGCAGGACCGTTTCCCCAGGGCGCGGCTGATCGGCGGCGACCGCGACTACGAGGCGCTGGTCGCCCGCGTCGTCGGTTTCGTCGAGGTTCCGGCGCTCGGTCTCGATTTGCCGCTCGACGTGCGCGGCACCGCCTTCCAGCAGCGCGTCTGGCAGGCCTTGCGCGACATCCCCGCCGGCCGCACGGTTTCCTATGCCGAGATCGCGCAGCGCATCGGCACACCGAAGGCGACCCGTGCCATCGCCGCCGCCTGCGCCGCCAACAGCCTTGCCGTCGCCATTCCCTGCCACCGCGTGATCCGCAGGGACGGCGCCCTGTCCGGCTACGCCTGGGGCGCTGAGCGCAAACGCGCACTGCTGGAGCGTGAGGCGGCGTCCGACAATGCCAATCGGTCAATGCAGGCCTGACGAGGACCGGCAATGCGCGCGATGGCAAGGTCTCCCACCACCGATGCGACCAGCCGGACCCAAGCTGCCGGCAGCCGGCGCGCCGAAGGCTCGAAGTTACTGGTGATGGCGGCCATCGGCGAGATGGTCGATCACGGCAGAGCCGAATGGAGCCGCACCGCGGCCGGCGAGATCGAGCTGCGGTTGTTGACGGGTGAGGTGTTTTTGCTTGGAGAGCTCGCTGTTACTCGTGTCGCGTAGAACGGTTCACCTACCTTCGAAATTCGAATTTGAAAGCAAGCACCGGAGTGAGCGCGAGAAGCCGTCTCTGTAGGGTTCACGCACAGACAAAGGAGTAAACGCAATGAACCTCATGCAAACCCAAATGGCGCCACCGGCGAGCGTCCCCAATGCCTTCGACACCATAAGCTACGCCATCGGTGAATCCGCAATCGGCGACGTCCTGGCAGCGCGCAGCCAGATCGGCGTCTGCGCCATCCTGATCGGCTCGGATGCCGACACACTGGAGCGGGACCTTGGCCATTGCTTCCCCGACAAGATACTGGTCGAGGACGAGGCCGCACTGCGCGACGATCTCGCAACTATCGCGCGCTTCATCCAAATGCCCGGCGTCGGCCTCGACCTGCCGCTCGACATGCGCCACGGCACGCCATTCCAGCAACAGGTTTGGGATGTGCTGCGCAGCATCCCGTGCGGCGCCACCATCACCTACACCGCGCTCGCCCGGCGTCTCGGCCAGCCGAACGGCGCCCGCGCTGTGGCGACGGCCTGTGCGGCCAACGCAATCGCGCTGGGCATTCCCTGCCACCGTGTCGTCCGCGCCGACGGCTCACTGGCCGGTTACCGCTGGGGTGTCGAGCGCAAGCGCGCCCTGCTCGACAAGGAGGCTACGATATGAATGCCCATGCCAAGGTTGCCACATCCGTGGTCGAGGCGGCTGAAACGCGCGTTGCCGGTTATGACTGGCCGGCGCTTGCCGCCGAACTCGACGGCTTCGGCTGCGCGGTGATCGAGAAATTGCTCTCGCCCGAAGAATGCCGGCAGATCGCCGGCCTCTATCCCAGGGAAGAGCATTTCCGCAGCCACATTCACATGGCCAGGCATGGCTTCGGCAAGGGCGAGTACCGCTATTTCCGCTATCCGTTGCCCGACCTTCTGGGTGGCCTGCGCAGCGCGCTCTATCCCAGGCTGGCCGAGGTTGCCAATCGGTGGAACGAGCGCATGGGGCAGGCCATGCGTTATCCCGCGACGCATGCCGCGTTTCTCGATCAGTGTCATGCCGCCGGCCAGACGCGGCCGACGCCGCTATTGCTGCAATATGTGCCCGGCGACTTCAACTGCCTGCACCAGGACCTCTATGGCGACCTCGCCTTCCCGCTGCAGGTGGCGATCCTGCTCTCCGAACCGGGCCAGGATTTCAGCGGCGGTGAGTTCGCGCTGACCGAGCAGCGGCCACGCATGCAGAGCCGGGTCGAAGTGGTGCCGCTGCGCCAGGGTGACGCCGTCGTCTTTGCCGTCCACAACCGGCCGGTGCAGGGCACCAAAGGCAATTACCGGGTCAACCTGCGCCATGGCGTCAGCCGGCTGCGCTCAGGCATACGCCACACGGTCGGGATTATTTTTCACGATGCGAAGTGAGCAGGGAGAAGATGGAGGTCCCCCTCACCCCGCCGGCGCATAGCGGCTGACCACCATGCCACAGGCATAGGCCTTCGAGCCGAGCAGCCGCAGGCTCCTGAAACCACCCTGATCGAAAATCCGGCGGCCCGCACCCAGCACGGCCGGGTTGATGAAAAGCTGGAACTCGTCGACCAGCCCGGCCGCGATCAGCGCCGACGCGAAACCGGCGCCGCCGAACACCGCCATGTCGCCGCCCTCGCCCGCTTTCAGCGCATTGACTTCGCGCGGCAGGTCGCCGCTGGCCACACTGGTGCGCTCCCAAGCCGGCTCCCAGGCCGATTGCTTGAGCTTGTTGCTGAGCACCACCTTGCGGGCGTCGACGATGCGCTGCGCAAAGGCGTAGAACGGATCGCGCGGAAACTTCCTCGCAGCATTGCCCCAATGGGTGAGATAGCCCTCCTGCGCCATCTTGCGGCTGAGCAGGATGGTATCGACGTCTGCGAAGACGGCGTTGAAGTCCTGCTTCAGCGCATCGTCCCAGGCGCTCTCGTCACCCCACTCCCAGAGCTGCCAGGAATGGTCCTCGGTGGCGCCGACAAAGCCGTCGACCGACATCTGCATCTGCAGGACCAGCTTTTTCACCGTCATTCTCCTCAGGGCCATCGCAAAACAGTTTACATTTGGAACCGTTGACGCAAGGCCAAAACGATGTCAATAGTAAAGTGATTTAAAAATGGAAGCATAAATGTCGACGCGCGAAAAATCCGGCTGCCCGATCAACCTGTCGCTCGAACTGATCGGCGACCGCTGGACGCTGCTCATCATCCGCGACATGGTCTTCGCCGGGAAAAAGCACTTTCGCGAATTCCTGCAATCCGACGAAGGCATCTCCTCGCGCACGCTGGCCGAGCGACTGCAAACGCTTCAGGAGGAAGGCATCCTCACCAGAAGCGACGACCCGACGCATGGCTTGAGAACCGTCTACCGGCTGACCGAAGCAGGGATCGACCTCTTGCCGGTGCTGGCGACGCTCGGCGCCTGGGGCAGCAAGCACCGCAAGGCCGACGACAAGCTGGCCAGGATTGCCGACGAACTGGTGGCAGGCGGCGAAGCGGCGCTGGAAAGGATGGAAGCGGCGCTGCGAACGGAGCATATTGTCTAGGCGGTTGCGTTCAGGCCGAACCGGCATGGCTGTTGCCGCACAAATCGCCCTTCCCTTGACAATGATCCATCTTTGTTCTTTATTTGTTCCAATCTATCAGCAACAGCGGATGTGCGGTCGATGGAAACGACAGCCACCATCCTGCATGCCGATCTCGACGCTTTCTACGCCTCGGTCGAGCAATTGCTCGATCCGTCGCTGCGCGGCAAGCCGATCGCGGTGGGCGGTGGCGTTGTGCTCGCCGCCTCCTACGAAGCGCGCGCCTTCGGCGTGCGCGGCGGCATGCCGGGGCGCAAGGCGCGCGAGCTCTGCCCGCATCTGATCTTCGTCGGTGGCAATTTCAGCCACTATCAGCGGCTGGGCGACGCGGCGATCAAGGTGCTCGACGATTTTACGCCATTGGTCGAGCGCATCTCCATCGACGAGGCCTTTGCCGATGTCGCCGGCTGCACGCATCTGTTCGGCTCCCCACAGGAGATCGCCACGACGATCCGCAGCCGGGTACGCGCCGAACTCGGCCTGCCGATCTCGATCGGCGTCGCCCGCACCAAGCATCTGGCCAAGATCGCCTCGCAGGTCGCCAAGCCCGACGGACTGGTGGTCGTCGAACCCGGCACCGAGCTCGCCTTCCTGCACGACCTGCCGGTCGGGCTGATGTGGGGCGTTGGCCCGGCCACCAAAGCGCGGCTGGCGGAGATCGGCGTCGAGACCATCGGTCAGTTGGCCAGGACGCATAGCGGCGCGCTGACGCGGCTGCTCGGTCCCGCCGCCGGCAAAAAGCTCGCCGCGCTGTCATGTAACCGTGACCCGCGCAAACTGGAGACCAAGCGCCGCGCGCATTCGGCCGGCGCCCAATCGGCGCTTGGCCAAAAACCCGCAATGGCACGGGTCATCGTGCCGACACTGCTGCATCTGGCCGACCGCGTCGCCAGCCGGCTGCGCGCCAAGGCGCGGCCCGGCCGCACGGTGACGGTGCGCGTGCGCTTTGCCGATCTCAGCGCGGTCACCCGCTCGATCACGCTTGACCAGCCGATCTCGGCGACCGCGATGCTGGCCGAGATCGCCGGCGATCTGGTGCGCGGCGTGCTTGCCGACAACCCCCACGAGAGAACGATCTCGCTGCTGGCGATCTCGGTCTCGCATCTCGAGGAAAGCTTCGAATTACAGCTCGAACTGCCGCTCGGCCTCACCGACGAGAAATGCCGGCCGGGCACCCGAAAAGGCCTGGCACGCTTCGACGCCGACCGCGCCATCGACAAGATCCGCGAACGCTTCGGCAAACAGGCGGTCGGCTACGGCACGGTGGCGCTGGAGGCGGCACGCTCGGTTCCCGACGAATTCAGGGAGTTGGCTGAGAAGGAACTGTGAGGCCAAGGCAAGGCTATGGGCCGGTACGCGAGTAACGATGGACCCGGACACCACTGGAGCTTGCCCCGTGCCAAGGGCTTGCCCCGTGCCACGGCTCGCAGGCTATGCCGTCGTGGTCGGCATCGTGGGTCGGCCAATAGCCAGGTTCGCCCCTGTGCGCAGAGGCGAGGCCAACGGCATGGGCGGCGGTGCAGTTCGGGAACGCGGCAAGGTGCCTCAGCACCGAGAGAGGTGAATCAAACCGAATGCCGACGAAGCCATAGACGATATAGCCCGACAACAGAATGAACGGCGCGAACAAAGCCACCCATCTCAGCCTGCCAAGGCGGCGACGGTGATAAGGTGAAGGCCATCGCAAGAATGGCAGGAGCATCCCCGCCAACTCCCCGGTTGAAGTGCCCGAACCAGACTAACGTCACCCAGATACAGTAGCAACAATGCCCGGTAGTGGGTCAGTTTGAATTTTCCCCTAGCCTTCTCAAGAGCCAGCTGGCTGCGATCACTGTCCCGAATCCCAATGCGGCTACGACGGCAGCGAAAGACGTCATGCCAATCGTCATGTAGGCGAATGCTACAATCGCAAAGCCGAGTGTTGTAACCCAATTGGGCAATGATTGGCCTAGGTGATTTTCGAGGACGAGCAAAATGCCAGATTGAAAGACAAACAGCCAAAATAGAACTGCAAAGAACCCAAAATTTCTCGCAGAAAATAGTCGCTCAAGACCATACGGATAGCGACCGCTACAAAGGACAAGATCAGAGAAAACATTTAACTGAATTAGCATGACGAAACAAAATGTCCAATGCCCGCGCTACCTCCTAGCGATGACGCTTCCTGCGCTTCTTCTTCACCGACTGTTGCTTCACGAATGCGGGCCACACTATCCCCAAGTGCTGTCTCCACATCTCTTCAACGTCAGGACGAGCCGGCGCGAGCTTGCTGAACCCGAAGTCCGAGCCGGAGATGACTGTTGATCCCCCGTGACAGTCGCCGTTGCCCTGCCGTTTCGGCATCGATCAGCACCATGCTTTCCAGTAAGCATAGGAGGCCGGGCCGAGATGTGAAATGCATATTGCATCCCGACAAAATTCAAACTGACCCACTACCCAATGCCCATCTCCGCACGGTTCTCGCGTTCAGAGCGCGGCTATTGGAGTCGGGTAGCGACACTTCGGTTCTACGCCTCGCCATCCCAGTACCTTCGCACCCCTGCCATGTCGAAAATACCGTCGCGCCGGCGCAAAGCGTCGACCGCCATCTTGTTGGAATCGGGATAGACGCAGACCTCGTTGGGATTTTTCTCGCCGATCATCAGATAGCGGCACGGTTCCGTACCGCTGTTGAGGAAGGAATGCCCGACCGCCAGGCCGGCGGGAAAGCAGACATAATCGCCGGCCTTCATCTCGTGGCGCTCCTCGCCAAGCAGCAGCGTCACCTGCCCTTCCAGGATCAACGCGTGCTCCTCTTCGAGCATATGGTAGTGCCTGGGCGCCAGACGCATGCCGGGGGCCGGCGCCTCGATCAGCATGCCGACATGATAGTCTGGCCGTCCCAAAGCCGCATAGGTCAGATGCCTGGACCGGCCGCCGAACCGCGCCCCCTCACCTTCCAGCTTCCATTCGACTGCATCGCTGGCAACAGGCGGGATCGGCGCGGCCGGGGCCTTGGTGACACCGGCCGTCACATCCGACGGCAACGGATCGCCGGCGGCGAGGCCGGTGCTCTCACCGTCCCAGTAGGTTCGAGTTGCCGCGAGGTCGAAGATCGCACGGCTGCCCAGCGCGCGCACCAGCACCTTGTTGGAGGCGGTGTAGACGACAACGTCGTTCGGGTTGCGCTCGCCGACGATGACGTAGCGGCAGGGTGCGTCGCTGGTGTTGATGAGGCAATGCCCTGCCGCCGCCCCGGCCGGAAAGCAGATGTAGTCGCCGGCCTTCATGGCATAGGAGGCGTCGCCGACCTGCGCGGTGAGCGTCCCCTCGAGGATGAAGACATGCTCCTCCTCGAAAATGTGGTAGTGCGCTGGCGAGGTCTGCTTGCCCGCCGGCAACTCCTCGATCGCCACGCCGACATGATAGGTTTCGCCAAGCGCGGCCAGCGACAAATGCCGGTAGCGCACGCCGAAGCGCGGCACATCGGACCATTCCGTCCACGGCACACTGTCCGATGCGAATGGCACTGGCGATTTGTCGTCTGCCATCGGGCCTCCTGCTCCTGTCGCCCTGCCCTCTTCGCAAGCCGCAGGAGGGTCCACGACAGAACAAAGCTGCCAGCTTCCGGCATCATCGCCAAGCGGTGTTCGCCACGCTCCTGACAGAGCCCGACACGAGCCGCTCGCTTCAGCCTCGGATGGCCTTGCCGGCCTGCTGCAGCAACTCGAACGCCGTGAAGCGCTTGGCATGCCAGCCGGCCAGCGTAGCGTCGGGATGATAGACCTCGCCGAGCTCCGACATGCCGGCCATGGCCGCCGCGACATCCTTGTAGGTTCCGGCGGCGACGGCGCCGAGCATCGCCGAGCCCAGCAGCACCGGCTCCGGCGAGGTCGACGCCACCACCACCATGCCGGTCGTGTCGGCAAGCAGCTGGCGCACCAGCGGGCTTTGGCCGGCGCCGCCGCTGACGACGATGGTGTCGACGGGAATGCCCTTGTCATGCTCGGCCCGCACGATCTGGCGCGCACCATAGCCCAGTCCGCAGACGCCAGCGACATAGAGCCCGACCAGGCTGTCGAGGCTGGCGTCGAGATCGAGCCCGGCAATCAGCGCGCGTGCGTCCGGGTCGGCGAAAGGCGCGCGGTTGCCGAGAAACTCCGGCACCACATGGATACCGCCGACCAGCGCCGGCGTCGCTGCGGCCCCGTTGCGGCCTTGCGCCTGCAACGACAGCCAGGCGCTGAGGCTGAGCCCCTCGGCTTGCGCCTTGGCCGCCGCCTCGCCCGCCGCGGGATGCATGCGCACCAGATGGTCGATAGCAGCACCGGCTGCCGACTGGCCGCCCTCGTTCAGCCACAGGCCCGGCACCATGGCCGAGAAATACGGACCCCAGACGCCGTCGACGAAGGCCGGCTCGGCGGTCGACGACATGGTGCAGGCTGAGGTGCCGAAGACATAGGCCATGCGCGACAGAACGCTGCCGAACGCGCCGCGCGCGCCGACCGTGCCGACACCGCCGGCATGCGCGTCGATCAGCCCCGCCGCCACGGCCGTGCCGGGGCGCAGGCCCAGATCCGATGCCGCCTGCGCGGTCAGTCCGCCGCCGAGCGCGGCCCCCGCCGGCACGATGTCGGTGCCGATGCGCGCGAACCCCTCGTCGGCCAGGCTCCCAAGCCCGATGGTGCGGAAATAGGTCTCGTCCCAGCGGTTTTCATGCGCAAGATAGGTCCATTTGCAGGTCACCGTGCACACCGAGCGGGCAAGGCTGCCGGTCGCCCGCCAGGTGAGGAAATCGGCGAGGTCCATGAACTGCCAGGCGGCACTGAAGGTGGCGGGCAGGTTTTCCGCCAGCCAAAGGAGTTTCGGCGTTTCCATCTCCGGCGAGATGACACCGCCGACATAGTTCAGCACCGCCTCGCCGCTGCGGTTGATGCGGCGCGTCTGCTCGACCGCGCGGTGATCCATCCAGACGATGATGTTGCGTTCCGAATTGCCGGACTTGCTTACCGGCAGCGGCGCGCCGCCCTCGCCCAGCACCACCAGCGAACAAGTGGCGTCGAACCCGATGCCGGCGATCGCCTCGGGCGCCACGCCCGATTGAGCGACCGCTTCCCGCGTGGCCGCGCACACCGCCCGCCAGATGTCGTTGCTCGACTGCTCGACAATGTCGCCGGCCTCGCGCCAGACCTCGATGTCCCGCTTGGCCGAGGCGAGCAAGGTGCCGGTGTGGTCGAACACCCCGGCCCGCGCGCTGCCGGTGCCGACATCGATGCCGAGATAGCAATGCGGCATGGTTTCAATCTCTCAGGCTAGGGGAGTAGGGGAGTAGGGG
>NZ_RZRT01000077.1:0-22887 GCF_003998295.1 Mesorhizobium sp. M7A.F.Ca.US.011.01.1.1
TTCGCGAAGATCCATCGAATAAGGCTTGCCCATCCATGCTGACCTCCTTGCCCAGCATGAAGGTTGAATCAGATTTGCACGCCTAAGGGAATCCCAAGCCGATTCAGTCTCATTTCATCCCGCTCTAGCGCTCGATTTCAGGCCGGCAGCCCAAGCTGCTTGCGCAGGCTCTTGTCGAATGCGGACGCGGGGACGAAACGGCGCAGGAAACTGACCTGGCGCGCCATTTTTCCCGCCGCATAGCGTTTCTTCGGCGCGAGATCGGTCGCCGCGGCCAAAACGGTCTTGGCGACCACTTCGGGCGCATCGCCTTTTTCCATCGCCTTCCGCACGGATACAGTCATCCCGGCCCGCGCGGAGTCGTAGATTTCGAGCGACCGGTCGGGAGCGGCAAGATTGTCCTCGAATGATGTGCGGGTATAGGCGGGCTCCACCAACGAAACGCGAATGCCGAACGGGCGCAATTCGTGATCGAGCGACTCGGAATACCCCTCGATGGCATGTTTGGTCGCCGAGTAAAGCGCGAAATAGGGAGCGGGGATGAACCCCTGCACCGAACTCAAATTCACGATTCTGCCCTTCCCTTGGCGCCGCATTGCCGGCAGCACCGCGTTGGTCACGCGGAAAACGCCGAAGACGTTCACGTCGAACAGCGCCTTGGCCTGGGCGGTCGAGGACTCCTCCGCGCCGCCAAACAGGCCCGTGCCGGCATTGTTGACAAGCAGGTCGATGCGTCCGGCCTTGGCCAGAACGTCATCGACCATTGTCGCAACGGACGCGTCGTCGGTCACGTCGCAGGTCAGCATGGTCACGCCGGCGGATGGCTGGGAGCTCGCGCGACGGCTGGTTCCGAAGACGCGAAAGCCGGCGCCCAGCAAGGCATCGGCGGTAGCGCGCCCGATGCCGGAAGATGCCCCTGTCACCAGGGCGACGCCGGGATTGGTCTTGTTCATGGAAATCATATCCTTCTTTGCGTTGGATCGGATTGGGAAAAGCATGAGAGGCCGGGGCAAAGGGCGTTGGTCATGACTGCGTCCGGCGCTCGTCTGGCACCGGTTAGTTCCAGCGTCTGAACAGGGCGCTGGCATTCACGCCGCCAAAGCCGAAGCCATTGGAGATCGCGTACTCCATCTCCATCGGCCGGGGCGCGTTTGCGACGAAGTCGATGCCGTCGCCGGCCGGATCGGCCTCGCCCAGGTTGAGGGTTGGCGGAGCAATCTGATCCCTGAGCGCCAGGGTTGCGAAGATCGCACCCAGCCCGCCGGCCGCTCCGAGCAAATGTCCGGTCGCCGATTTCGTGGCACTGACAGCTATCGCGAAATCGCGCCCGAACACGCTCTTGATCGCTTCGATCTCACCCAGGTCGCCGACTGACGTGGAGGTCGCATGCGCATTGAGATGACGTACCTGGCGTGGCGAAATCCCTGCCTGGGCAATCGCGATCTGCATGGCCCGGCGCGCGCCGTCGCCGTCCTCTGGCCCGGAGGTGACGTGGTGGGCATCCGCGGTCGTGCCGTAGCCGACGAGCTCAGCCAACGGCTTTGCGCCGCGCGCCAACGCGTGGCTCAACGCCTCGATGACCAGCACGCCGGCTCCTTCGCCCATGACGAAGCCGTCCCGCGATGTGTCGAAAGGGCGCGAGGCTTGAGCGGGTGCCCAATTAAAGCCGGTGGAAAGAGAGCGAGCCGCGGCGAACCCGCCGAGACTGACGGTGTTGATGCACGCTTCCGTTCCGCCGCACACGGCGATGTCGGCTTCGTTGGCGCGGATCAGGCGGGCGGCGTCGCCGATCGCCTGGATGCCCGCCGCACATGCCGTCACCGGTGCGCCGAGTGGACCTTTGAAACCATGACGGATCGAGATGTGGCCCGCCGCGAGGTTCACCAGGAAGGACGGCACCGTAAAGGGAGACAGGCGGCGGGCGCCACGCAGGTCCACCGTGCGCACCGCCTCGGTGATGGCGGGGAACCCGCCGACTCCTGAAGCGATGATCGTGGCCGTGCGCAGGCGCTCCGTTTCCAGGGCAGGCTTCCATTGCGCCTGCGCAAGCGCCTCTTCCGCCGCTGCCAACGCAAACAGAATGAACCGGTCCACCTTGCGCTGATCCTTCGCGGACAGGACGGCATCGGCATCGAAACCGGCCTCCGGATCTTCGCCCAGGGAGGGAACCACGCCGCCAATCTTAACCGGCAGCTCTCCCACCACATCGTCCGGAAGCCTGCGAACGCCGGACCGGCCGGCAAGCAGGCGTGACCAGGACGCTTCGACATTGGCAGCCAGGGGCGTGACCGCTCCCATGCCCGTGACGACAATCCGTTGCATCTGCTCTCCTGTCCTTGGTGTGCCGGCGGCACTGCTCGCGCCGTTCAAGTGGCGACTGCTTCGCGAACCTGATCGGCCGCCGCATCCAGAAAAGCCCGCGCAAGGTCGGGATCGTTGACGACCCGCGAGAGCACGACCGCGCCGACCATCGTCGAGAGAACGGCCATTGCCTTTTTTCCGCTCTTTTCGCTGTCGCCCTCGCCAACCCAACCGCCGAGCATCTCAAGGTACGCCTTGATGCCGTCTTCGAATGACGCCTTCACCTCGGCACCCTGCCTGGCTGCATCCGAACCGAGCGCAACGACCGGGCAGCCGTCCATCTTTTCCCTGCGATGGTCCATGCTGAGGTAGAATGAGATCACCCCGTCGAGCGGGTTCCCAGGATGTGCCGCGGTCGCGGCCGACCATTTGTGGGTGGCGCTTTCCATCGCCCGCCTGGAAGCCAGCGCCGCCAGATCGTCCTTCGACTCGAATTGCTTGTAAAAGGCACCCTGGGTCAGCCCGGCACCCTTCATCAGATCCTTGAGGCCGATGCCGTCAAAGCCGCGCTCCCGAAAAAGCCGGCTTGCCACATTGATCACGGTCTCGCGGTTTTCCGCGGCCTGAGTGCGACTCACACGCATCGTCATCTCCTTTTTTAGATTGCATTCGTAATCTATACCCTATATAGAGGGTGAACGCAATCTAAAAAAAGGACAAATGAGATGATCCGCAAAACGCTGAGCGCCTCGCTCCTGGCGGCGCTGTTTCTTGCAACCCCGGCTCTCGCCGAGGAAGCCACCATCGGACGCCCGATCGAAGGCGGCAGCCTGCACCAGGGACACCTGGACATGGTGGCCTACTACGTTCCGCGCGGCGACCTGCTTGAGGTCACCGCCACTTTCGCACCGAAGACCGGGGGTGATCCGCTGCGGTTCGTCATGGGCCTCGCCAACAGTGACGCCGTGGCGTTTTCCATACCGGGCCACCCGGGCTCGCTCTACGCGTTCTCAAGGTCCGGCAGCGAGGTGACGGTCTCGACCGAGACGGACATATCCCTGCGAGCCGATGCGACAACGCCCTGACCTGACGCAAGCCGCGGCCGCGCGATGCTGGCCGGGGCTCTGCGTCCGATCACGCCATCCCAATGAGCCTGGAGAGGTCACATGCTTTACAGCTATATTGTCGAGAAATCGATCCGGCAGAGCTTCGACGACGTCAACAACCATCGCTGGGACGCGGCGGTGAAGGCCATCGCGCCGCATGTCCATCACCGGGTTGGTGGCGCCCACGCGCTTGGTGGGGAGCGCCACGACAAGCAAGCCCTGCGCCGGTGGTTCGAGCGCCTCGGCCGTGTTCTGCCCACTCTCCATCTCACGGTCAACCACGTCTGGGTGAAGGGCTGGCCGTGGCATACCACCGTGTTTGCCCAGTGGGATGGCACCGCAACCCTGCTCAACGGCGATACGTCCTACATCAACCGTGGTCTTCACGTGTTCACGCTGCGGTGGGGCACGGTTCATGCGCTTGAGGAATTTTATGATTCACAGGCGGCGGCGCGCGGTCTCGCCGCCCAGGCCGCAGCCGGCCTCGAAGAAGCTGTCGCCGAGCAGATAACAAGCTAGCAGAAGCGCGGTCCGAGGACGGCCAAGGTTGCCCATGCGGTGACCGGCCCGGGTCCCAGCCATCTCCGCCTGCCGCGCGCCACTCTACTGCAAGACGTTCAAATTTGAGCTTCCGCACTCACGCTTTGTCGAGAGTATCTCCTGTAATCACTTAAACCGTCTGCGCCGCAAATTTTAGCCGCTCTGAATCGCCTTTGGCGACGATGACGACGAAATAGGAGAACGCAATGACTCGCAATCACGTTGAACGTCTTGGAGAGTTCCGGGAAATCCTGGTCGCGACTCGACGCGAAGGAGTCCGCAACGTGCACCATACTCGCGACGCAATGCGGGCAAGTGGCTTTCAGATAGGGGACAGCGATGGCTCCAGCTACGGAGCTGAGCTGAAGGCGCTCCAGGATCAAATTGAGGCAGTCGATCGTGCCATCGAAGACGAGAAGCGGTTGGCCCAGGCCCGCGAGAGCGCAGCTCAATCCCGCCGGCCGAGCAAGCCGAGAATCGTGAAGGGAACATAGTTCCGCTCTCGGCCAAGACGGTCATTGTCTCGGTGCCAAGCGCCGGCTCACGGCACCAACGTTTCTGCAGGCGCCGCTTAATCAGCTACAAGGTCGGGACATGGCGGCCGCTTGCCTTCAATGCTCAAACACCAGCGGCGGCGCCAACCGGTCGCGCCGCAGCCAGCGCGCCAGCAGCAGCGCGGCCACCACCGCCAGCCCCGTCGACAGGCCGATCCAGATACCGACGCCATGCAGGCCGAAATGGAAGGCGAGCAGCACGCCGAGCGGCAGGCCGACGCCCCAATAGCCGATCGCGGCATAGATCATCGGCACCTTGGTGTCATGCAGGCCGCGCAGCATGCCGGCGGCAACCGCCTGCGCGCCGTCAAAGACCTGGAACAGCGCCGCGAAGACCAGGAACGACACGGCAAGTTCGATCACCCTGGCATTGGCCGGATTGCCCAGATCGATGAAGGCGCTGATCAGCGGATGCGGCCACAGGATCATCACCAGCCCCATCAGCGCCATGAACGAGACGCCGATGACAAAGGCGGTCCAGCCGGCGCGCGAGACGCCTTCCGGATTGCCGGCGCCGTGCGCAAGCCCGACGCGCACCGTCACCGCCTGGTTGAGGCCGAGCGGCACCATGAAGGAGATCGAGGCGATCTGGATGGCGATCGCGTGCGCCGCCAGCGAATCCGCGTCGATCAGGCCCATCAGCAGGGCCGCCGCATTGAAGATCGTCACCTCGAAGGCGAGGATGCCGGCGATCGGCAGGCCGAGCCGCAACAGGCCCTTGAAGCGCGGCCAGTCGGCGCGCCAGAAACGGCCGAACAGACGGTAGCGGCGGAACTTCTTCTCCAGCATCACCACGACAGCCATGCCGACGAACATCAGCGTGCTGGACAGCGAGGTGGCAAGGCCCGACCCGGCAATGCCCATCGGGGCGACGCCGAGATTGCCGAACATGAACACCCAGTTGAAGAAGACGTTGCAGGCGACGGCGACGAAGACGATGACCAGTGCCCAGCCCGGCCGTTCCAGCGCCGAGATGAACGAGCGCAGCACGATATAGCCGTAGAAGGGCAGCACCGCCCATTCGAGCCAGCGTAAATAAATGCCGGCCTGATGCGCCAGCACCGGGTCCTGGCCCATGGCCAATAGAATGCCCTCGCCGTGCCAAAGCACGAGCCAGATCGGGATCGAGATCAGGATCGCCAGCCACAGGCCCTGGCGCACGGTGCGGCGCAGGTCGCGCACCGAATAGCGGCGGCGGCCGAGCTCGGTGGCGATCATCGGCGAGGTCGCCAGCATCAGGCCGAGGCCGAAGATCAGCGGCATGAAATAAAGGTTGGCGCCAAGCGCGCCGCTAGCCAGCGTATCCGGGCCCAGACGACCCATCATCATGACGTCGGTGGCCGTCATCGCGGTCTGGCCGAGATTGGTCAGCACCATCGGCCAAGCGAGCGCCAGCGTCGCCCTGATTTCCTGACGCCAAAGATTTTCCGGCGCGCGAGCGCCGGCTTCGATCGCAGACATTGTTCCGCTCTTTCCAGCTACGGCACGTCGGCCAGAGCCGGAAGCCGCATGTCAAACGGCAAAACCTTCGGTTTCGCGGCGTTTGCGTCAGCTTCTGGACGAAACGCGACATGAAGGCAAGAGAGGAGGGACGGGAACGGATTGAGCCAGGGACCGGCCCCAATGCTCTACCGGATCGCGTCCAGCATCCGCCGCTGGCGGTGCATTTCGAGGAAAACCTTGTAGTCGCGCTCGAAACGCCCTGATGATTTCGGGTTCGACGGGCGCCTCCTGCCGCCTTGCTGCATGGCAAGACAGGCGGCGTTGAGGTCGGGAAACAGCCCGGCAGCGGTGGCGGCGATCATGCCGGTGCCGAGCAGCACCGCCTCGTCGGCCAGCGGCTCGATCACCGTGCAACCGGTGGCGTCGGCGTAGAGTTCCATCAGCAGCGGGTTCTTGGTGTGGCCGCCGGTGACGTGCAGCGTGTCGATCAGATAGCCGTTCTCGTTCAGTGCCTCCAGCACGTGGCGCACGCCGAGCGCGATGCCGACGGCGGTGCGCCAATAGAGCTTGCACAGGCTGTCGAAGGAGGAGTCCAGCGTCAGCCCGCTGACGACGCCGACGGCATGCGGATCGGCGAGCGGTGAGCGGTTGCCGTGAAAGTCGGGCAGCACATGCAGCCTTGCGGCGAGGCTGTCGCCCTCGGCGGCGCGCAGCTCGGCGACACGCCTGGCGATCTTCGCATGCATGGCGGCATCCGGCTCGCCGCCGGCGCCGTGCCAGCGGATGATGTGGTCGAGCAGGGCGCCGGTCGCCGACTGGCCGCCTTCCGACAGCCACAGCCTGGGCAGCGCCGCGCCGTAATACGGCCCCCAGACGCCGGCGAAGGGCTGCGGATCCGGTGACATCGCCATGACGCAGCTCGACGTGCCGGCGATCAGCGCCAAATGCCGGCCGATGTCCTGTTCGTCGCCGGCAAAGCCGCCGAGCACGCCAAGCGCGCCGGCATAGGCATCGATGACCCCGGCGCCGACCCGGCATTTCTCGCTCAGCCCAAGCTCGGCCGCCGCTTGCGCCGTCAATCGGCCGATATCGGTGCCGACCGGGCTGGCCCTCTCCGGCAGGCTTCCGTGCTCGAAAAGATCGCCGAGGCCGACGAGTTCGAAGAAATCGCGCCGCCAGCCTGTGTCCTCATGCGCCAGATAGGTCCATTTGGCGGTCAGCGTGCATTGCGAGCGGGCCAGAGAGCCCGTCGCTTGCCAGGTCAGGAAATCGGTCAGGTCGAATAAATAGCCGGCTTCATTCCACGTCTCCGGCAAATTGCGCTTCAGCCACATCAGCTTCGGCGTCGCCATTTCCGGCGACATGACGCCGCCGATGTAATTCAGCACGGCGTGGCTGCTTGCCGTGCATTCGTCGGCCTCGGCGATGGCGCGGTGGTCGAGCCAGACGACGGTGTCCCAGCGTTTGTCGCCCGTGACCGAGACACTGAGCTGGCTGCCTTGCCGGTCGCGCACCACCAGCGAACAGGTGGCATCGAAGGAGATGCCGACAATGTCCTCAGGCTCGACACCGGCTTTTTCGCGGGCAGCGCGCACGGCGGTGCAGACGGCCGACCAGATATCGCGCGAATCATGCTCGGCGTGATCGGGCTTCGGCTGGTTCATGGCGACCGGCCGCTCGGCGCGGCCGAGCAAGGTGCCACTGGTGTCGAGAATGCCCGCGCGAGCGCTCCCGGTGCCGACATCGACCGCGCAAACGAACTGTTTCGTCAAGATGCTCTGTCTCTCGCTCCCAGGCCTGCAATCAGATCGGGCAATTGCAGCATGTCAGCGAATATAAAGTCCGGCTCACTCGACGCAAGCCGCGCTTTCAAGGTCGGGTGGCCGGCATGCGAGCCGCCAGTGAAGGCAAAGACGCGCATCCCCGCCGCGCGCGCAGCAATGATGCCGGCCGGGCTGTCCTCGACGACGAGGCATTTGCGCGGATGGGCCCGCATGCTGGCGGCGGCATGCAGGAACAGATCCGGCGCGGGCTTTCCCTTGGCCACCATGGTGGCACTGAACAGATGCGGTTCCATCAGCCCAAGCAATCCGGTGACGTCGAGCGCGTAGCGGATGCGGTCGAGCGTGCCTGAGGACGCGACACAGAACGGCAGCCCAAGCTTCGGCAGCATCTCCTTGACACCGGCGATCGGCTTCAGCTCCTCGCGGAATTTGCGCATCAATTCGACGCGCATCTCGGTCAGGTGCAGGTCGGTGATATCGAGCCCGAAGTCGCGGCCGAGGATCTCGCGCACGCTTTTCATGCTCTTGCCGAGGAAATGCTCGTAGGCGGCATCCTCACCGACGCTTCCGCCGGCAAGTTTGACCATGCCAAGCAGCGCCGAGACGGAGAGCGCCTCGCTGTCGACCAGCACGCCATCACAGTCGAAGATGACCAGCTCAGGCGTCATGATGGAGAATGGCTCTCAGAGCTTGCCGGCGAGGTAGCGCGTCAGCGTCGCGCGCGCGCCATTCGCCCACAGCACGTCGAGCGCATGGGCAAAGGCCTCGACAAACGCCGTCGCGCGGCCGACATCGCCATAGATGTCTTCCATGGCGAGCCAGGCGGCGGGAGCATCCTTTGCCGCCTTTGCCGTCGCTTGCAGCCGGTCCCAGCTCGGATCGTTGGGCTCGATGACGGCACCGCTGTCGGTCGTGCCGAAGCAGTAGCGGCACCAGAGCGCTGATTCCAGCGCCAGGCCGACGACGCTTTTCCCGGCCTTCAGCCGGTCGGCGATGGTCGGGATGATGAATTTCGGCTGGCGGTTGGAGCCGTCGAGGCAGAGCCGGCGCACCGTGTCGCCGATCTTGGGATTGGAGAAGCGGCTCTCGATGAGCTGGTAATAGTCTTCCAGAACCGTGTCCGGCACCGGCGGCACGGTCGGGATGATTTCGTCCCGTTCGAGCTTGGCCAGAAAACCGCCCACCAGCGGCTCCTGCATCGCCTCATGGACGAAATGGATGTCCATCAGGCCGGCCGGATAGGCGATGGTCGCGTGACCGCCATTGAGGATGCGGATTTTCATCAATTCGTATGGCGCGACGTCTTTGACGAACTGCACCCCGACCTTTTCCAGCGGCGGCCGGCCATCGGTGAAATGGTCCTCCAGCACCCATTGCCGGAATGGCTCGCAAAACACCGGCCAATTGTCCTCCAGCCCGAAATCCTTGGCTAGGATGCCGCGTTCGCGGTCTGATGTGGCCGGCGTGATGCGATCGACCATGCCGTTCGGAAAGGCGACATGCTCGCTGACCCAGTTCGCCAGATCCTCGTCGATCAGGCGGGCCAGGCCGATGACGCCGTCGGAGGTGACATGGCCATTGTGAGGAATGTTGTCGCAGGACATCACCGTGAACGGCACGGTGCCCTCGTCGCGCCGCCGCACCAGCCCGGCAAGGATGATGCCGAACACCGTCTTCGGCGTCGCGCCCGGTTGAGCATCGGCGACGATGTCGGGATGGGTCGGGTTGAACACGCCGGAGGCCGGGTCGATGAAATAGCCGCCTTCGGTGATGGTCAGCGAAACGATCTTGATGGCCGGGTCGGCAAGCTGTTCGATGATGCCGACGGCATCGCCAGGCATCAGGAAGTCGATCATGGCGCCGGTGACGCGTGCGCTCATATGGCCGCTGTCCTGCTCGACCACGGTGGTCAGCCAGTCCTGCTCTTCTAGTTTGCCGCGACCGATCTTTTCACCGCCGAACACGCCGGCGCCGATCAGCGCCCAGTCATGGCCGATGCCCGCATTGAACAGATCGTCGAGATAGACGGCCTGATGCGAGCGGTGAAAATTGCCGACGCCGAAATGCACGATGCCGGCCTTCAATGTTGCGCGGTCATACTTCGGACCGGCGACCTCAGTGGGCAGCTTGGAGAGGTTTGAGGACGAGAGTTTCACGGTCATCTGTTTTACCCTTCGGCCGGGCTTCGGCCTTCGTTACGCCCTCTCCACGCGGAGAGGATAAGGGGTGGCACTTCTTGAGGTTGATAGCCGCTGATGTCGGCCTCTGCTCCTCGCGGAGGTACGAGGAGCAGAGGCCGTCCCCCGCCCTCAACTCATCCACTGGCCGCCGTCGACATTGTAGGTCTGGGCGACGACGTATTCGGCGTCGGCGCTGGCGAGAAAAACCGCCATGCCGGTAAGGTCCTGCGCCGTGCCCATGCGGCCATAGGGCACCGCCTCGCCGACCAGTTTCTTCTTCTCGCCCCTCGGCCGGTTTTCATATTTGGCGAACAGCGAATCGACGTGATCCCAGTGCTCGCCGTCGACCACGCCAGGGGCAATCGCGTTGACGTTGATGCGGTGCTTGATCAGGTCGAGCCCCGCTGACTGTGTCAGCGAAATGACGGCGGCTTTGGTGGCGCAATAGACGCCGACCAGCGCCTCGCCGCGGCGTCCGGCCTGGCTCGCCATTTTGATGATCCTGCCGCCCCGGCCAGCGGCGATCATCGAGCGGGCGGCTGCCTGCAGCATGAACAGCGTGCCGGCGACATTGACGGAGAACAATTTGTCGTAGCTTGCCTTGGTGATCTCGACGATCGGCGCCAGGTCGAACAGGGCGGCGTTGTTGATCAGAATATCGAGGCCGCCGGTCTTCGTCTCGACGGCTTTCACCGCCGCTTCGATCGAGGCGAGGTCGGTGACGTCGAGCTTGACCGCATAGGCCTTGCCGCCGATCTCGGCGGCTGTCTTCTGCGCCGCCTCGAGATTGATGTCGGCGATGGCGACGGTTGCGCCTTCGCCGGCATAGGCTTCGGCGAAGGCTCTGCCGATGCCGCGGGCCGAACCCGTGATCAGCGCGGATTTGCCGGCCAATCTCATGCTCACATCGCCTTTCCGTCGGCGCCGAAGCGGTGCAGCTTGGCCTTGTCCGCTGTCAGATAGATGGTGTCGCCGTGACGGACGGCGAGTTCGCCGTCGGCGCGCACCGTCAGCGGACCGACGCCATCGGACTGGACGTGCAGGAAGGTGTCGGAGCCGAGATGTTCGGCGACGCCGACAGTGGCTTTCCATTCGCCCGCCGTGGTCGAGATATCCAGGTGCTCAGGACGGATGCCGATGGTCTTGGCGCCGTTTTTGGCAGCCGGCGCGCCTTCTATCAGGTTCATCTTCGGCGAGCCGATGAAGCCGGCGACGAACAGGTTCTTCGGCGTCTTGTAGAGCTCCATCGGCGAGCCGACCTGCTCGATGTTGCCGGCGTTCAGCACGACGATCTTGTCGGCCATGGTCATGGCTTCGACCTGGTCGTGGGTAACGTAGATCATGGTGGTCTTGAGCTGATGGTGCAGCTCGCTGATCTCCAGCCGCATCGTGCCGCGCAGTGCCGCATCGAGGTTGGACAGCGGTTCGTCGAACAGGAAGGCGGTCGGCTGACGCACGATGGCGCGGCCGATGGCGACGCGTTGGCGCTGGCCGCCGGAAAGCTGGCCGGGCCGGCGTTCGAGATAGTTGGTCAGGTTGAGCACGCGCGCCGCGTCTCCCACCTTCCTGTCGATGGTCGCCTTGTCCTCGCCGGCCATCTTCAGCGGGAAGCCGATGTTCTTGGCCACCGTCATGTGCGGATAGAGCGCATAGGACTGGAACACCATGGCGAGCTTGCGCTTGGCCGGCGCCTCGCCGGTGACGTCGCGGCCGTCGATGTTGATGGAGCCGCCGCTGGTGTCTTCCAGCCCGGCGATCAGGCGCAGCAACGTTGACTTGCCGCAACCCGACGGGCCGACGAAGACGACGAACTCGCCATTCTCGATCACCAGGTCGAGACCGGGGATGATGGACGTCGCTCCGAAGGATTTGGAGACGTTCTTGAGCGTGATGTTTCCCATGATTTCCTCCCCGAGGGGTTATTTCTGCCGATTGCTTCAGGCAACGTCCGTTATTTCACCGCACCAAATGTCAGGCCGCGCACCAGCTGCTTCTGGCTGAACCAGCCCATGATCAGGATCGGCGCGATGGCCAGTGTCGAGGCGGCCGAAAGCTTGGCCCAGAACAGGCCTTGCGGGCTGGAGAACGAGCTGATGAAAGCGGTCAAGGGTGCGGCTTCCGTCGTCGTCAGCCGGATCGTCCAGAACGCCTCGTTCCAGGCCAGGATGATGTTGAGCAGCATCGTCGAGGCGATGCCCGGCACCGCCATCGGCGTCAGCACATAGACGATCTCGTTCCACAGCGATGCGCCGTCCATGCGTGCCGCTTCCAGGATCTCTCCCGGTATTTCGCGGAAGTAGGTGTAGAGCATCCACACCACGATCGGCAGATTGATCAGCATCAGCATGATCATCAGGCCGATGCGGCTGTCGAGCAGTCCTGTGTCGCGGAAGATCAGGTAGATCGGGAACAGCACGGCGACCGCGGGCATCATCTTGGTGGACAGCATCCACATCAGGATGTCCTTGGTCCGCTTGGTCGGCGAGAAGGCCATCGACCATGCCGCCGGTATGGCGACCAGCAGGGCCAGGATGGTCGAGCCGACCGAGAGCAGCACCGAGTTGAAGAAGAACTTGAAGTAGCCGCTTTGCGCCTGAACCTCGGCATAGCTCTCGAACGTTCCCGACGGGATGATGCTGAAACCCTGGATGGCTTCCTGCTCCGACTTGAACGAGGTGATGATCGTGTAGAGGATCGGGAAGAAGATCAGCAGGGCGACGATCCAGGCGGCAACTGTCGCAATCGTCTTGTGCTGGGTGGTGACTGAGCGTGCCATCGTAGCCTCCCTTACTTGTCCAGGTTCTTGCCGACCGCGCGCATGGCGAAGAAGGCAACGATGTTGGCGAGAATGACGGCGATCACACCGCCGGCGGATGCCTGGCCGATTTTGAACTCCAGCAACGCCTTCTGGTAGACGAGGAAGGGCAGGTTGGTGGAGGCGTATCCCGGGCCGCCATTGGTGGTGACGAGGATCTCGGCATAGACGGAGAGGAGGAAGATCGTCTGTATCAGGATGACGACCGTGATGGCGCGCGACATGTGCGGCAGCGTCAGATAGATGAAGCGGCTGATGAAGCCGGCGCCGTCCATCTCGGCGGCTTCCTTCTGCTCACCGTCGAGCGACTGCAGTGCGGTCAAGAGAATGAGCGTCGCGAAAGGCAGCCACTGCCAGGCGACGATGATGATGATCGCCAGCATCGGATGCTGCCCGAACCAGTCGATCGGCTGGGCCCCGAAGAAGCGGGCTATATCGGCGAACACCCCGTATTGCGGGTGCATGATCATGTTCTTCCAGACCAGTGCGGCCACCGGCGGCATGACGAAGAACGGCGAAATGACGAGAATGCGCACGATGCCCTGGCCCCACATCGGCTGGTCGATCAGAAGCGCCAGCAGGATGCCGCCGATCACCGTGATCAGGAGCACGCTGACCACCAACGTTAGCGTGTTGAGGATCGACTGCAGGAAGGCCGGGTTGGAATAGAACAGCGCGTAATTCGAGAAGCCGACAAAGCCGTCGCGGATCGGATTGAGCGGGTTGTACTGCTGGAAGGAGAACCAGATGGTGATGACCAGCGGCACAATCATCCAGACGAACAGCAGCACCACGGATGGCGCCATCATGAAACGGGCAAGCGAACGGGTCTGCTGAGTAGCCATGACGGTCACCCTTCACTGGTCAGATGGAATTTTCAAAAGGCGTTAAAGGCGGCCGCCCGAACTGGGAATTCGGGCGGCCGTTGCCGGTCAAGGAGGCGACCGGCATTCGGCACCGGGCGGAGCCTTACTTGATGTATCCGCCTTCGGTCATTGCCGCGGTGGCAGCGTCCTGGGCCTGCTTCAGCGCATCGTCGACGCTCGACTGGCCGGCAAGAGCCGCCGAGAAGAGTTGGCCGACAGTGGTGCCAAGGCCCTGGAACTCAGGGATGGCGACGAACTGGACGCCGACATAGGGCACCGGCTTGACGGTCGGATGCGTCGGATCGGCGGCGTTGATGGAGTCCAGCGTCATCTTGGCGAACGGAGCCGCCTTCTGGTACTCGGCATTGGCATAGAGCGAGGAGCGCGTGCCCGGAGGAACGTTGGCCCAGCCTTCCTTCGAAGCGACGAGCTCCGCATAGTGCTTGCTGGTCGCCCAGGAGACGAATTTCTGGGCGGCATCGGCCTTCTGCGTGCCGGCGGGGATCGCCAGCGACCATGCCCACAGCCAATTGCCGCGCTTGCCCAGGCCATTGTCGGGTGCAAGCGCATATCCAACCTTGTCAGCGACCTGCGATGCCTTGGGATCGGAGACGAAGGACGCAGCGACGGTGGCGTCGATCCACATGCCGCATTTGCCCTGCTGGAACAGCGCCAGGTTTTCGTTGAAGCCGTTGGAGGACGCACCCTCAGGGCCGTCGGCCTTCATCAGGTCGACATAGAACTGCAGCGTGTTCTTCCATTCCGGCTGATCGAACTGCGGCTTCCAGTTCTCGTCGAACCAGCGCGCCCCGAAGGAGTTCGACATGGCGGTCAGGAAAGCCATGTTCTCGCCCCAGCCGGCCTTGCCGCGCAGGCACACGCCGTTCACGCCATTGGCGCGATCGGTCATCTTGTCGGCGGCCTGCCTGATGAAGTCCCAGGTGGGCGCGTCGGGCATCTTCAGTCCGGCCTTCTCGATCAGGTCCTTGCGGTACATGACGAAGGAGCTTTCGCCGTAGAAGGGCGCGGCATAGAGCTTGCCGTCGACCGAAAGGCCGCCGGCGATGGCCGGGATGATATCCTTGGCGTCATAGTCGTCGCCGAGCTTGTCGAGCGGCAGCAGCCAGCTCTGCTTGGCCCAGATCGGAACCTCATAGGTGCCGATGGTCATCACGTCGTACTGGCCGCCCTTGGTGGCGATGTCGGTGGTGACGCGCTCGCGCAGCACGTTTTCTTCGAGCGTAACCCAGTTGAGCTGAATGTCGGGGTTCGCCTTGGTGAAGTCCTCGGTCAGCTTTTGCATGCGGACCATATCGCCATTGTTGACGGTGGCGATGGTGATGGATTCGGCATGTGCGGCGAACGCAAGCGTGCTGGCCGACAACAAGCCCAGGGTGAGCGTGCGAAGTTTCATCAAATTCCTCCCTTGAACCAAGATGAGCATTTGCCTTGGCTTTGGGCAATTACTCACTTGGCGTGAATTATGTCAAGTCGAATTCGATGCTGCAGCGCAGCACCCGGGCGACACCGCAGGCCGGGACGAGCGGAAACTACCAGGGCGAGGATCGTCCCGGCCGCATACAGTGAGGCAAGAGCGGATAGATCTGCGAGAACCAGGTGCAGCCCGGAAGCTTGCCGGTCAGCAGGCGATCTCGGCCAGCAGCCAGTCGCGGAAGGCACGGATCTTCGGCACGTTGCGGCGCGCCTCGGGATAGACCAGCCAATAGGCATGGCCGTCGTCGCCAACCAGATCGAAAGGTTGGATCAGGCGCCCGTCCGCGAGTTCCGCCTTGAACAGCGCCCTGGTCAGGATCGCGACGCCATGACCGGCGATCGCCGCATTGGCCTCATAGGCCTGCGCGCCCATGCTGCTGCCGGGCCGCTTGGCAAGATCGTGCGAGTGCACGCCGGCAGCCGAGAACCATTCCGTCCACCAGATGTCGCCGGGATCGAGGATAGGCAGCCGCAACAGGTCGGCCGGTTCCCTGACGCCGCCGATGGTCGCCGCGAGTTTCGGGCTCAGCATCGGCGTGAAGTCGGCATCGAGCAGCTTGTGCGTCTCCAGGCCCGGCCATTTGCCGCCGCCCGAGCGGATGGCGATATCGGTATCCTCGCGGGCAAAGTCGGTCAGGCGGCTCGACGTTTCGAGCCGCACCGCCAGCGACGGATGGGCGATCTGGAACGATCCCAGCCGGTGCGCGAGCCAGTTCGAGGCGAATGTCAGCACCGTCGTGACGCACAGCAAGCCGTCGGCCCCGCCACGCACCGCGGCATAGGCCTGGCCAAGGATGGCGAAGGCCTCGCTGACCGCAGGTGCCAGGCGCTGCCCCGCCTCGGTCAACACGATCTGCCGCGGCCGGCGCAGGAACAGCGGCGCGCCGACACGCTCCTCCAGCACCTTGATCTGATAGCTGACCGCCGCTTGCGTCATGGCGAGTTCGCCGGCGGCCTTGGTGAAGGAAAGATGCCGCGCCACCGCGTCGAACACCCGGATCGCCTGCAGCGGCGGGAGTGGCGAAACCTGTCGCGAGCCGAGGTCCGGCATAAGGCCTCCTTATGGATCATGATCGATGTTCGATTGGCAAAGACCGCCGGCAAGACCGACATTCCCAGTCAACCCTTCATTCGGGTTCAGGATAGCGAAGGTTGACGATCATGACCATGGCGCAGCAAAAATGCACTCCCGCACCGGATCACCGCTGGTTTTCGTGGCTGACGGATGGATTCGGCTGGTTCGCGACCAAAAAACAGGCACATCTCGATATCAGGGACCTGTCGCCGCATCTGCAGCGCGATCTCGGGTTTCTCGATGGCAACGACCCTTTCGGGCGGCACGGCTAGTGCGGTTGGCCTTATCGCAAACCGGTTGTGGGTCCGGTCAGATGCCAGCCAGCAGGGCGGCGGCGGTCCGTTCATCGGTGATGAGGCCGTTGATCAGCCGCCGGTTCGCGGCCGCTAGGATGCCTGGCAGCTTTCGTTCGCCCATGGCCAGTGCGATGACCAGCGATTTCTCGCGTGACGGTAGCGAAGCCGACGACACCCGGTCGTTGGTGATGCCCTCGATCATGCGGCCCTCCCTATCGAACACCCAGCCGACGATCTCCGCGATGCCGCCGGCCTTCTGCAGCGCCTTCAATTCGCTCTCCGAAATGAAGCCGTCCTCGTAGAGCGGCGCCTTGGGGCCGAGATCGCCGATGCCGATGAAGGTGACGTCGGCCTCGGCGGCAAGCGCAAGCGTCGGCTGGATCATCGGCTGGTTGAGCAGCATCTCGCGCTCCTCTGGCGACGAGGCGATGACCGGCAACGGCATCGGGAAGGAGCGCGCCTTGACCCTGTCGGCCATGGTGAAGATGACGTTGTAGAAGGCGGCCGAGCCGTCCGGCGAGATGTTGCCGGTCAACGACACCACCTTGTGCTGCGGGCATTCCATCGGCGGCAGCTGCTCGATCGCCGCCTTCAGCGTGCGCCCGGTGCCGATCGCCATGACGATCGGGGTCGGCGACCGCAGCCGTCGCTCGATCTCGGCGGCAGCCGCCTCGGCGATGCCGATCGTGGTGGAGGACGAATTGGGATCGCTCGGCACCACCTCGACCAGATCGAGCGCGAAGCGCGATTTCAGCCGCGCCGCCAGACCGAGGCAGTTGGCGATCGGATGGTCGACGCGAACCTTGATCAAGCCCTCCGACACCGCCAGCGAAACCAGCCGCTGCGCCGTTTGCCGCGAAATGCCGAGCGTCGAAGCGATCTGGTCCTGTGTGTTGCCGGCGACATAATAAAGCCAGCCGGCGCGCGCCGCGTCGTCCAGCCTGTTGCTGCCCCCATCCTGCCGGCTATTCAAAGTCCTGCCTCCCGAGACCGCCGGTCATGAGAGCGGCCCATGCCCCACTTTCGCAGGGAACGGCCAACTGCGCAATTGTCAATCTCGGGGGCAATTGCTTGCTATTCATCGACGTAAGCACGGCCCAGTTTTTCTTCTCCCACGAAGTCTCTGTCGCCAAAGAGACTTGGCCGCGGTCCCGGCAGGCGGCAGGTTCTTGCGCTCCGAAGGTTTATCTCCCGGCTCAAACCCTTTAAGGGATGGCAAAAAGGAGCCTCACATGATGCCGAAAGCGGTTTTCTGGGACATGGACGGCACGCTGGTCGACAGCGAACCGCTGCATGAAGCAGCCCTGATGGCGGCGATGCGCAATGTCGGCCTTGTCCCGCCGGACGATCTGCATGAGCGCGTGCTCGGCGTTGCCGCCTGGCCGGTCTACGAGATGATGCGCGACGAGTTCGGCCTGGACCTGCCTTTCGACGACTGGATCGTGCGCAAATACGAACACTACCTGCCGCTGGTGGAGAGCTTGAAGCCGCGCCCCGGCGCGATCGAGATCTTCAACGAGCTGCGTGCAAGAGGCATCCAGCAGGCCGTGGTCTCGAATTCGGATCGGATGATCGTCGACGCCAATCTGAGCATGGTCGGTTTGATCTATCCCGGCATGAAGACGATCAGCCGCAACGATGTGCGCGAAGGCAAGCCGCACGCCGAGCCGTTCCTGCGCGCCGCCTATCTCGCCGATGTCGACCCCGCGCACGCCGTGGCGATCGACGACAGCTGGCCGGGCGCCATGGCGGGACTGGCGGCGGGCATGAAGACGATCTTCTGGCCGGAAAAGCCGATGGAGGGCCCGCCCGGCGCTGTCGTCATCAACAGCGCCGATCAGCTCCGGGCAGAACTAGGCCTGTAAGGCAATCAATTCCGGTAGGCCGGTTCCTGCTCGTCGAGGATCGCCTTCAATTCGCTGAGATGGCGTTCGGCCTGGCCGGGATAGTCGTCCATCTCGCTCGCGGCCTTTTCGGCGATCGCGTCTGACAGCGTGCGCAGCGGGCGGCCGGTCCAAAGCGCCTTGATGTAGGTCTCGGCGGCGCGTTCGAAATAGAACATGCGGTTGAAGGCATCGGCGACCGTGTCGCCGATGACCAGCACGCCGTGATTGCCCATCACCATCACCTTGACCTTGGGATCGACGAGAAGCTGCGAGCAGCGCTCGCCCTCCTCCTCGAAGGCCAGCCCGCCATAATGCGCGTCCACGACATGGCGATTGAAGAACATCGCCGAATTCTGGTCGATCGGCGGCAGTGTCGAGTCAGCGAGCGATGCCAGCACCGTGGCGTGGATCGAGTGCACATGCATGACGCAGCGCGCGTGGCGCACATTGCGATGAATGGCGCCATGCAGCCCCCACGCCGTCGGGTCGGGCGCATTGGGGCCGGAGAGCGTTTCTGGATCGTTGGCATCGATCATCAGAAGGTCGCTCGCCTTGATGCGCGAGAAATGCACCTGGTTGGGGTTCATCAGGAACTGTGTGCCGCCATCATTGACGGCCAGCGAGAAATGATTGGCCACCGCCTCGTGCATGTTGAGCCGCGCCGTCCAGCGGAAGGCACAGGCGAGATCGACGCGCTCCTCATAGAAGGGCAGGTTGGTCAGCGTTTCCTTTTGCAGACGGGCAAGGCTCATCGAAAAATCCTCCGGTTTCGGCAAGAATGCCGTGGCCAGTCGATCCCCGCAACCGGTTTTGGTTGGTGCAGGGATAGCTGTCTCACGCCGCCGTGCTGGCAGCGGCAGCGCCGGCTCGCAGGCCGCCATGCTCGATGATGAAATCGATCACCTCCTGCAGCCCCTTGCCGCGCGACAGGTCGGTGAAGCCGAACGGCCGCTTGCCGCGCATGCGGCCGGCGTCGCTCTCCATGACATCGAGGTTGACGTTCACGTAAGGAGCAAGGTCGCTCTTGTTGATCACCAGGAAATCGGAGCGGGTGATTGCCGGCCCGCCCTTGCGCGGGATCTCCTCGCCCTGGCAAACCGAGATGACATAGAGCGTCAGGTCGGCGAGATCGGGCGAGAAGGTGGCGGCGAGGTTGTCGCCGCCGGATTCGATGAAGACGATGTCGAGATCCGGGAATTTCCTGTTCATCTGCGCGATTGCCTGCAGATTGATCGACGCATCCTCGCGGATGGCGGTGTGCGGGCAGCCGCCGGTCTCGACACCCATGATACGGTCCTCGGGCAGCGCCTGCAGCCGCGCCAGCATCATGGCGTCTTCCTTGGTGTAGATGTCGTTGGTGACGACGGCGATGGAAAACTCGTCGCGCAGTGCCTTGCACAGCTTTTCGGTCAGCGTCGTCTTGCCCGAACCGACCGGGCCGCCAATGCCGACGCGCAGCGGACCATTTGTCTGTGTCATGTCGGAAACTCCGTGATGGCGAGGATGGCAAAGCCGAGCCCGATCAACAGGCACAGCGGCGAATAATAGCGGACATCGAGCCGCGCGAAAGGCTGTTCCGGCGTCAGCCGCCGCCACCATGGCGTGAAGCCGGCAATGCCGCGTCCCAGGAACATCAGACCGATGAGCAGCGAGGTGGCGGCCAGGCCTTCCCTTGGGAAGGGCGAGGCAAAGACGCCTATGAGCGCCAGCGGCCAAAGTGTCGCCAGGCAGAGGCACGCGGCGACGGCAAAACTGGCGAACGGCGTCGGCATATCATCGACGCCGCGAAAACCGACGACGGCGCGGGCGCAGGAGGCCGCATCCTGGCCCGGCCAGATGCCGCCAAGGCCCCAATAGGCGTGCAGCGCGGTAATCAGGAGTAGAACGGTCGAAAGCGAGAAGGCGAGAAAAATCATGAGCGGAACAATCGCGAATACTGGGTTTCGTGCTTCATCGCCATGACATCGGAAACGAAGGCGCAGCCACCGAGATCGTCGAGTGTCGAGCGCGCGGCGCGGGTCGCGGTCGCCAGGGCCAGTGGCTCGAAGCCGGCCAACAGAGCTGTGGCTTTGCTCTGGCCGACGATGCCAAGCCGGATCGCCGCCTGCACAAGGTTGGAGAAGAAGGTTTGCAGGAAGGCCGACAGCGCGTCCTGAAGCGCGATGCCGTTGCCGCCGGCAATGGCGCCGACGGCGACGCAATAGGCGCATTCAGCCGGCAAGCGCTCCAGCACCGGATTTGGCCAGGCCGCCGCCGCTTTGAGGAAGGCCGCACCCTGCAGCATGGTTTCGATGTGGCGTTCGCGCGAGCCGGCCAGCGCCTCGGCGAGTGCCGCTACTTCATCGAGATCGCCTGCGTTGCGCGCGCGGCGCCAGCTCTCGGCGAACAGCACGGCATCGTTCCAGCCGGAGCCCATCTCGACCAGCGTTTCCAGCCAGCAGGCGAGGCTGTCGGCATCGGCAATCAGCCCGTCATGCACCGCACGCTCGAGACCATGGCTGTAGGAAAAGCCGCCGACTGGAAAGGCAGGCGACAGCCACGCCATCAGCCGCAGCAGGGCGATGTTCGAAGGCTGCTCAGTCATGATCGTGGTGATGGCCGGCGTGACTGTGCGAATGGGAATGCGCTTGGTCATGAGAATGGCTGTGCGCTTCGGCGTGGCTGTGCGCATGCGCATGGCCGTGATCATGGCTTTGCCCACCATGGCCGGAATAGGCGCCGCGCACCGGCTTGAAGGGTTCGGAAACGTCGGTCACGGTGGCGCCCAGCCCCTCAAGCATCGCCTTGATGACATGGTCGCGCAGGATGAGGATGCGCCCGGCCTCGATGCTCGCCGCGAGATGGCGATTGCCGATGTGCCAGGCGAGCTCGGCCAGATGTACGCCGTCGCGGGCGCGGATGTCGTAGACCTCTTCCGGCGCTGCGATGATCTCGACATGGCCGCCATCCTCCAGCACCAGCCGGTCGCCATCGTTCAAGGCAACGGGTTCGGGCAGGTCGACCAGCACCTTGCTGCCGTCGGCAAGCTCGATGGCGCGGCGGCGCAGATGCCGCTCGTCATGGGCGAGAATGGCCCGGCCGGACGGTAGGGTGGTTCCGGCATGGCCGGCGGACTGCACTGAGATGGCGCGCGGGAATTTGGTGAAGTCGGTGTTGAGGTTGAGCTTCATTTCATGGATCCTCCATTTGCTTGTGCCCGCACACGCGCAGGCCGCGCCAGCACGCGGTCGAAATAGGCGTTGACGCGTTCGGACTCGATCTCAAACCGGCCAGCACGCGCCCAGCCGCCCATGTCGCCGAGCAGCACGTCGACGGCGGAAAACCGAGCGCCCAGCGCAAACGGTTTGTCGCCCAGCCGCCGGTCCAGCGCCTTCAACTCCGAGGCAAAATCGTAAGCCGCCGCGGGACCGACATCGACGCGCACGCCCTTCGGCAGCAGGAAGCGATGGCGCAATTTGTTCCACAGCGGCGCTTCAAGCTCGCTCTGCGCAAAATGCATCCAGGAATCCATTTCGGCGCGACCGGCTAGGCCTGGGTTGGCGCCCATGCCCATGTCCGCGTGCGTGTCGGCGAGGTAGACGCAAATCGCCGCCGAATCCGTCACCGTCAGTTCGCCATCGATGAGGATCGGCACCTTGCCGGAGGGATTGAGCGCATAGGCTTCCGGTGAGCGCAGCCTGACCTCGACGAATTCATAAGGCTGCCGGAGCTCCTCGAGCATCCAGAGAACGCGGCTGACCCGGGATCCGCGCGATCCAACGGCCTTGTACATATCGAACCCTGCCTTTCCCCAACAAGCTAGACCATCGCGTTCGTTCAGACGATGGTGTCGAAGAGCCGCAGGATGAACGATATCTGATAGATGAGCGCCGCCGTGACGAAGGCGATATGGAAGCGGCGGTCGCGCACCAGGATCGCGATGATGCAAAGCGCGACGAAGACCGGCGTGCGGAACAGGTACTCGCTGCCGAAGCGGGCGAAATGCTCCGGCCCCTTCAGCAGCGTGTCGACCACGTCGAGCATATAGGTCGCCGCCAGCAGGCCGAAGAACCACGCCCGGCGCGAATAGAAGAAATCCTCGTAGCTGGTGTAGTCCAGCATCGAATCGGGAAACAAAAGCGCGCACAGCAGGAACAGCGTGATCGCGTAGAAGATGATGAACAGGTACTTGCCGAAGGTCCAGGTTTCGATGGCGTAGAGGCCGAACTCCCACCACCAGAAATGCACCAGCATCAGGAGCACCGAGACGACCCAGGCCAGATGCACGGTATAGAGCTTGTACTGGCCGGGATGCTGGACGATCCGCGCCACCCCCGACAGCAGGCGGGCGACGCCAAGCCCGATCACCATGCCCATGACGATGCGGATATGCGGGAAGATGTCGTGGGCGGAAGCGATTTCGGTGGCCATGGGGTGGATACTAGGACGTAGACTCATTACCGCGTAGCCAGATGCGGATTGCGACGAGTTTGAGGGCGGCAAGATAGTTCTCAGCCAGCTTGTCGTATCGGGTTGCGATACGACGGAATTGCTTGGCCTTGTTGAAG
>NZ_RZRT01000078.1:0-22863 GCF_003998295.1 Mesorhizobium sp. M7A.F.Ca.US.011.01.1.1
CAACAAACCGAAGCCGTTCGTCCATGATGCCAGTCTCTCGCCAAACCATCGCCGGTCCTCCGGCGGACAAGAAAACTGTTACCCATGCTATCGGTCCATTCTGTTACCTATCTATACGGTTCGGACACCGGCATCCTCTCCCCGTATAGTGACGGGGAGAGGGGCGCCGTCGCCAGCGGTTTCGCCAATCATCCGCGTTGCAAGAAGGGCGCCGGTGTCGCGGCCGGCTTCTTTCTCCCCGTCACTATACGGGGAGAAATGCCCGGCAGGGCAATGAGGGGCGGCGCCGAGACCGGCAATTGAGCGCCCTTAACCCAGCAGCGTCCTCTGCCTCTTGCTCCCGCCCAGCTTTCGCCAGTTGTTGAACCGGTGGCTGGCGGCGGCAAATGAGATTTTCATCTGCTGGGCGACCGAATAGCGCGACTTGCCTTCGTCGAACATGCGGTAGCAGCACTCGACGCCTTCCTCGGTCAGTTTGCCGTCCGGCGCCTTGTTGTGCGGATTGGCGGGGTCGAATTTCTCGACCTGCTGCTCGACCAGGCCTTTCAGGCGCTGCAGGTCGGCCTCGATACTGGCGATGAGATCGAGAACGGGCTTTGGGTCATAGGGATGCGGAGGCTGTTTTGCCGTCATCTGCCGGTTCCTTGTTCTGGTTAGCTCAAATTATATAGGTGAACATTCACTGATAATGAAGGGCCAGCCCGGCTTACGCGCTTCAACAATTCTTGACCGCGACCGAGCGCGCAATTGACCGGAGGCGCTCAAAACCCTAGTTTAGAACCATTCTAAACTAGGGTGAATTCCTCATGCTTTCCCGTGTTTTCGGCTTCGGCCGCCGTCCCTTCGAATCGCTCTCCGAACAGGAGATCCTGGCGCTGGCCATTTCGTCCGAGGAGGATGACGGACGCATCTACCGCGCCTATGCCGATGGCCTGACGGAAAACTTCCCGCAATCGGCAAAAGTGTTCGAGGAGATGGCCGGGGAAGAGGATGGCCATCGCGATGCGCTGATCGAGCTTTTTCGCAAGCGGTTCGGCGAGCGCATACCGCTGATCAGGCGCGAACATGTGAAGGGTTATTACGAGCGCAAGCCCGACTGGCTGGTCCGGCCGCTCGGCATCGAGCACGTCCGCAGCCAGGCCGAGGCGATGGAGCGGCAAGCCTACCTTTTCTATGTCGAGGCGGCCAAGCGCACGGCAGATGCCTCGACGCGAAAACTGCTCGACGATCTGGCGGTGGCCGAACTGGGCCATGAGACCCTGGCGCAGCGGCTGGAGCAGAAACATGTACCGGGCGAAGTGAAGGATGAAGAGACCGCCGCCGAGCAGCGCCAGTTCATCCTAACCTATGTGCAACCAGGGCTGGCCGGGCTGATGGACGGATCGGTGTCCACTCTGGCGCCGATCTTTGCCGCTGCCTTTGCCACGCATGACACCTGGCAGACGCTGTTGGTCGGGCTTGCCGCTTCGATCGGCGCCGGCATTTCGATGGGCTTCACCGAAGTCGCTTCAGACGACGGCAAGCTGTCGGGCCGCGGCTCGCCGATCAAGCGCGGTCTGACCGTCGGTGTCATGACGACGCTGGGCGGTCTCGGCCACGCACTCCCCTATCTCATTCCGCATTTCTGGACGGCCACCGGGGTTGCCGCGGTGGTGGTGTTCTTCGAATTGTGGGCGATCGCTTTTGTCCAGAACCGCTACATGCAGACGCCCTTCCTGCGTGCCGCCTTCCAGGTGGTGCTGGGCGGCGCCCTGGTGTTCGCGGCCGGCGTGCTGATCGGAAATGCGTAACCGCAAAGCGCCCCCTCACCCAGGCTCCGCTTCGCTCGGCTGACCATTCCGGGGCGAGCCACGTGTCTCGCCCGTCCTTCGGACCCCGAGGGGAGAGGAGACTACCAGCGCCAGCGCCAATCTCTTCTCCCCAGCGGGGAGAAGGTGGCCGCGCAGCGGCCGGATGAGGGGGCAATGGCGCGACGCCTGGCTATCTCTCACCCATTCACCGCCCGGCTGTCGGCCGGCGCCTCGTCCCTCTCCGTCAGCCCATAATCTCTCACCACATGCGCAATGCGCAGACGATAGCCGGCAAAGATACCGCCGCGGCCGGCCTTCTGCGCCTGGCGGTGTTCCTCGGTGTTGCGCCAGGCCTTCACGGCTTCCTCGTCGCGCCAGAATGACAGCGACAGGATGCGGTTCGGATCGGCCAGGCTTTGAAAACGCTCGATGGAGAGAAAGCCGTCGATGCCGTCGAGCAGCGGACGCAAATCGGCGGCGATGCCCAGATAGGCATCGCGCCGGCCCTCCGCCGGCTCGACCTCGAAGATGACGGCAATCACGGCAGCACCAGTTTCGCGTGCGGGCCCGAGACGTGTTTCAGGAACATGCGGTCCTCCTTCAGGATGAATCTTTCGCGCTTGGCGAACTCGTAGTTTGCCTTGCCGGCGGGATCGGCGGCAAGCCGGGCGCGATAGGCTTCGTAGGCGGCCAGGCTGTCGATGTTGTAGGCGGCATAGGCGGTCGTCGCCGAGCCCTCATGCGGCGCGTAGTAACCGATCAGATCGGCGCCACAACGTGGAATGGCCTGGCCCCAATTGCGTGCATACTCCTCGAAGGCCGCCTTGCCGAACGGGTCGATCTCGTAGTGGATGAAGCAGGTGATGGTCATTGTGGTCTCCTTGGGTTGCGTCGATAGTTTGAGCGGCATCGAAACGTCCTGCCGCCCGGCCTGCTAGGACTGCCAGAAGGATTTCGCGCATTCGCGGCGCACGTCCTGCCGTGTCAGGCCAAGGTCGCGCAGCAGGTGATCGTCGATCTCGGCAAGGTCGAGACGCTGCAGATGGCGGTCATACCAGCGGGCCAGCAGCCGCGAGCGAAGCCAGGTGACCAACGGGAACGATCGGCGGCTGGGAAGTGGGGCTGCGGGGAAAGCGGTTCGTGCGGCCATCGTCGTCTCCTTGATCTCACCTGAGAATAGTGATTATCTGACAAGGATGCTTCGATGAGGAACGAACCATGCGCGAAGGACCAGACATCGCCCGCATCGCCAGCTTGGTCGGCGACCCGGCACGGGCAAACATGCTGAATGCCCTGATGGGCGGCACGGCGCTGACGGCGAGCGAGCTGGCGCTCGAGGCCGGCGTCTCGCTGCCGACCGCCAGCTCGCACCTGGGCAAACTGATGGAAGGTGGGCTGCTCACGGTGGCGAGCCAGGGCCGGCATCGCTATTACGGCCTCGCCGGACCGCAGGTGGCGGGCATGATCGAAGCCATCACAGGCGTCGCGGAAGCCGTCGGTCCAAAGCGTGTGCGCCCGGGTCCGCGCGATGGCGCCATGCGCGTGGCGCGCGTCTGCTACGATCACCTCGCCGGCGAGCAGGCGGTGGCGATGCTCGATCGGCTCGTCGCCAAGAACGTACTGGTCCGCGACGAGCAGGAGATCAGGCTCGGGCCATCGGCGGCTTCGCATTTCGCGGCGATAGGCATCGACGTCTACACCAAGCCGCGACGGCCGGTGTGCCGCGCTTGCCTCGACTGGAGCGTGCGGCGCTCACACCTCGCCGGCACGCTGGGCGCCGCCATCCTCGACAAGATCTTTGCCGAGAAATGGGCGCGCCGCGAAAAGGACAGCCGCGCGGTGATCTTCTCGCCGCCGGGCAAGCAGGCGTTTGAGAGGGTGTTTTTGAGCTGAGGTGCTGGCGCTCGCTCACACCTTCACGAGGCTCCTCCCCGCTTCAACACCTTCCCCTGCCTGAAAAACTCCTTCCACGGATCGGCTTTCGCCAACTGCTTCAGCGTCGTCTTGTCGCCGATCGGGAAAGCGTTGGGCGCCAGCCCGGCCTCGATCTCGGCCCAGGTCACCGGCATCGACACCGTGGCGCCCTTCTTGGCGCGTGACGAATAGGGCGCGACCGTCGTCGAGCCCCTGCCGTTGCGCAGATAGTCGACGAAGATCTTTCCCGTGCGCGCTTTTTTCGACAGCGTCGCCGTGTAGCGGTCGGGGGCACCCTGCTCCAGCGCCCTGGCGAAATCATGGGCGAAGGTTTTGACCTCCTCCCAATCCGCCGCTGGTCTCAGCGGCACCATGACGTGAAAACCCTTGCCGCCCGAGGTCTTGACGAAATTCGGCAGCGACAGCTCGTCGAGCTTGCCCCTGATGTCGAGTGCCGCCTCGCGGACCGCCTTCACGTCGACACCTTCATCGGGATCGAGATCGAAGATGATCTGGTCGGGCTTTTCGATCTCATCGATCGTGCACCCCCAGATGTGGATCTCGACCACGCCATACTGGACCAGTGCGGCAACACCGTCGAAATCCCGGATGTACAGGATTTCCTCGCCGTCAGTAGGGTCCTTCATGCGCGCGATCTTGTCGCTCATGCCGGCCGAGGCATGTTTCTGGAAGAAACGCTGGCCACCGACACCGTCCGGCGCCCGCACCAGGCTGAGCGGCCGGTTCACGACAAACTGTTCCATGCGCGGCCAAACCTGCGCGTAATGGTCGAGCAGGCCCCGCTTTGAGATGTTTTCGTCCGGCCACAGCAGCTTGTCGGGATGCGAGAGTTTTACCGTGGTCGTCATCGACCCGGCGGCTTTGCCACCCGATGCCGGCTTGGCCGTGCTCTCGCCTGTCGATGGCTTGCCTGTCGACGCTTTGGGCTTTTCCTGCACGACTTCCTCCGCCGGCTTGTCCTCGCGCAATCCCTGGAACGAGGCGTGGCGTATTATACGGTCCGAGGTCCAGCTGCGAAACTCCACTTCGCCGACAAGCTCGGGCCTGACCCAGACCAGGCCCTTTCCCTTCGGCACGGCGGTGGAGAAGGGCGATGTTTTTGCCGTCAATGCATCGAGTTTTGCCTTCAGCTCATTGGCGCCCTTGCCGGAGAAACCGGTGCCGACGCGGCCGGCATAATGCAGCTTGCCGCCCTCATGAAAGCCGACGAGGATCGAGCGCAGTCCGCGCCCGGTCTTGTCCGACGGCAGATAGCCGCCGATGACGAATTCCTGCCGCGCCGTGCATTTCGACTTCACCCAGGTCGGGCCTCGGCCGCTGCGGTAGGGGGCATCGGCACGCTTTGAGACGACGCCTTCCAGGCCCATGCGGCAGGCATGCTCCAGCATGATCTTGCCAGGTTCGGAGAAATGGTCGCTGAAGCGGACCGCGGGATTGTCGGACTGTTCGCCGAGCAGCTCCTGCAAGGCCTGCTTACGCTCGACCAGCGGCTCGCGGCGCAAATCCCTTCCGTCGAGGCGCATCAGGTCGAACACGTAATAGATGAACCGATGCGTCCGCTTCGCCGACAGGTCCTGCTGCAGCAGCGCGAAAGACGAGACGCCGCTGTCGGCGAGCACGACCACCTCGCCATCGATGATGGCGTCGCTGCATTTCAGCCCGGCCAGCTCCGCGACGATCTCGTTGCCGAATTTCTCCGTCCAGTCGAGGCCGGTCCGGGTCAGCAGCCGCACATCGGTGCCGGCTATCTGCGCCTGCATGCGATAGCCGTCGAACTTCACCTCATGCAGCCAGTCCTTGCCCGGCGGTGCATCGTGCTCAAGCGTGGCCAGCTGCGGCTCGATGAAGTCAAGGCGTTTGCCCGGTTTCGCTTTGCCGGCGGCCGGCTTGTTGGAATGCCAGACCTTTGGCTTCTCACCCTTTGCGGACTTGCCCTCGCCGACCTCCTCGATGGTCAGGCCGGACTTCACCGATTCCGGCGCCTCCTTGAGAATATCCTCGCCAGGACGCGCTGCGGCATCGTCCGACTTGATCAGCAGCCAATTGTCGCGTTTTTCACCCGCACGCGGCTTCAGTCGCACCAGATGCCATGCCCCATGCAGCTTGTGGCCCTCAAGCTCAAAGCTGATATGGCCCTTCTTCATCGCCTTGGCCGGGTCGATCTCGGGGGTCCAGGTGCCCTCGTCCCAAACGATAACCGAACCGCCGCCATATTCGCCCTTGGGAATGGTGCCCTCGAACGGCGCATAGTCGATCGGGTGGTCCTCGACATGGACGGCGAGCCGCTTCTCATGCGGGTCGAGGCTTGGGCCGCGCGTCACCGCCCAGCTCCACAGCACGCCGTCATGCTCGAGCCGCAGGTCGTAATGCAGCCGCGTCGCGGCATGCTTGTGGATGACGAAGATGCCGCCCGCGCCGCGCTGCTTGGTCCGGGCGACCTTGCCGGCCGGTTCGGCGGTTTTCTTGAAATCGCGCTTGGAGTGATATTGTTCGAGGCTGGCCATTCGTTGGGTTCCTCAGGCCGATTTGCGTTTGGGCGCGCTGGCTTTCGGCTTGGCGCGTTTGGCCGCCGGCTTGGCTTTCGCCGACGAAGACCTTTTCGATGATCCGGAATCTGACAGGCTCTTCTTCAGCGCGTCGAACAGATTGACGACATTGGAAGGCTTGGGCGCCGCCTTGGCCTTCGGCGCCTTGTGGCCGGCCTTCTTCGCGCGGATCAGTTCCAGCAGCGCGTCCTCGTATTTGTCGTCAAATTTCGAGGGATCGAACTTGGTCTTCTTCTTGTCGATGATCAGCTCGGCGAGGTCGGTCATCTCCTGATCGGTCTTCACCGACTCGATGTCGCCGAAGACGGTGTCCGGTTGGCGCACCGTGTTGTCGTAGCGCAGCGTCGTCAGCACCATGCCTTTGCCCAGCGGCTCGATCACCACCGGCCGTTCGCGGTGATAGAGCACGATACGCGCCAGCCCGGCCATCTTCTTGCCCGCCATCGCATCCCGGATGACGGCGAACGCTTCTTCCGACACCTCGTCGGCCGGCGCGACATAGTAGGGCGTGTCGAGATAAATCTGCTGGATCGAAGCTTTGTCGACGAAACCGTCCAGCGCCATCGTGTGCGAGGACTCGATCTGCACCGCCTCGATCTCGTCTTCCTCGATATGAACGAAATCGCCATCGTCCAGTTCATAGCCCTTGATCTCGTCGTCCTCACCCAGCGGCTTGCCGGTTTCGGCATCGACATAGAGCCGCTTCACCGTGTTGCCGGTCTTGCGGTTGAGAATGCGAAACGAGACCCGCTCCGTGTGGGTGACGACATTGGTGAGTTCGACGGCACAGGTAACCAGCGAAAGCTTCAGATAGCCTCTCCAGGCCGGACGCGGCGCCATGATATCTTCCTTCCAGAACCAGATGAAGGTGAGAACGGGCGGACCGCGCTCCAGTTCCGCGCTCATGCGCCGATCTGGATGCCGAGGGCCACCCGTGGCGTTCTGGCCGCCAGCACGGAAATTTCGCGGGCGCGGCAAAAGTTGAAACAGAACCGCGCGCGGGCGACATTCAAACGAAACATATGTGATGCAAAAGTCACATTGGCCGGAATGCCGACGAACTGCACCGAAAGACCCCGAATCAGCCGCAATCCAGCCACGAAGCAAGGCATTTTCGACCAGATATTAACATCACGTTCACCGACTATTCACGCCTCGACGCTATGATGACCGCAATTCGGAAGGGACATCCGAAAATCGGGACAGGACAAGGGTAATGAACTTCCTCGCGCACCTCATCGGCTATGCCGCCGCAATCCGCGAATTCATCGCGCCGACCTATCGGCCCGAGCGCTATTACATGCGCGGCCCCGGCCCGGCCTGCGCCCGTCGCGGCAACTCGCTGGGAGCGCATTGATCATGGCTTTCGAAAATCGCCATAACAGCCGGATCTGCAGGCCGGCCGCCTCTATCCGCGCCATCACCTATCGCGCCGAGCGTCCCGCTCTCGCCGACAGGCGCCGTGCGACATCGCCACGGCTTTGATACCGACGCTGGCCGGCTTAGTGTCATAGGACACGAGCAGCCGAGGCCAGCTTGACCGACCATTCCCAACCCAGTCGACCCCAGTCAAATCGTCCCCTCGAAACAGTTCTCGACGCACGCCATCCATTGATCGTTTTCGATGGCGTCTGCGTGCTCTGCTCCGGTTTCGTGCGCATGGTGGTCAGGCTGGACCGCCAAGGCCGTTTCCGCTTCGCCACCGCGCAGTCGGCCTTCGGCGAGGCGCTGTTCCGGAAGCATGGACTGCGCACGGACTCTTACGAAACCAACCTCGTCCTGATCGACGGCGTCGCCTTCACGCGGCTTGACAGCTTCGTCGCCGTCATGGCGGAACTCGGCTGGCCCTGGCGGGCGGCAAAAGCGCTGTTGCTGCTGCCGCGCCCGCTGCGTGATTGGCTCTACGATCGCATCGCCAAGAACCGCTACGCCCTGTTCGGCAGGAAGGACAGCTGCGAAATCCCCGCACCCGAGCTGCGGGAACGGTTCCTTGGCTAGAAATCGTGGCTATGGGGAGCAGCGCTTGAAGCGTCTCATCGTCGACGTTGACGCTTCTGACGGCCGCATCGTCCATTCGTTCGAAGCCGCCGAGGAAGCCGCTTCCGCGTTCCCGGCGAGATTTCTCATCTGCTCTGAAGGCCGATCACGCATTATCGTGGTTGGCTCGTGCCATCCGGCCCGCACGGTTCCAGCACGATCGGTCCGCCTGCAGCCATGCCCAGTTCACGGCAGCCCTGAACCGTGCACAGTGTCCAGCCGTCGCCGGTTGCGCCGGAGGCGGCGAGCACGACGCGTCGCTGCGGGCCGACATCAGGCGCGTAGATCCACCAGCCGTCCTTCAGCACAGCGCCTTCCGGTGGCTCCATGCCGGCACCCGAACCCTCGATCCGGGCTTCGACCAACTGCAGGCCGGAAGGCGTGATCTTCCAGTCTTCCTCCCAGCGCGTCCGTTCCACCGAATGCGTCCAGGACAGGGTGAAGGCGGCAACGGAGAGCGTCACCGTCTTGCCGGCGGCCAGGATGCACAGGCTCATGCTTTGGCGGCCTGCCGTGAGCGAAAACAGTGCCAGCCGATCCAGGCCAGCGCCAGCACCCAGCCGGCCTCGTCGGTGAGCGGCACCGCAGCGACCAGAAGCACGCCGGCCGCGAAGGCGATGAGCCGTTCCCACAACGCCATGCGGCGGGCGAGAAAGCCGACGGCGGCGGCACCCCACAACACGATGCCCATGCACGCCTTGGCGACGATGTATGCGACCTCGACGGGATAGCCGAACTGGGTGGCGATTGGCCCGGCGTCCTGCAGCATCAGCGCCGGCGTATAGACCGCCATGAACGGCACGACGAAGCCGGCAATAGCCAGCTTGGTCGCCTGGATGCCGATCTTGAGGCCGCTTTCCCTAGCCATCGGTGCGGCGGCAAACGCGGCCAGCGCCACCGGCGGCGTCAGATCGGCCATGATGCCGAAATAGAACACGAACATGTGGCTGACCAGCAGCGGCACGCCGAGTTCCAGCAGCGCCGGCCCGGCCAGCGACGAGGTGATGATGTAGTTGGGGATGGTCGGGATGCCCATGCCGAGCACCAGGCAGGTGACCATGGTCAACACCAGCGACAGGAACAGATTGTCCTGGCCGATCGAGATGATCCACCCGATGAAGGTCGAGGCGATGCCGGTCAGCGTCAGCGTGCCGATGACGATACCGACGATGGCGCAGGCAATGCCGACCGGCAGCGCGTTCTTGGCGCCTTCGGCAAGCGAGTCGACGCAGATTTGCAACGTCGCGCGGCCGCCCTTGAACGTGAAGCAGGCGACGACCAGTGCGGCGATCACCAGGCCGAGGAGGTTGACGCCGAACTTCATGAACGAGGCGGCGGCAAGCCCGAGCGCGATCCAGAAGACGATGCGGAAGGCGAGCGGTCCGATCGCCGCCGCCAGCGGCGTGCCGAGGATGAGCACGATGGTGAGCGCCAAGCCCATCGTGCCGGCGAAGATCGGCGTGTAGCCGGCAAACAGCAGATAGATCAGCGCTGCCAGCGGCAGCACCAGCGGCCAGTGTTGTTTCACCGCTTCCCACGGGTTGGGCAGCTCGGCCTTGGCCATGCCGTGCAGGCCGGCCTTGCCGGCTTCCAGATGCACCTGCCAGAAGCAGGCGCCGAAATAGAGCAGCGCCGGGATGATCGCCGCCTTGACCACCTCGGCATAAGGCACGTTCAGCGTCTCGGCCATGATGAAGGCGACCGCGCCCATCACCGGCGGCATGATCTGGCCGCCCATCGAGGAGGTCGCCTCGACGGCTCCGGCAAAGGCCGAGCGGAAGCCGAAGCGCTTCATCAGCGGGATGGTGAACTGGCCGCTGGCCACCACATTGGCGACGCCCGAGCCGGAAATGGTGCCCATCAGCGCCGACGACAGCACGCAGACCTGCGCCGGGCCGCCGCGCCATGCGCCGACAAGGCCCAGCGCGAAATCGTTGAACAGCGCGATCATGCCGGCACGTTCGAGGAAGGCGGCAAAGACGACGAAGATGAAGATGTAGGCGGCCGAGACATAGATCGGCGTGCCGTAGATGCCTTCGGTGCCGTAGGCGAAGGTGTCGACCAGCTGGGCGAAATCATAGCCGCGATGGATGAGCGGCGGCGGCAGATGGTTGCCGAAAAAGCAGTAAGCGAGAAAGATGAAGGCGATGACCGCCAGCGGCAGGCCCATCAGCCGCCGCGCCGCTTCGAAGACCAGCACCACCAGCACAGCGCCGACGATCAGGTCCGGCGTGGTCAGGAAGCCGGAGCGCCGGATGAGGTCGGCATAGAAAACCCAATTGTACAGGCCGGTGCCGAAGCCGAGCGCCCCGAGCGCCCAGAACGCTGCTTTGACCGGCATGCTCTTGGCGCGCAGATTGGCGATCAGGCCGAAGCCGAGCAGCAGCAGGAAGCCGACATGCATCGCCCGCACCACCTGGCTCGGAATGCTGCCATAGGCGGCGACATAGATCTGGAACACGGAAAAGGCGACGGCGATGAGAAAGGCGGCCTTGCCGGCGATGCCGTCGCCGAAGCCTGGCGGCAGGCCTTCGACCTGCTCTTCGACGACAGGAAGATGGAAGGTGGCGGATTTGCCATCGGGTATTGTTCCAGACGTTGCTTCGCTCATCCGACGGTCTCCAAAAAGAGCGAAGTGTAGTGCGAGGCGCCCCCCTCTGCTCTGCCGGGCATCTCCCCCTCAAGGGGGGAGATCAGCAGCGTTGGTGTCTGCGCACGTCCTGCAACCTTAGCGATTGGCGAAAGGTGTGGTGACGGCCAATCTCCCCCCTTGAGGGGGAGATGCCCGGCAGAGCAGAGGGGAGCGCCCGGCGAAGACATGTCAGGTTGCCACGCGTCTTACTTCAACAGCCCCTTCTCCTTGTAGTACCGCTCGGCACCGGGGTGCAGCGGCACCGGCATGCCGTCGAGCGCCTTGGCCGGGTCGATCGCCTTGGCAGCGGCATGCGCCGCGGCAAGCTGGTCGAGATGGTCGAATATCAGCTTGGTCAACTGATAGGCGGTCTCGTCGGAGACATCGGCGCGGGTGATGAGGAAATTGCCGACGGCGGCGGTGGCGACATCCTCGCTCTGACCCTCATAGGTACCCTTGGGAATGACCACCGAAAGATAGGGCGAGCCGATCTTCGCAACATCCTCTGCTGGCACCGCCACGACATTGATCGGCACCGAGGTGGCGAGGTCGCGGATCGAGGCGACGCCGAGCCCGGCCGATTGCAGCGTGGCGTCGAGCTGCCGGTTTTTGATCAGTTCGACCGATTCGGCGAAGGGCAGGTATTCGACCCGGCCGAGATCCTCATATTTCAGCCCGGCGGCGGCGAAGATGGCGCGGGCGTTGAGCTCGGTGCCGGAGGCAGGCGCGCCGACCGACAGGCTCTTGCCCTTGAGGTCGGCCAGCGTCTTGATGCCGGACTCCTGGCTGGCGACGATCTGGATATAATTGGGATAGATGGCGGCGATGCCGCGCAATTTATCGAGCTTGCCGGGGAAACCGGCCTCGGCATTGCCTTCGGCGGCCAGCTTGACGGAATCGCCCAGCGCAAACGCAATCTCGCCCTTGCCCTGCTGCAACAGATTGAGGTTTTCGACCGAAGCCTTTGTCGCCTGCACCTGGGTGCGTGCGCCTTCGATGCCCTTGCCGTAGATTTCCGACAGCGCCACGCCGAGCGGATAATAGACGCCGGATGTGCCGCCGGTCAGCACATTGATGAATTCCTGCGCCCTGGCTGAGATGGTGCCCAGGCCAAGCGAGAGCGCCACGGCGCCGGCTGCAACGAATTTCGTTTTGAAATTGAACATCGGATCTCCTCCCTGAAAATATCGACGACCGCACCGCCTCCTAGATGCGAACCGGGGCGAGTTTAGACAGCGAGCCGCAAATGCCAACCCGCAATTGCGCTCGTTAGACGAACGGTTGAGGGATCAGGAAACAGATGGCCGCTTGCACAAAAAGCCATCGGGGCCGAAAGTTTTTTGAGCAGCCTGTCGAAATCGGCCACTGCCGCGCGACATACGTCCGGCCTCGCAAGGACGCGGCCTTCGCAAAACGGGAGAAGACCATGCGATACATGATTTTGATCAATAGCGACGAAGCCGCATTGGCGAACACGCCGATCGAGAAGGCCCAGCAGATGAGCGCGGCCTATGGCGCCTACACCGAAGCGTTGAAGAAATCCGGTGCGTGGCTGGCTGGCGAAAGGCTGCGCCCGACCCAGGCCACCACCTCGGTGCGGATCGCTGACGGCAAGACCAACGTGATCGACGGCCCCTATGCCGACACCAAGGAGCAGCTTGCCGGCTTCTACATGATAGAGGCGGCTGACATCGATACAGCCATCGAATGGGCGGCACGCTGTCCGGCAGCCAGCACCGGCACGGTCGAATTGCGGCCGATCTGGGAAATGGCCGACTACATGCCCAAGAAATGACGGTGATGGACAGTCGCCCGGACATCGCCCGGGCGGCCGCCGAGGCGGCCGCGCGGCAGAGCTACGGCAAGCTGGTCGCCTGGCTCGCGGCGCGCACGCGCGACGTGGCCGCCGCCGAGGACGCGCTGGCCGATGCCTTTGCCGCCGCCCTCGAGCGCTGGCCGCGAACCGGCGTGCCGGAAAAGCCGGAAGCCTGGCTGCTGGCGGTGGCGCGGCGGCGCCGTGTCGATGCGGTGCGGCGGCGGCTCACCAGCGAGGCCGGCCGCGAGCATCTCAAGCTGATTGCGCAGGAGGCGGAGGCACGCATGACCGAGGAAGATCTGCCCGACGATCGGCTGCGGCTGATGTTCGCTTGCGCCCATCCGGCGATCGAATCGAGCGTACGCTCGCCACTTATCCTGCAGACGGTGCTGGGGTTCGACGCCGCGACGATCGCCTCCGCCTTCCTGGTCTCGCCCGCAACCATGGGCCAGCGCCTGGTGCGGGCCAAGTCCCGCATCCGTGAAACCGGCATTCCGTTCCGCGTGCCGGAGCGGGCCGAACTCGAGGAACGGCTGGATGCGGTGCTGGAAGCGATCTACGCCGCCTTCGCCGAAGGTTGGTCCGATCCGGCGGGCACCGAGACGCGACGTCGCAATCTGGCGACCGAAGGCATCTGGCTCGGCCGGCTGGTGGCTTCGCTGTTGCCGGAGGAGCCGGAGGCGTTGGGCCTCTTGTCGCTGATGCTGTTTGCTGAGTCCCGCCGCGCCGCACGGCGCAGTGCCGAAGGCGACTTCGTGCCGCTGGCGGAACAGGATTGCCTTCTATGGGACCGCGCCCTCATCGATGAGGCGGAGGCGCTGCTTTCCCACGCCGCGTCCAAGGGCGTCATCGGCCGTTACCAGCTTGAGGCGGCCGTGCAGTCCGCGCATGCGGCACGAAGGTTCACCGGCCGCACCGACTGGGTGGCGATCCAGGAACTCTACGACGCGCTGCTTTCGATCGCAGGATCGCCGGTGGTGGCGATAAACCGCGCGGTGGCGATCGCCGAGGCCGAGGGCGCAGTGGCCGGATTGGCGGCCCTTTACGTGCTGGGCGACGACAAGCGGCTTGACGAGTACCAGCCCTATTGGGCCGCACGCGCCGGTCTCCTGGCCAGGCTTGGTCAGGTACCGCAAGCCTGCGAAGCCTATGACCGGGCGATCGGCCTCGAGCGAGACCCGGCGGTGCGCCGGTTCCTGCAGGGAAAACGGGCGGTGCTCAGAAATTGAGCTTCAGCCCGGCCACATCTCGTGCGAGGTGTTGAGCGTCTTCATCAGCGGATGGTCGCGCAGCCGCGCCCACAGGCGTTCGATGTTCGGCCATGCCGTCCGCGCGCTGTCGATGTCGGGATGCCAGGCCACCAGCATGACCAGATAGATGTCGGCCAGCGACATCCGGTCGCCGACCAGCCAGTCACGGCCCTCGAGCGCGGCATCGAGAACGGCAAAGCCGCGGTCCATCTCGGCCACGGCCGCCAGCTTGACCGCCTTGGTGCCTTCGGGATCGGCCGTGTAGCGGTATGCGTAGTAGAAACGCAGCACCGCCGGATAGAGCGCCGACGACATAAAGGCCATCCAGCGCAGGAAATCCGCGCGGGCAGGCGCTTCTGCTCCCGGCGCCAAATTGGCGTCGGGGTGGCGCTCGGCAAGCACGATGCAGATCGCTGCCGATTCGGTCATCGACCTTCCGTCCGGCAGGGTCAGCACCGGCACCTGGTTCAACGGACTGATGTCGAGGAAGGCGGGATCGGGCCGGTCGGTCTTCGGCACGTCGATCTGCTCAAATGGTACATTGGCCAGCGCCAGCGCCGCCTCGACGACGAAGCCGCCGCTGCCGGGACGGGTATAAAGCTTGTACATGAAATTCTCCCCCGGCCCGCGCAAAGCAGGCCGGGGGAGATATGAACCGGAAGCGGTGTGGCGCTCAAGCCGCCGATGGCGGCCACGGGCGTTTTTTCAGCGGGCCAGCTTGGCCAGGAAGAAGCGTCGGACTACGACCCCAATCCCTCGAACAGGATCGTCGACAGATAACGCTCGGCGAAGGACGGGATGACCACCACAAGGTTCTTGCCCTTGTTCTCCGGCCGCGAGCCGACGACGATGGCCGCCTGCAGGGCGGCGCCCGAAGAGATGCCGACCGGCACGCCTTCGAGGCGGGCGACGAGGCGGGCATTGGCGACCGAATCCTCGTTCGACACCTTGACGATCTCGTCATAGATCGTCGTGTCGAGGATTTTGGGCGCAAAGCCGGCGCCGATGCCCTGGATCTTGTGCGGGCCGGGCTGGCCGCCCGACAGAACCGGCGAGGAGTCCGGCTCGACGGCGACGACATGCACGGAGGGCTTGCGCTTCTTCAGCACCTGGCCGACGCCGGTGATGGTGCCGCCGGTGCCGATGCCGGCGACGAAGATATCGACCTCGCCATGCGTATCGTTCCAGATTTCCTCGGCCGTCGTCGTGCGGTGGATTTCCGGATTGGCCGGGTTCTCGAACTGCTGCGGGATGATCGCGTTGGGGATCGTCGCTGCCAGTTCGTCGGCCTTGGCGATGGCGCCCTTCATACCTTTCGGGCCTTCTGTCAGCACCAGCTCGGCGCCGAGCAGCGCCAGCATTTTCCGGCGCTCGATCGACATCGTTTCGGGCATTGTCAGGATCAGCTTGTAGCCCTTGGCGGCAGCGGCGAAGGCAAGCGCGATGCCGGTGTTGCCCGACGTCGGTTCGATCAGCGTCGTCTTGCCGGGAGAAATCTTGCCCGACGCCTCCAGCGCCTCGATCATCGCCACGCCGATGCGGTCCTTGACCGAGGCGATCGGGTTGAAGAATTCGAGCTTGGCGATGAGATTGGCGACGATGCCCTTTTCCCGAGCGAACTTGTCGAGCCGCACCAGGGGCGTATCGCCGATCGTGTCGGTGATGGAATCGTAGACGCGGCCGCGGCCGGGCACGCGGGCTGATGTAACGGGCTTGTTCATTGGTTTCGCTCCCAGAATTTCAGGCAAGTGGATTTGCGGACACATAGGACTTCGACCGCGCAAGATAGACTGTCGATTGAAAATATCCGAGTGGGACCTGTGTCTAAAACAGTGCCGTCTCGGAAAAGCATTTCCCGCAAAGGCCTGTTTGCGAAATGCTTTGGCCGAAAGCCCGCTATTGGCGGGCGGCAATCGCTGCAGCGGCACCGACCATGAAGCCGGCAGCCGCACGGTTCAGCGCCTTGAGCGCGCGCGGCGACTTCAGGAACCAGCGCGCCTTGGCGGCCAGCGCCAGATACGGCACCAGCACCACCAGAAGCACGACGATCGTCAGCGCGACGAGAATGCCGTAATCGGCCAGCGTGATGGTCTTCAGGTCGACGATTGTCGGGGTGATCGCGAGATAGAAGATCATCGTCTTTGGATTGCCGAGCGTGACGGTCAGGCCGGCGGCGAAGCTCGACAGCAGCCCGCCTTTGCCTTTCCTAGCCTCGACGGTCTCGGGCGTGATGCCACTGTTCCAGAAGCGCCAGCCGAGGAAGGCGAGATAGGCGACGCCGAGCCATTTGATGGCCAGGAAAACCATGCCGAAACTCTGTGCAACGAAGGCGAGGCCGAGCACCACAGCGGTCAGATAGGTGATGTCGCCAACCATCAGGCCAAAAGACATCGCCAGCGACGAGCGGAAGCCGGAGCCGAGCGCACGGGCGACCAGCGCGGTGATGCCGGGACCAGGAATCGCGGCGGCGATGCCGAGAGCGGCGCTGTAGGCGAGGAATCCGGTGAGGGTCATGGTTGCGGCCTTGCGCGACGCTGCTATCACGGCATCCTATCGCACAAAGTCCGGCGGGCGTGAATTCCCTGAAACTCGGATTCGATTGCACCACGCCTGTGCGAACTGCGCTCAGGAACGACCGTCGCCATGGGTTACACGCCAGATGGTGCCGTTGCCGTCCTCGGTGACGATCAGCGCGCCATCCAAGGCCACCGCCACGCCGACCGGCCGGCCCCAGACCTCACCGTTCGAGACGACGAAGCCGGTGATGAAATCCTCATACTCGCCGGTTGGCTTGCCGTCCTTGAACAGCAGCCGCACCACCTTGTAGCCGGTCCGGTTGCCGCGGTTCCATGACCCGTGCAGAGCGACGAAAGCATCGCCCTTGTATTCGGCCGGAAAGCTCTTCCCATCGTAGAAGGCGATGTTGAGCGGCGCCGAATGCGCCTGCATCAGCACATCGGGAACGGTCGTTTTGCCGGCAAGATCGGGGCGCTCACCCTTGTGGCGCGGATCCTCATTGTCGCCGATATAATACCACGGCCAGCCATAGAAGGCGCCGTCCTTGACCACGGTCGCGTATTCGGGCGGCACATTGTCGCCAAGCGCATCCCGTTCGTTGACGACGCACCACAGCGCGCCGGTCGCCGGCTGCACGGTCATGCCCGAGCAGTTGCGCAGGCCGGTGGCAAGGATGCGGCCATTCTTGCCATTGGGATCGAAGGCCAGGACGCCGGCGCGGCCGTCCTCGGATCCCCATGTGGCGCCGAGCGGCTGCGATTTCGCCCAGGCATCGAGTCCGCCTTTCGGCTCCCGGCCCATGTCCTCGGCGACATTCGATCCCGAGCCGACCGACAGATAAAGCGTCTTGCCGTCCGGCGAGAAGGCGATATCGCGGGTCCAGTGATGATTGGCCGGGATGTTGCCAACGATGGTTTCCGGATCTCCGGCTGCCTTCAGGTCGCCATTGCGGTAGGCAAAGCGCACGATGCTGTCGCTGTTGGCGACATAGACCCATTGCGGGTCTGCGCCCGGCGGATAGAAGGCAATGCCATAGGGCCGGTTGAGATTGCCGGCAAAGATGCCGTCCTGTGCCGGCTTCGCCCTGCCTTCGGCGAGGCGATAGATGCGGACCTGGTTGGCTTTGCTGTCGGCGACGAACAGGTCGCCGTTCGGCGCGATGCGCACGACACGTGGATTGTCGATGCCCGATGCAACCAGCTCGGCCGAGAACCCCGGCGGCAGTTTCGGCTTGGCGTTCGCCGGCCTGTCAGCGAGGCCGGCGCTGTTCGAGGCGGATTTGGTGAGATAGGGCTTTGGCAAGTCTTCCGGCTTGATCAGGCGGCGCACGCCGGGCTTGTCCGCCCGCCAGCCGCCAAAGGCGTCCGCCCCTTTCAGCATGGGCTGGTCCGCCTGCTGGGCGAATGCCGGCGTGACGACAAACAGGGCGGCAATAGCCAGACCGGCGAAACGGATCATCCTGTCCTCCAACATCTGGTGACGAGGATAGGAACGGCAGGGTCTGGTCGATCGTTCCGCGTTACACGATGAGTTGAAGCGGCGTGGCGCCCAGCTCAATTGCCGGCAGCGTAGAAATCGTCGTCGAGACGTTTTTCCAATTCGACGAGGTCGGCCGGCAACGGCAGGCCCATGGCGCGCATTTCCTGCAGTTTTTCACGCAACTGCTCCTGGATCTCGTGCTGGTCCTCCGGCTGGTTGACCATCTCCTCCAGCAGCAGGCTGATCCGGGCCTTGAATTCTTCGAGCGCCATCGTCGTCTCCTCGGTTGGATCAGCTCAGCGCAGCATGCGGGAAATCAGCTGCGCCGTATAGTCGACCATTGGGACGATGCGCGCGTAGTTCAGCCGGGTCGGGCCGATGACGCCGAGCGCGCCGACGACGCGGGCATCCTTGTCGCGATAAGGCGCCACCACCAGCGACGAGCCTGACAGCGAAAACAGCTTGTTTTCCGAGCCGATGAAGATGCGCACGCCCGAGCCCTGCTCGGCGAGGTCAAGCAGCTGGATAAGCCCGTCCTGCGTCTCCATGTCCTCGAACAGATGGCGCAGCAGTTCGATGTCGGCCTGGGCGGTGACGTTTTCGAGCAGATTGGCGCGCCCGCGCACGATGAGCCGTGCCGGCAGGCCGCTGTCGGCGCCGGCCCACACCGCCAGCCCCTTCTCGACCAGGTCCTGCGACAGCGTGTCGAGCGCGGCCCTGGTTTCTTCTTTGATGCGGGCGATCTCGATCCGCGCCTCGGCCAGCGTGCGGCCGCGTATATGGGCGTTGAGGAAATTCGAGGCCTCGTGCAGTTGCGAGACGGTGATGCCGGCGGGCAGCTCGACGACGCGATTTTCGACGTCGCCATTCTGCGACACCAGCACCGCCAGCGCCTTGGTCGGTTCGAGCTGGATGAATTCGATGTGCTTCAGCGCCACCTCGTTCTTGGCGGCCAGCACTAGGCCGGCGCCGCGCGACATGCCTGACAGCATCTGGCTGGCCTCGGTCAGCATGTGTTCCAGCGTCGCGCCCGAGCCGGACGCCCGAACCTGTGCCTCGATGGCGCGGCGCTCCTCGTCGGAAAGGTCGCCAAGCTCCATGAAGGCATCGACAAAGAAACGCAGGCCGGCCTGCGTCGGCAACCGGCCGGCCGAGATGTGCGGCGCGTAGATCAGGCCGAGATGCTCGAGGTCGCTCATCACGTTGCGGATGGTCGCCGGCGACAGCGAGGACGGCAGAATGCGCGACAGGCTGCGTGATCCGACGGGTTCGCCGTCCCTGAGATAGGAATCGACGATGCGCCGAAAAATGTCGCGCGAGCGCATGTCCAATGATTGAAGCGCGGGCGCCTGCGAATTCGGATCGACTGCCTTGGTCATACGGCCAAAAACCTCCGGCCCAAGGATATAGACTTACACTGCACCCGCGCAACCCGGTGTCTGTGTCGGATCGTCAGGCCATTTTCCTTTGCGCCACGCGTCTCATGCGGTTACAAGCCGGCCAAGATTCCGAAAATGACAAGAAAGCAGCCTGAATGCGCCCTTCCAAACGTCAATTCGACGAAATGCGTGCCATCTCCTTCGAGCGTGGCGTCTCCAAGCACGCCGAAGGCTCGTGCCTGGTGAAGTTCGGCGACACGCATGTCCTGTGCACGGCCAGCCTCGAGGAAAAAGTGCCGGGCTGGATGCGCAATTCCGGCAAGGGCTGGGTGACGGCGGAATACGGCATGCTGCCGCGCTCGACCGGCGAGCGCATGCGCCGTGAGGCTTCGGCCGGCAAACAGGGCGGCCGCACGCTGGAGATCCAGCGCCTGATCGGCCGCTCGTTGCGCGCCGTGGTCGATCTGCAGGCGCTGGGCGAGCAGCAGATCACCGTCGATTGCGACGTCATCCAGGCCGATGGCGGCACCCGCACAGCCTCGATCACCGGCGGCTGGGTGGCGCTCTATGACTGCCTGCGCTGGATGGAAGCGCGCCAGATGGCCAGTGTCGCCAAGGTGCTGAAGGACCATGTCGCCGCGATCTCCTGCGGCATCCATGACGGCCAGCCTGTCATCGACCTTGATTATCTCGAAGATTCCTCGGCTGGCACCGACGCCAATTTCGTCATGACCGGCAAGGGCGGCATCGTCGAGATCCAGGGCACCGCCGAGGGCGAGCCTTTCTCCGAAGAGCAGTTCGCGGACTTAATGGGCCTGGCCAAGAAAGGCATCCAGCGGTTGGTGAGTTTGCAGCAGATGGCGGTGGCCTGAGGTTTCGAATGCCGAGCCAAGACACCCCCCTCTGGCCTGCCGGCCATCTCCCCCGCAAGGGGGGAGATCAGATGCTGTCTTGGCCTTCGCCAATAGTCAACGTTGCGCGAGAAATGCCGGCGAGGCCACAGCCAATCTCCCCACTTGAGGGGGAGATGGCCGGCAGGCCAGAGGGGGGCGCCTCGTGACTCCCTCTGCGATCCTGGAATCTGCCCTCTACGTCACCGACTTGCAGGCTGCGGAACAGTTCTACACTGAAATCCTCGGCCTCCCCCTCCTCGGCAAGGTCGACGGCAGGCACCTGTTCTTCCGCTGCGGGCCGGGCGTGTTGCTCGTCTTCAACGCCGAGGCAACCAAAATCCCGCCGGCGTCCGACGCCAGGCTGCCGGTGCCGCCGCACGGCACGGTCGGGGAAGGCCATCTCTGCTTTGCGGCGACCGCCGACGAAATCGTGCGCTGGAAAGCGCATCTCGAGGCGAAGCACATCGCCATCGAAAGCGAATTCGAGTGGCCGCAGGGCGGCCGTTCGATCTATATACGCGACCCCTCGGGCAATTCGATCGAATTTGCCGAGCCACGAATCTGGGGCCTTTGATGCATTCTCTTGATGGCAAGAAGATCGTCGTCGCTAGCCATAATGACGGCAAGCTGCGCGAATTCGCCGACCTGATGGGGCCGTTCGGCTTCGAAGCCAAGTCGGCCAAGGAGTATGGCTTGCCGGAACCGGACGAGACCGGCACCACCTTCGAGGAGAACGCCTACATCAAGGCGCTCGCCGCCGCCAAGGCGACCGGCCTGCCGGCGCTGTCGGACGATTCCGGCCTGTGTGTCGACGCGCTTGATGGCGCACCCGGTGTCTACACCGCCAACTGGGCCGAAACCCCTGAGGGGACGCGCGACTTCGGTATGGCCATGCAGCGCACCGAAGTGGCGCTGCAGGAAGTCGGCGCCGCCTTGCCGCAACAGCGCAAGGGCCGCTTCGTCGCCGTCATCTGCCTGGCGTTTCCCGACGGCGAGGCGGAATATTATCGCGGCGAGGCCGAAGGCACGCTGGTCTGGCCGCCGCGCGGCGAGCTCGGCTTTGGCTATGATCCGGTGTTTTTGCCCGATGGCTTCGAAAAGACTTTTGGCGAAATGAGCGCTGAGGAAAAACACGGCTGGAAGCCCGGCCAGCCGACGGCGCTGTCGCATCGCGCTCGCGCCTTCCAGAAGTTCGCCAAAGCGAGATTGGGCTCGGCATGAGCATGCTGCTCGACCGGACGCCCGGCTTCGGCGTCTATGTCCACTGGCCGTTCTGCGCGGCCAAATGCCCCTATTGCGACTTCAACAGCCATGTCCGCCACCAGCCAGTCGACCAGGAGCGCTTTGCCAGCGCCTTCGAGGCCGAACTGGCGACGATGCGCGAACGCACCGGGCTGCGCGAGGTGACCAGCGTTTTCCTCGGCGGCGGCACGCCGTCGCTGATGAAGCCAGAAACCGTGGCCAGGGTTCTGGACGCCGTGGCGAAGAACTGGACTGTGCCTGACGGCATCGAGGTGACGCTGGAGGCCAATCCGTCCTCGGTCGAGGCCGAACGCTTTCGCGGCTACCGGGCAGCCGGCGTCAACCGCGTGTCGCTCGGCGTGCAGGCGCTGGATGACAAGGATTTGCGCTTCCTCGGGCGGCTGCACAATGTCGAGGAAGCGCTGCACGCCATCGGCCTCGCGCGGGAAATATTCCCAAGGCTGTCCTTCGACCTCATCTATGCCCGGCCCGGCCAGACGCCGGAGGCTTGGGCATCCGAGCTGGAACAGGCGATCGGCCATGCCGCCGACCATCTGTCGCTTTACCAGCTGACCATCGAGGAAGGCACGCCCTTCCACGCCCTGCACGCTGCAAAGAAATTCATCATTCCCGACAATGACCACGCCGCCGACCTCTATGCGCTGACGCAGGAGATTACATCGGCGCATGGTTTGCCGGCCTACGAGATTTCCAACCACGCAAGGCCGGGCGCCGAGAGCCGGCACAACCTCACCTATTGGCGCTATGGCGAATATGTCGGCGTTGGACCGGGCGCGCATGGCCGCTTCGTCGAGAATGGGCGCCGCACGGTGACGATCGCCGAGCGGATGCCGGAAACCTGGGCCTATCTGGTCGAGGCCAAGGGCCATGGCGTCACCGGCGGCGAAATCCTCACGCGTTCGGAAGAGGCCGACGAATTCCTGCTGATGGGCCTGCGGCTCGCCGAAGGCATCGACCTCTCCCGCTACGAAGCGTTCTCCGGACGCGGCCTGTCGAGCGCGCGGCTGTCGATGCTGCAGGGAGAGGGGCTGGTGGCGCCGATCGGCAATTCGCGCCTGCGCGCCACGCCGGCCGGTATGATCGTGCTCGACGCCGTGGTGGCGGACCTGGCGCGGTAGGCAGGTAGCTTTGCCTGCGCCAAGCTCCTCCCGCCTTCGTCATCCACGGGCGGAGCGACGCGAAGCGGCGCGCAGACCCGAGGATCCTGTGTGTTGTTCCCATGCTATGTCTGAAGTGGGAAGGAGACCGAGGGGATCCTGGTCGTCCTTTCGAGGACAGGCCGTGGCATGGCTCGGTCCCTTCCCACCGGTGAACCATCAACCTGAA
>NZ_RZRT01000079.1:0-22816 GCF_003998295.1 Mesorhizobium sp. M7A.F.Ca.US.011.01.1.1
TTCGCGAAGATCCATCGAATAAGGCTTGCCCATCCATGCTGACCTCCTTGCCCAGCATGAAGGTTGAATCAGATTTGCACGCCTAAGGGAATCCCAAGCCGATTCAGTCTCATTTCATCCCGCTCTAGAACTCTTTGTTTTGACGCGACGCGGGCGTTGAGCCAAGCCCTTCGCCACCCGCAGAATCATGGGAAAGCCTGCTCGAACAAGGCGTAGGGCATCGTTCCTGCCGGACTGATTCATGTCCGGCAGGCGCAGGCTCACGCCTCGTCCTTGTTGCCTTTGCTCAGGCCCATCAGCCGGTCGATATAGGCGAGCATGAAGGCCGAGACGACGAAGGCGAGGTGGATGATGGTCAGCCACATCAACTGGTCGGTCGTGTAGGTCGACGAGTTCAAAAACACCTGCAAAAGGTGGATGGACGAGATGGCGACGATGGTCGAGGCGACCTTGACCTTCAGCGAACCGACATCGATCGTGCCCAGCCAATGCACGCCGTCGTCGCCGCCGTCCTGGTCATCGAAGCGGCTGACGAAGTTCTCGTAGCCCGAGATGATGACCATCACCACCAGCGAGGCAACCAGCGCGGCATCGATCAGGCCGAGCATCTTGAGGATAGTGTCGGTGTCACCGAGCGTGAACGTCAGGGTAATGAACTCATAAAAGCTTCTTGCCGAATGACAGCGCATAGACGGCCAATGCAAGGGCCAGGCCTATATAGAAAACGACGAGCAGCCAGCGCGACGCGAGGATGATCGATTTCGATGGCGAGTTCGAGACGCTTCATAGGATGATTCCGGCTGGTTATCTCTCGGACAATGGCCGTATTCCGCCAGGTCGCCACCGTTTGCAAGGCAAAAAGCCCCGCCGAACAATGTCCGGCGGGGCTCAATGCGTCCCGCTGGAGTCGGGACGGGGCAGGGAACGCCCAGGCTTGAATCTGGGGTAGGTGCGCTCGCGATTCAATGAGCCGTGTCTAATGGCTGTACAATTCTTGTTGAACCGTCACATCCATCCATCCCCGGCGGTGCCGGGGATGGATGCTTCTCGTGCCGATTCCACAAACTAGGTCATGATTTTGAAATCATGGCCTAATTGTTGCTGGCCACAGGTGCCACCAGCGACGTGATGCGACGGATGCCGACGCGTCGGTTCTCGCGGTTTGGCGCCGTCGTGTTGACCTTCAGATACTCCTCGCCATAGCCCTGCGTCGTCAGGTTTTCCGGCGGGATGCCAAACGCATTGGTGAGCGCTTCAGCCACCGATTCCGCGCGGCGATCGGACAGAGCGAGGTTGGCTTCCGGCGAGCCGACGGCGTCGGTGTGACCCTCGATCAGGAAGGTCTCGGCCGGGTTCTTCTTCAACAGCTTCTCCATGGCGGTGGCGACGCCCTCGAGCTTCTGCACCTCGGTGTCGGAGATCGAGGCCGAGCCGAACTCGAAGTTGAGCGTGTCGAGATCGACGCGCCGTGCGATGTCGCGCACGCGTGCCGAACGTTTGACCTCGTCGATCGAGTAGAGGCGCTGGACCTTCTCCACCGGTGGCTGTTCGAGGAAAGTGTAGTAGTCGTCCGGATCTTCGACATCCTCGGAGTCCAGAATGTACTCCTCGCGCGGGATTGTCAGCCGCATCGGCGGCAGATCATCGCCGGGATCGCGCCAGTCGCTGTCGTCCTGATAATGCCGCTCGTCGACATAGCTCAGCACATATTCGCGTCCATCCGGCGCAATGCGCGAACGCTGGATGACGTCGCCATAGCGATTGCGGATGGTGACGATCTGAACACCGTTGTCACGCTCGACGATTTCCCGGGTGCGGTCGCCCGACAGATCCTCATAATAGACGTTCCTGGCGCCGCGGGTCATGCGCGGGGCGTCATTGCTTTCGACGAATGTCTGATTGTTGAACTGCAGGATGACGCGGTCGCCGAGTTCCCTGACGACGTCGACGCCTTTCGGACGCCGGCGGTCGCGGACGTTCTCATCGGGTGCACGCTCTACGCGTGTGCCCTTTTCCTCCGTCACCGGCGCGATCTTCTCGGGCTTGATCTCCTGCTGTGCGGCCCTGTCGTCGGTGGGCGGCGGACCTTGGTCGATGGGAGCAGCCACCGGCTTGCGGCCCTGATCGCCACCTTGCTGGGCATTTTGCCCGCCATTCTGCTGCTCGCCATCCTGGGGGACGATCTTGTCGCCCTGCTTGCGGCCGCCTCTGCGCTCGGCGTCCTTCTGGCTGTCCAGGATGGGAGCGGCGTTTGGATCGGCCGGTGCTTCGCCTTGCACCGGGTTTTCGCCCTGTACCGGTGCTGCCGTCTGACCATTGGCCGGTTGTTCGCCGGTGGCTGGCTGTTCGGCTGTGGCCGGCTGCTCGCCAACAGGTTTCCTGACACGCTTCTTCGTCGTGTCCTGGGGCTGCTCGCCCTGGGCCGCGGGCTGTTCGCCGGCAGGGGCCGTCGCCTCTCCAGCGGGAGCCTCCTTCGGTGCCGGGGCGACTTCAGGTTGGGCCTGCTGGTCCTGCCTGTTCTTCTTGCGCGGTTTGGCCTGCTCGCCGGGCTGATTGTCGTTGGCCGGTTCCGCCTGGCCGGCCGGCGCCTGCTCGGTTTGCTGCTGCTGGTCGCGCTTCTTCCTGCGCGGCTGCTGTTCCTCGGCTGGAGCGGCCTGTTCGGCCGGCGCCTGCTCGGTCTGCTGCTGCTGGTCGCGCTTCTTCCTGCGTGGCTGCTGTTCCTCGGCGGGCTGCTCGCTCTGGGCAGGCGCGGCCTGCTGTTCAGGCTCGGCCTTCTTGCGCTCGCGCTTCTGTTCGGGTTCCGCCTGCTGCTTTTGTGCGCAGGCTTCGGCCGCTTCGCCTTCGGCGCATGCTGCTTGCGCCAGGATGAATGGGGCTGCCGTGCGCTGGGCAAGGCCGGACGCGACACTTCCCTGAAGCGGGAACGCGCCCAACGGCGCGGATGCCATCAACAGGCCAAGTGCCGTGCCTGCCAGAATCCGTGGTTGGCGTTTCATCGAAATTCTCCTTGTGGGGTCCCATCCTTGCCGAAACCGATCTTGTGCCGATTGGTTCCAGTCTGGCACGGATAGAGGCCGTACGGGGCGATTGACCGACCTTTTGAAGGCAACTTCATGTCATTCACCTGGCGATAGCCGCATTGCGACCATTGCCGCGCTTGACCTTGCCCGCGGCTGGGGCCACATCCCGGAAATGGAAACGCCATTCTGGAAAACCAAGGCGCTGGAGGCGATGAGCCCGGCCGAGTGGGAATCGCTGTGCGACGGCTGCGGTAAATGCTGCCTTTCGAAGCTTGAGGACGAGGACACCGGCGAGATATACTGGACCAGCGTCGGCTGTCGGCTGTTCGACGCCGAGACCTGCCGCTGTTCGGACTATGCCAATCGGCTGGCGCGCGTTCCCGACTGCGTCGGGCTGACGCCGCAGAATGTGCGAACCATCAGTTGGCTGCCCAGTACCTGTGCCTATCGGCTGGTGGCCGAGGGCCGCGACCTCTACTGGTGGCACCGGCTGGTGTCTGGCAGCGCCGCGACCGTGCATGAAGCCGGCATCTCGATGCGCGGCCGGGTCAAGGCGAGCGAAACCGATCTTGCCGAGCCGGAAGACTATTTTGACTATGTGCTGGACGAGGAGCCGTAGGACCAGCGGCGGTGAGCAGGAGCCTCCCGTTCGAATGCATTCGGCCAATCAGCGGGGTCGGAACCGGGGCGCCGAGTCAGACGTTCTGGCCTTCAACAACGGCTGGGGACGACGGCAAATGGCCAGAACTTTCCTTCTTCCCGCCATATGAACCGGAGATGAACGGCAGGTTCGTAAAGAGTTCAGACAGGCAAGCGCATTCTCCCCCCATCGGTTCACGAGGACGGGCGAAGGCCCGCAAAAAGGAGAGAAGACGATGTTCAACACGATCAAGACGGTAGCCCTTTCGGCCCTGGTCGGTCTCGGCACGCTGGCGGCCGTTCCCGCTCACGCCGACAGCCTTTACCTCGGCTTCGGCAACAACAACGACCCGCGTTTCGGCGTCTATACCGGTGACGACGGTTATCGCCATCGCCGTGACGAACGCCGTGGCGACTGGCGCCGTGGCTGCTCGCCGGACCGCGCCCTCGACAAGGCCGAACGCATGGGTCTCCACCGTGTCCGCATCGTCGACGTCAACCGTCGTACGGTGAAGGTGGCGGGCCGTCAGGATGGCGACCGCGTCGTCGTCGTGTTCGCCAATGAGCGCGGCTGCCCGGTTATTTATCGCTAAGCTCGGGTTTGGCCGGATCCTTGAGGGCATGATCCTCTGCGAAGATCATGCCGGGAGACACGATCTCTGCGATCGGTCTGGACTAGCGGAGCCCCTTTCCCGTTTGAAGGGTGTGGCTCGAAAAAACCCGCGGGAGCAATCCCGCGGGTTTTTCATGCACGCTATTGGCTGATGATTGCCGTGGCCAGGCTCAGCCACGGATCGTCAGAGCCGCCTACTTCAGTTCGAAGGTGACGGTGACCTGCACATTGTAGGCGTTCTCACCGGCTTGTACCGGAGCCGCGCCGGCCGCGGCATCGAAGGCTTTGGCATTGATCGGCATCGGCGCCGGCCTGATGTTCTGGTCAGTGATCTCGAGCACCCGGCCTAGGCTGACGCCGGCGGCTTCGGCCAGCGTCTTGGCCTTGGCCATGGCGTCGGCAACCGCCTTCTTGCGCGCCTCGGTGACCGTGGCTGCCGGGTTGTCATTGGTGAAGGCAATGCCGCCGCCCTGGTTGACGCCCAGCGACACCGCCTTGTCGAGGACCTCGCCTGTCTTGTCGACATCGCGCACCCGCACCGAAAGCGTGTTGGTCACCTGGTAGGCGACGAGTTCGGCTTCCTGGCTGCCGTCCGGCTTGTTGGTGTAGTTGTAGCGCGGGTTGATCTGGATGCCAGCGGTCTGCAGGTCGCGGTCCTTGATGCCGGCGGACTTCATCGCCGCGATCACGGCGGCCATGGCGTCATTGTTGGCATCGAGCGCGGCGCGCGCGGTCTTGGCCTCGCGCATGACGCTCAGGGTCAGGACCGCCAGATCGGGGGCTATGGCTGCTTCGCCTTCGCCCGACACGATGATGCGGGGCGGCGTCGGCAGATCGGCGGCTCCAGCCATCGCCGGAAAAGCGATTGCAGTGGCGAGCGCGAGAGGCAAAAGATGTCTGGTCATGAAAATCTCCTTGGTCTGCGATCAAGTCGCCAGGGATCGCGTAGAGCGCGATTATGGGTTGATTTGGGCGATCTGCGGAAGCCCGTCGGGAAAGCCTTGTGCCGCGATGCGAAAAACATTAATCCAGCCCGCGTGGGGCCTGTAGCTCAATGGTTAGAGCCGGCGGCTCATAACCGCTTGGTTGGGGGTTCGAGTCCCTCCGGGCCCACCATCCAGTCCCCTCGTTTTTCGGGGTTTCGACCGTCTCAGAATACCTCCGACATTTCCGTGGGTTAGCGCCGAGTAGTGGGCAACACTTGGCTGAGACGCCGCGGTAAACGCAAAACACCCGACTTTTAGTCGTCCGTCTCTGTCGGGCGAATTCCGTAGCCAAGTGTTTGCCAAAGCGATGGTCGACTGGTCAGCGAGATGTTCGCCGGATGGTTAGAAGCCCAGGAGTGCAGCCTGGTCAGTCCAAGTAAGGGGGAGGTCCGACAATCGGGACAGCCGGTGCGCCGTTAGTTCAACAGGTTGATCACCTGCAACGATGTTGGCCGCAATTTTTGGAACGAGGAAAGCGAAGGGCAATAGGCGGCTGACCTCGGATGTATCGGTGCCGTTGAGCATGGCAACGTCGGTAAGGCTGCGACCGACTCCGTCTGTAAGTTGGCCGAGATATAGGTGGGCGCGGCGCAGAAGGTTGATCAAGGCGGCATCGGGTGCCCGGTTGATATTGGATCCGTTGGTAAGCACGATCCGCGTTTCGACGCCGCGACGCTTCATTCCGATTGGACATTCGATGGAAGTTACTTGGGCGCTATCGTTGGGTGGCAGCTTTCGGTCGAGAAGCAATTCCGATAGCGAGCGGCGATCCAGTTCGATGGTCAATAAACCAAGCTTGAGGGTGATCCTGTGAACGATCTTTTGGAGGAGAGATCGCTTCGCATCCGTAGTGCCTGAAGCCCAACACGACCGCATCTCGTCAACTCGCCGCATCGCTGCCTGGATTTCGCCAGAGTCTGCCCATTGCCGAATCCAATCAGACAGTTGGGCTTGATCACTGAGAATCCGATTGAGGCGATGCTCAACAACTGACTCAAGTGCGGGTGCCGGAAGACGCCAGCCCTCGGAACCTTTCCTGCGCTCATCGACGAACTGCTTTGAGACATAGTATCGGTAGCGAACACCTTGCTTATTGGCATGAACCGATCGCAATTTCTCGCCCGCTTCATCAAAGAGCAGACCGGTGAGCAAATGGGCTTGCGTGACATTGGACTCGCTTCGCCGCCGCGGCGCCTGAGAGGCAAGTAGTGCCTGGGCCTCGTCGAACGTGGCAGACGTGACAATTGGCTTGTGCTCTCCATCGTAGACCTGATCCTTGTGCCTGATCTTGCCGACGTAGACCGGGTTCGAAAGCAGGTGGTAGAGGTTGCCGCGACCAAACGGCATGGTAACTGCAACTGATCCGTCTATGAGGTGTCGCGATCGTGTGGAAACCCCGTCGCTCGCAGCCTCATCGACAAGGTCGCGCACTGACCTCAGGGTGAGATAGCGGGCGAACAGGTGTCTGACTGTTTGTGCCTCGGTTTCGTCAATCACCAGCTTGCGGTACTCGACACGATAGCCCAGGGGCACCACGCCACCCATCCACATGCCTTTCTTCTTCGAGGCCGCGATCTTGTCGCGGATACGCTCTGCTGTAACCTCTCGCTCGAACTGGGCGAAGGACAAGAGCACGTTGAGCGTGAGCCTGCCCATTGAGGTTGTGGTGTTGAACTGCTGCGTGACCGAGACAAACGAGACGGAGCTGGCATCGAAGATCTCGACGATCTTGCAAAAATCCATCAGCGAACGGGTGAGGCGGTCGATCTTGTAGACGACCACCACATCGACCTCTTTGTCCCGGATGTCCTGTAGGAGACGCTGCAGGGCAGGGCGCTCCATCGTGCCGCCCGAAATCCCGCCGTCATCGTAGTGGCTTGGCATCAACTTCCAGCCAAGACCGACCTGCGATGCGATGAAGGCCGCGCACGCTTCGCGCTGGGCATCGAGCGAATTGAATTCCTGCTCCAATCCCTCTTCGGTCGATTTGCGAGTGTAGATCGCGCAGTTGAGGCGAGGGATTGCTGTCATAGGCCAAAGAACCTCGGGCCAGACCAATGGGCGCCGGTAATGCGGCGGGCGACAGCCGACAGCGATCCGTACGTCTTGCCATCGAGCACGAAGCCGTCATAGACCACTTCGATAACGTGCATCCGGCCATTCCATTCCCGCACCAGACGGGAGCCGATTCTTGGCGGAAGGGATCGTGGCGGCGACGTTAGTGCCTTATCCGATGACGCTGCTCGGACCGACGGAACACCGTCCTCGCGATCCGGTCCAGTATTGCTCGGTTGGACAGCCTTTACGTTGGACTGGCGCGCGTTGCCTGCTCCGAGTGTTTTCTTGACGGTCGAAGGTAAACCACCCAATCGCTTGGCCTGGAGATGCCAGGCGGCCGACCGTTCAAGCAACCCACGTTTGACCCCTTTGGGCGGCGGGCAGCCATAGGCCTTTTTCCATGCTGCCGTGAGTTCATCACGCGTGAGACCGCCAATCCCGGCGATCTCACTATCCAGATCCTGTCTTTTGCGCATCTAGGTCAACCGGCGGTCTTCGCCTCGGCAATGCGGTACCGCCTTTGTCCGTCCTTGCCGGTGTCGCTGAGCAGTTCGTGGCCAAGCTTCTTCTTGACGGTACCGGAGAGGAAACCCCGCACCGAATGCGCCTGCCATCCCGTCGCATCCATCAGGGTTTGGATTGTAGCGCCTTTGGCCGACTTCAGCTTCTTGAGGACGATGTCGGTTTTGGTAGGCGCTGCGGGCGCTTCGTCCTTTGCCTTCTTGACCGTCACCGCGACGGTCACCACGGACTTCTCGCGCGGCTTCCGGGTTGGGGTGCTGTCGTCGACGCTGGGTGCCGTATCGGCGGCTTCCGCATTGTCGGCCTTCATAGTGGTGTTGTTAAAGATAGACATTTCAAATCTCCATCAGTTAGAAGCCCGGACCATTCCGGCGCTTGTACTGACCGAAGCCCGCTGTCTTGGCGGGCTGGAGATTCTGCTCGTTGTTAATCCATTGTTCTTCTGCTGCGCTGGCAACACCAATGCTTCGTTGCCGTATGAAGTCCAGTCGAATATCGCTGCCTTCGAGGGCTTAGACCACACCAGTGGACCTTCCCACGACGTGTCGATGCTCCCAAGTCCATCTGGCATTTGAAAAGTTAGGAAATCGCGATGAAATGACAGCGATCCGCAATGAACCGCAGATCTTCAATTCTTCGGAAATAAGTCAAATATAGAAAGGGCATTGCCTAGGCTGTCTTAATATCGGAGGAAGGGCAAATGGAAATCGCGGAAGCCTCTCTTACAGCCGAAGATGACAAGGGGAATGGCGATCCAGGGTCTACGCTAAGGGCCAGCCCTCTCCGCATCGGAATCTCTACGCGCGCTCTTTTTGATCTGGAGGAGGAACATCGCGTATTCGAGAACTACGGCGTCAAGTCGTATGCGGCCATGCAACTCGAACGCGAGGACGTGATCCTCCGCAGGGGTGCTGGCTTTGAGGTAGTCGAGCGGTTACTCGCGCTGAACGATCCTGAGGCTGCTCCGTATGTTGAAGTGATCCTTCTGTCCCAGAACTCGCCCGACCTCTCTCTCCGAGCGTTCAAGTCGATCGATCATTATGGGCTTGTCGTCAAGACAGGCAGTTTTACTAGCGGGCGGTCACTCGCTCCTTTTGTTCCTGCTTGGGGCATTGACCTATTTCTCTCAAACGCGGACACGGATGTAAAAGGAGCGGTGGACGGCGGAGCAGCCGCTGCTCGGCTTGGCTTGGCGCCCAAGGATCGTGCCGAAACACCCCAGGGCGAGGTCCGGGTCGCGTTCGACGGCGATGCTGTAGTGTTTGGCCCCGAGTCCGACGCAATCTACAAAGAAAAGGGCCTGGAGGCTTTCCTTGCGCATGAGACCGCGAACGCGAGCAATCCGATGGCGCGCGGCCCGTTTGGCAATTTTCTTCACAAGTTATCGGCATTGCGCCGAGTTTTCCTTAATGAGGGCAACGTGAGTAAGGTCCGCATCGCACTTGTCACTGCCCGGAACGCCCCTGCGCATGAGCGCGTAATTCGGACGCTGAGAGCGTGGGGAACACCAGCTGACGAGGCGCACTTCGTAGGCAGCCGTGAGAAAGCACCCATCCTGAAGGCGCTCGGGGCCCACATTTTCTTTGATGATCAAGAGAAGCACGTTTTAGGCGCGGCGGCAGTGGTTCCTGCCGGCCATGTTCCCGGACCTCACGATCCGGCTGCGCCGGTAATCCCGGCCGGCTGATTCTTCAGGATTAGATCTCGTTCGCTTTGACTGAGCGTCCGAACGTGACGGCATGCGATCTGGGCATAGTGGAAGCCGAACGGCGGCTTTGCGCCCAATGGCAGTCATTCGTACGGTCCCGTCCATTCACCAAAAGCGGACCATGGGGCGGAAGTATAGGTGAGCATTCCGTGCCGGCGAGCGCCGCCAACTGCGTGCGACTGCCCTGTAAGCCGGAGGTCAGAGCGTCTTGCTCATAAGCAGGATAGGAACCGGAGCCCCGCCACGCTCGTCGAAGAATTTCTTGACGGATTGGTACCCGCAGGCGCGATACAGTGGCTCTCCGGCCGCGGTAGCTGCCAGCTCAGCACGGGCGAAGCCCTCGGCCTTGGCGGCACGCTCACAAAGCGCAAGGATCAAGTGGCCGACCCCCCGCCGGACAAAGTCCGGATGGGTGTACATGGCTCTGATGCGTGCTGCGTCCTTGGCAGGATCAAGCAGCGCTGCATCACGTCCAGGCGACTGATCTCCACTATACATCGTTGCGCGCCGGCTCCAACCGCCGCAACCTGCCAAAACGCCGTTGTGCTCCACGAGGAAGTAAGTGCCGTCGTCGACAAGTTGTGTATCCAGCCCCATGATGGCCCGGCTGGATTGGATCTGAGCGTCATCTAGAAAGGGCTTCTGGAGTTCAGAGATCGCCGCGTCCATGAGCGTAATCAGGGCCGGGAGATCCTCCCGTTGTGCTTTCCGGTGCCGAAAGTCTTCACTTGCCATGTTCAAGTCTCGATTTGACGAATTTCGTTCCGGCAGAAGAGACCAAATATTCGCTGCTGCGGCAGCCTCGAGACGCTATCCACTGCGGCCCCGACGGCATAGCCGTGACAGTCATTCTGGCAGCCCCGCCATGCGATAGCCTTCCACGATATGCCGTCGGACGTCCTCGGCCGGGAAAGGCTGCGAAGCTGACCAATGCCTGATTGTGAAGTGCGGATTGCTTATCATGAACATTTCCGCCTCCCAGCGCGCCTCCTCCAAACGGCCAAGTTGCGCAAGGCTTGCTGCAAGCAGGCGTCGTGAAGTCGTGCGATAAGTTTCGGGTCTCCGCAACGTTTGAACCGCGGATTCGTAGTCGCCGATGGCATACTGAGCCTGGCCCAACATCCAGTAGTACCAACCGGGCGGGTGAGGGTTGAGCCGCAGCGCCTTGCGCACCTGCTCTATGGCTTCGGCAGGCCGGCCGTTTTCCGTCGTCAGTTCAGCTTGCATTGCCCATGCGTCGGCGTGGTTGGGATCCAGCTTGTGGGCGGCGGCGAATTCGGCATCCGATTCCGCCCAGCGACCCTCATGTCCTAGTATAACGCCCAATACCCATCGGTTCCCAGCGTCATTCGGGTCGAGTTCGACCGCCTGCTGTGCTTCGGCAAGCGCACTTGTGCGATTGGGGTCCATCGGTTCGTCCCAGAACTCCCAGCCCAGCCAGAGGTTGAGTGCCAGCCAACGATGCGCCTCCGCATATTCCGGATCGAGCGCAATTGCCCGGTTCAGCAGGAAAATGGCTTCTTTCGCGGTGAGTGCCGTTTGCAGGCCCAAGGCCCGTGCACGCACACATAAATCATAGGCCTCCAGGTTCTTCGGTCTGTTGCGCCCCGGCGCGGCGGTCAGACGGCCCACCAGAGCCTCGACAATCTTGCCGGTCACCTCGTCCTGAACAGCGAAGATATCTTCAAGGCTTCGGTCGAATCTTTCGGCCCAAAGGTGGTCGCCCCCGATCGCATCGATCAATTGAGCGTTGATACGCACCCGTCCAGCTGCCCGCCGTGCACTACCCTCAAGAAGATGGCGCACTCCCAGTTCTCGCGCGATGCGACGCACATCCATATGCCTGCCCTTGTATGCAAAAGCCGAGTTGCTGGCGATGACAAACAACTCGCTGTTCCTCGACAGATCCGTGATCAGGTCTTCGGTGAGGCCGTCGACAAAAGCCTCCTGCTCCGGATCGTTGCTCATGTTCGTAAAGGGAAGGACGGCGATGGAGGGCTTGCCGGGGAGCGGCAGCGGCGCTTTCTCTGCCGGTCCGCCACTTTCAGATGAGGCCGATAACCGAATCCGGTAAACGGATACCGGTTCGGCAACGTTCTTGATCGCTTGCGGACCGAGTTCGTCGAAGTCGCATTCAAGCTTTCGCTTGACTTGATCGTAGACGCTGCCGGAGACGCAGATATCTCCGGCCCCGGCCATTGCCTGAAGCCGCACTGCGACAACAACGCCATCGCCGAACAGATCGCCGTCCTCGACAACGACATCGCCCAGATTGATGCCGATATGCAGGTTGATTTGTCGGTCGAACGCCAAACCCTCGTTCGCGGCCATCATCCGCTTCTGGAGTTCGACGGCGCATGACACCGCGTTCACTGCGCTTCCGAACTCGACTAGGACGCCATCACCCATCACTTTTACGACACGGCCGTGACGGTCGCGGACCAGTGGTTCCAGGATCTCCTTCCGCCTCCTCTTTAACGCGTTCAATGTTCCTTGCTCGTCCAGGTCCAGAAGTCGGCTGTAGCCCACCACGTCGGCGGCCAATATGGCGGCAAGACGGCGTTGGGCGCGTTCTTCGGCCATTTCGCTTTGCTTTCATTGAAAGCAGAAAAATGGGATTGTATGACGTCTATTTCAAAAGTCTATCAGGCTGACTTTGAAGCTCGATCGGCAAGCCGCTACATGGGGTGATCGCGTCACGTCGGTCGATCATTCACTTTCTTGTTTACGCGGTCGCGAGGACGATACCTCAAAGACGGAGGGGCCTCAGCCGAGCCCGCATTGTGTCGTTTCGGAACCGGGTGGACCAATCAATTTAGGGTCATGTTGAATAAAATGCAGAGTGGAACTCAACGCCGACCTGTGCCAGGGTCCCGCCTCATCACAACCAGTCCAAAGAGAAGATCGCCCCCTTTCACCACTCTTTCCTTCGCGGCGCCCAACGGCAGGCCGTGGCCCGCCCGTTCAGTCATGCGCTCCGGATTGCGGCGCGGCCAATTTAACGGTCGATGTAATCCCCCGTTTACCGCTCTGGAGTGCGTGGCGGCACCTGATCTAGGAGTGCGATCTCATCGGTCGCTGCTGGCAGTTCGCCCCTTGGCGTCAGCTTGTCGACCGCCTCGGGCAAGTCTTTAGTGATCCGGGCAATCAACTCATCGCGCGACAGACCAGTTTGCATCGAAAGCGCAGTGAGAGTGTCCTCGTCAATTGCCGTCTCCACGTCCTTCGGGTCGATCGGTTCGTTGGGTCCGGTACTAACCCACGAATCGACCTTCGATCCCGCTCCTGCATTTCTGAAGCGGTCGAGGATGTCCCCAAACGCGGTCCCGGAGACGCCCTTGGACAGCTGATCCAAGAGCCCGCCTTGTGTGTTGTTTGGATCTCGATTTCCCGCGCCGCGGATCAAGTCGCCGATCTTATCGCGATTTTGGTAAGCAAGAATGCCAAGCATCGCGACAGCCAGTCTTCCCAGATTTGCCATTGGTTTCCTCCTTAGCTAACAGGAAGAAGGCTTCGAGGCTCGCAAGGTTCCGCCTGCTGGAGTTAATAGACCTCTGGAACACGCTCAGCCTTCTCCTCCCGGAATTCTGCAGCGAAGCGCGCCGCAAGTTTTCCTCGCCGCGCCAGTGCTTCACACGGCAATCAACCCTGGGGTTTTAAGCGGCGCAATGATAAGGAGGAGGGAGCGGAACCTGGCCAGCTCGCTGTCGCTGTCATTCCCAACGTTTGCCCAACCAGCCTTCAAGCCCGTTGTCCGGCTCCTATCTTCAACCGAGTGCCGCTCTCACGCCCCATCTTAGCCTCAAATTACACACCCGCTCTTCGGAGGTGCATTGAGCTTCTCTAGCTGCGGGACATATGAAGCGCAACACGATCTCGTCCTTCCGATTTGGCACGAAACAGAGCCAAATCGGCGGCATTGACGAAATCGTTTGGCGTCTCGTTCTCGGTGGGCACCGCTGTTGCGGCGCCAACGCTGATGGTCACGCGATCCGGGCCGTGGGGTATGTTCAATTCCCGCACGCTCTGGACGAGCCGCTCTGCGATCGCGCTGGATTGTTCCAGTAAAGTGTCGACCAGCACGATGACGAACTCTTCGCCTCCGTACCGCGCAGCGAGATCGGTGGAGCGGCCGGAACCACTCTGGATTACGCGGGCGATTTGCTTGAGCACCTCGTCGCCGGCCATATGGCCATAGGTATCGTTGTATCGTTTGAAGTTGTCTGCATCGATCATCAACAGCGACAATGGGGACTGTGCGCGAAAAGCGCGCTTCCATTCAGCCGCCAGATATTCGTCAAAATAGCGCCTGTTGCCTAGACCCGTCAGGCCATCGATCCGCGTCAGACGTTCAAGCTCGAGATTTGCACTGATCAGCTGTCGCTGGCTTTCCCTTAGCGCTCGGTACGCCGCGTCTCGCTGGACGTGATCCAGATAGGCCCGCGTGTGATATCGAATACGTGCAATCAGCTCGATACGGTCCGGCAGTTTGACGAGATAGTCGTTCGCTCCCGCAGCGAACGCCTCGCCCTTGGTGGCTGGATCTTCCTTGCTCGACAGCACAATGACTGGGACCGCGCGTGTCGACCCATGCTTCCTGTATTCTCGCACCAGATGCAGCCCATCGACCCCGGGCATGACGAGATCCTGCAGAATAACCGTTGGCTTTACCTCATCCGCGACCGCCATCGCTCTCAATGGGTCGGTGCAGAAGTGTAAGGAAATATCGGGCGCGGTGGCTAGAGCGCGCCTGACCGCCTCGCAAACCATGATCTGATCATCGATGAGCAGAACCATGGATGAATAATTATCTGCGAGTGGCGGGACCAGCTCTGGTTCTTGCGTCATCGGACGGGCCCTTTCACGTGGAGCGCTCGCAGGCTTCGATTATACGTGAGCCGATAGCACTCAAAGGAAGAATATCAACAGCCGCGCCGATGTCGGCGGCGGCCTTCGGCATGCCATAGACGGCACTGGTTGCTTTATCCTGCGCGATTGTGAGATGCCCCTTGTCGCGGAGCTGTCTCAGCCCGCGCGCACCATCCCTGCCCATGCCTGTGAGCAGAACACCAGTCACCGAGCCGGGCCACCATTGCGCCGCACTTTCGAAGAACACATCTACGGACGGCCGATAAACATTGTCCTTGGGGCTGGGCGTATAGCCAAGTTGCCGAGCTGACTTGAAAACCAGATGATCCGCAGAACTGGCAACGAGAACGGTGCCGGCTTGAGGACTATCCCTTTCCCGCGCCGGACTGATCGGGAGAGGCGTATGCTGCCCCAGCCAATCAACGAGGCCTGGAACGAACTGAGCATCGAGATGCTGGACGAGTACAATCGCGCCGCCAAAGTCAACGGGAAACGAACTCAGGACTGCGGCAACGGCAGCCGGCCCGCCCGCGGAGGCACCGATTGCAATCAGGCGTCGAGGTGTCGGCTCAGCCGCACGTGACATCCGCCTTTTTGCCTGGGTCGGCGCATCACCAATCAGCTTGCCGATCGTCCCTATCTTGTTCGTCAAAAGCCGGGCGGATTGCGAGGACGCGTTACCTTCGATGCCCACTGAGGGAATATCGACTGCGTCAAGCGCGCCATGACCCATTGCTTCGTAGACGCCGGCGAGGTTGGCTTCGATACTAGCGGTCACCAGCAAGATTGAGCACGGGGTTTCCGCCATGATTCTGCGGGTCGCTTCCACGCCGTCCATCTCTGGCATCGCTAGATCCATGAGTATGAGATCCGGCAGATCACGTCTGCAGACCTCGACCGCCTCTCGCCCATTGGTCGCGATCCACGCGACCTGATGTTCGCCGGTCGACAGGACCAGTCGACGCAGAAGTTCAACCGCCATGGGCATGTCGTTGACCACGCCGATTCTCATTCGCTGGCTTCCCATCTCGTTCTCATTCAACCGCCTCGCCAATCATGTCCACGACGGCATGGATCAGCGCCTCGTCTTGAAAGCTACTCTTGGTCAGATAATAGTCCGCACCTGCGTCGAGCCCGCGCGCGCGATCTTCTTCCCGATCCTTGTATGAAACGATCATGATGGGTGTGTTCTTAAGATGAGCGTCCTTTCTGATCGAACTCACCAGCTCGATGCCATCCATACGAGGCATGTCGATGTCGGTGACGACGAGATCGAAAGGACCAGACCGGACGGCATTCCACCCGTCCATACCGTCGACCGCAACTTCGACCTCATAACCGTAATTGCCCAGCATCTTGCGCTGGAGTTCGCGAACCGTCAGTGAATCGTCAATCACGAGCACGCGCTTGCGCCTGCTCGCTTCGGGACCGCCCGCGGCGCGCCGAAGAGTTCGAAGTCCGCTGGATGATGCAAGCTTCTCCACCGATCGGATCAGATCGTCGACGTCGAAGATCAGAACAGGCGAACCGTCTTCCATCAGGGCTGCTGCGCTGATGTCCTTGATCTTGGCAAACCGTGGGTCCAGAGGTCTGATCACCAACTCGCGTTCCCCGAGAAAACGGTCGACGATCAGGCCGTACGCATCGCCCCGACCCGCATCCACGACGACGACCGAGAGTTCGTTCGGTTCCGATCCGGGCTCACCTCGATCCAGCACCTCGCGCGCGGTGACCAGCCCGATCTGTCGATCATTCAATCGAAAATGTGGCCGGCCCTGCAGGAGATTGATCTGCGTCCGCTGCAGTTTCAAAGTCTTGGAAATGGCAGCGAGTGGAAAAGCATAGGGCTCCCCATCAACATCGACGAGCAGCGTGCGCAGGACCGACAACGTCAGCGGCAATTGCAGTTGAAATCGGGTTCCGTGCCCAAATTCTGAGGAGACGCTTGCGACTCCCCGGACTTCCTTCGTCATGGCTTGCACTGCATCAAGCCCCACACCGCGACCGGAGACGTCGGTAAGGCCCGCTTTCATCGAAAAGCCTGGCAGAAACAGGAATGCGAGCAATTCGGTTTCGCTGAGTGTGTCAGCACTTTCCCTGGTTGCAAGTTGCCGGGCGACGACGGTCTCGCGCAGCTTCGAGAGCTCGACCCCCCTGCCGTCGTCCACCACGGCTATCTGCAGCAGCCCGGCATTATGCCTCGCTTCGAGCCTGATCAGCCCCTCTTCGGGTTTCCCCATCGCGATGCGCTCCTCAGGCGGTTCAAGCCCATGGTCTACAGCGTTGCGCAGGAGATGCCCCAAAGGGGCATCAAGCTGCTCGAGAATATCGCGGTCGATGCCGGTCGAGCCGCCTACAATCTCCAGTCGCACCCGCTTGCCAAGGGTACGACCGAGGTCGCGGATCGTTCTCGCATAGTGTCGCACGCCGTCCTCAAAAGGCCGCATCCGGCTCGCCAACGTTTCGTCGTACAACCTGTTGGCAAGATCGGTCGCTTTCCGATCAACTGAATCCAATTCATCGAGACGCTCCGCCAGGAACGCTTGGTTTAACCGAAGCTTTCGCTGCGCCTCAGCCAGCGCCTCCATCACCGCCGCATGGTTTAAAACCGGCGGCAGCACTGCATGAAGATTGTCGAACGCACTTGCGAGGTCCGATTGAAGTCGCTTCAGCCGTAGCAGCCCATCAGCGAATGGCCTGAGCCGCCGAGCTTCCATCAGCGACTCGCCAGCCAACCCGAGCAATCGGTTCAGGCTGTCTGCCGTCACCCGGACCATTCTATCAGAGCCGATGCTGCCGTGCGCTTGCGGTACCGCCGCAACTAGGACGTTCGCTGAAGAGGTCGTCGCCAGTTGCTCCTGGGCATGGTCTGGAGTTGCGAAATCAGCTGCAGAATCTTGGGTCCCGGGCTTTGCCTCGGGGAGGGACAATTCCTCGAACTTCGCGAGAAAGCTTTCTACTTCTGAGTTGGCACTCTCGCTCGATGATCCCGATGCGATCAATTTCAAAAGGTCAGAGCCCTGCAGAAGCGCATCTATATGCTCCCGTCGCACCCTCAGATGCCCACGTTGCGCTGCGACCAGACAGTCTTCCATCGCATTTGCAACTTTGACCGCAGGCATCAAGTCGATGATGCGGGCAGCTCCTTTCAGGGAATGCGCGGCACGCATGCATGCTTCCAGGGCGTCGGGGGCGATAGGATCGCGTTCGAGTGCCAGAAGCCCAGAGGTTAGAGCCTGTGACTGCGTCTCCAGTTCGGCCTGGAAGAGGGTGAGCATCGAAACCTGGCTGAAGTCTCCATCTGTCATGCGATGCTCCGGTCAAGCATCGTGAGCAGTTGTCGTGGATCGAGACAGCCAACGGCTCGTCCCTGCCACGGCAGCACGGCAACTGTAGCGGCCGACACTGCCTTGCCAATCGTGGCCGGAACATCGAGAGTGTCGCGTTCTTGGTACCGATGTAAGCCGTGGATCTCGTCAACCGTAAAAGCAACCCGCTTGTCGTGCTCGCCTACCACGACTAGGCGGCGAAATACCTTGGTGCGTGTGCCTTGTTCCCCCTCCTTGCGCTCGTCTATCCCGAGCAATTCGGCCAGGGACAGGCAAATGAGCAATTCACCACGGACATTCGCAATACCGAGCAGTGCACTGTTCCTGCGGTGTGGAAGTGAATGAACGCGACGAGATTCAGCCACTTCATGAAAAATACCGACCGGCAGTGCAAGCCATTCGTCCCCCAAACGGAAGAGAACGGCCGTCTGCAGCGCGTCGCTGTCTGTCGAATGGATCCCTGCACGATCAGCGTTATCATGCCATTCGTCGCGGTATGCCGAGGGCGCTGCACGGTCAAGAAGGCGTCGTGCAATCTTCTTGTAGGTCGGGCAATTCCGGCAGTGGAGATGCTGCTCCAGTAGCGGACATGACTTGTCGCCCCGTACGCCTATTTGCCGCCAGCAGTCGTCGATTGCAATCTCCTCCACCGGCTGAGCGATCTTTGTCGAAGCCGCCATCAGCCGCCGCTCCTTTTCTGGACCCGACCCAGCCGGCCGGCCAGCGCCTCGGCGCCGTTATGGTCGCCTTGCTTGCTAAGCAGCAAGGCCAGATGGACGAGAGCTTCTCGATGATTTGGTGCGAGATAGAGCGCCTTGCGATAACTTCGCGCGGCTTCGGGTGCAGAACCATCCGCATCTTGGACGAGGCCCAGCAGGTAGAAGATTTCCGCGGAAGGACCGAATTCCTTGAGATGCGCCAGGGCGACCTCCTGTGCCTCCTTTACCCGTCCTGCATTGGCGATCCGTTCAACCGCGATGAGGCTTTCCGAGGCCTGTGCAAGCGGCTTGGTCGGAGCCTGCCTACGGCCTTCATTGCCAATTGTCGGTCGGAACGGAAGAAGAGGCTCGCTCTTGTTGACCTTCGGGCTTGGCGCCCGCACCGGGACGGCGGCCGGAACTTTCGGCGCCGTGGTCTTGACGGCCTCCGATTTCAGAAAGGCAAAGGCCAATGGCCATTCAGCGGAAATAAAGCCATGCAACCTTGGAAGAGCTGCTTCCGCCGGACCGACCAGAAGAAGTCCGTCCTTGGCCAGCAGGTCCTTCAGGCAGCTCAATGCGCGATCCTGCAGCTCTCGATTGAAGTAGATCAGCAAATTGCGGCAAAGCAGGATGTCATAGACCTCTTGCCCGAAAGCGCGAGAGCCGAACAGGTTTCCTACCCTGAACCGAACCTGTTTCAGCACCCCAGCAATAGGCCGCAACCCGCCCTCAGCCGCTTCGAAATAGCGATCTTTAAATTCGAGATGGCTCCCGCGAAACGAATTGCGCCCATAGATGGCGCGTTCAGCCGTGGCGATATTGCGACTGCTGACGTCCACGCCATCGATCTTGAACTCGTGCGCCTCAAAGCCGGCATCGAACATCGCCATGGCGACCGAATAAGCCTCTTCGCCGGTTGAACATGGCAGGCTCAGGACTCTTATCGGCTGAGCAGGCTTGTGCACGCGCGCATGCCGCGCCAGCATCGTGAACGCTTCTCGGTCGCGAAAGAACCAGGTCTCTGGGATCACCACCGCATTGATCAGCTCCTGCAGCTCCTGCGAGGAAACGGTCAAGTGTTCCCTATAGGCCTGAGGGTTGGTTATCCGGCATGCTTCCATCCGGTCTCTGACCGCCTGACGAACCACTGTCGGACCAACACTGGCACTGTCCAGTCCGATGGTTTCCATCAGGAGCTTTTCTATTGCGCCGGTCATTGATCACCTATTGCGGCCTGGCGGAGCAAAGCGGTACGAATCTCTTCCGAAAGCAGCGCTTCCACTTTGACCCACTGAATGATCTCCGAACCATCGGAAGCCACCGGCCCAAGATAGGGCGGGGTTCCTTGTTCAAGTCCGAACGGCGCGAAATCGGCAGGGTGTCGCTCGAGCGTATCCGTCACCCGTTCCGCGATCAGCCCCAGCAGGCGTTGCTCGCCATCATGCGCCGGATAGCGCGTCACAACGATCCGGGTGCTCAATAGGCGCTCCGATGGCCGGCCAAGCGCAAGATGGGTAACATCGATCAGAGGGATGGGTATTCCGTTATAGCTGACCAAACCCACCACACCAGTTGGCGCACCCGGAAGAACTTTCACATCGAAATAGGGCAGCACCTCTTCAATTTGGTGGACATCGATCAAGTAGCGATCCGGACCCATGCTGAAGGCGAGGAATAGCATTGTCACCTCCTACTGCCGACTCGCTATGCTCGCAGCTTGAACCTCGAAATGCTACTTCGCATGCCGCCTGAGACTTGATTGAGCTCGTCGATCGCGAGCGTCGATTGTTGAAGGGATTCGACTGTTTGCTGAGCTGCCTCGCTTAGCTGGGTTAGCGTGTCGCTGATCTGCCCCGCGCCGGTCGCCTGTGCTTGCATGCCTTCATTGGCGACTTCGAAACGTGGCACCAGCCCCTGAACCTGCTGAATGATATCGAAGAGTTGCCCGCCGACCTGCTGGATTTCCTGCATACCCCGGCGGACCTGCTCGGAAAACTTGTCCATGCCCATCACCCCGGCCGCGACTGCCGACTGGATGTCCTTGACCATCTGCTCAATATCGTAGGTGGAGACAGCCGTCTGGTCCGCGAGCCTTCGGATTTCCGTCGCTACAACTGCAAAACCCCGGCCATATTGGCCTGCCTTCTCAGCCTCGATGGAAGCGTTGAGCGACAACAGATTCGTCTGATCGGCGACTTTTGTGATGGTCGTCACCACCTGATTGATGCTGCCGGCTTTCTCACTCAAGATCGCGAGTTTGGAATTGATCGCGCCGGCCGCTTCCATGACTTGCTGCATGGTTTCTTCCATACGGGTCAGCCCGGCTTGACCTCCGCCGGCGACGGCAGCCGTTTGTTCGGCAACTGTGGAGACCTCGTTCATCGTGCGGACCAGCTCGTTTGATGTGGCGGAGATTTCCTTGGCTGTCGCGCGGATTTCTGTTGTGGTCGCTGCGATTTCAGTCGCAGTTGCCTGCTGTTGCTTGGAGGTGGCGGCGATCTCAGTTATCGACGTGCCGACCTGTATGCTGGACCTTTGAACCTGACCAATGAGGGTTGTGAGATCGTCCGCCATTGCGTTGAAGCCGTCGGCAAGCACACTGAATTCGTCTCGGCGCATCAGATCGAGGCGTTCGCTGAAGTCGCCTTGCCGCATCAATTGAACCGCGTTGACCAAACGGGTGAGCGGACCTGTAATGGCGCGAAACAGCTGGTAACCCAAAAGAAGGGCTAGCCCGAGGGCTACCAACAAGCCAACACTCAAACCGACTTCGGCCGTTCTAACGATCGAGCTGATCCGCTGGGTCGCACTGTTTGCCTCGCCTCTATGATCCTCAACCATGGCCTGCAGAGCGGACTGCAATTTTACAAAAATCGGCTCTACGGTGTTCTTGAGGGCCGGGCTTTCATTGGGAGTTTCACCTTTCGACAAGGCAGCCCGGCTTGTGTCCAGCACAGCAGTTTCAGCCAGACGGAATTGGTTGGCGAGTTCTTTGACGAGTGCATAATTCTGCTTGTCGATGTCGGAGACGATTGTTGCCTCATAGTCGTCCATCGATCGCTGCACTTGGTCGCGATTGGTCGTGATCGCGCTTTCAAGCGTGCTTCTGTCCGACGGGTTTTCCTGAAGGGCAAATTCCTGAAGCAGACTATGGGCCGCCATCTGGCCCGTCATGATCTCGGTGCTGTGATAAAGGTCCGGTAGGATGCCCTTCTCGACCTCAGTCGCCTCCTGGCCCGCCTGAAGAAACCAGGCGTACGCCATGACGGCTATCACGGACATGACCACCAGAACGGCAGCGAAACTGACGAGGATGCGGTGGCGTATTGTCAGACTCTTCATGGAACCGGTTCACCAATGGGGGCATCGTGGGCTGCGCGACAAGCGCTCGTTCCGACGTATTCGAAAAGGTGCGTCGAAAAGCGGCAGTCTGATGCTGAATGGTTTCTTTTCCGTTCCATCGCAAATGATGGAGAGGCGGCTCGCCAATCGGCGGCGCCAGAAGCGGTGGTCAAGGACGTCCTGCCGTCCACGCACATCAGCCCGACATCGGCTAGGGTGGCACGCCGCGTCAAGAGGAGCGTGTATGAGCTACTTGTGGCCATGAGTTGAATGACTGCTTAGGTCAGCTCGATGCCCGAAAGCCGACCTCCCGCTTGCGGCCCAGAGTCGCCAGTCTGCAATGCGCCTCATTTCGGCCAGAAGGTCGACATTTGCCGCGTCCAAAAGCGTACATCGTGATGATCGGCGTTCTGACGGTCTGTCTGCGCCAGCGACCGTCAGAACGCTGCTTGAGAAGAGGTACAGAATCACATCAAATATCCGTGCCTTCAGTCCGATCTCCCGGCTCTGCTGGATCAGCAAATGCCCTGCAGATCGCTCTGGGCGGCCTCGAATATTCCCGCGCTTTGCCTCCAGACAGGCCGCCGGAGGTAATGATCCTCGGCCCCGCGCTTTTGGCTAGTATTTGATAACGAAAAACCCGCTTCGGCGGCTTTTTTACTCAATATCTTTTTTTTAGTCCAGCGCGTTTCGTGTACTCAGCAAATTTCACTGTTTCGTTTCGGGTGGCGTCTTAGCTGGTCTAAATGAGCGGTAAATCGCGCCGAAAATAATCCCCACTGCTATCCCAACAAAAATGATTAGCAACGCTCCACCAGTGGTGTTTGGCGCAATGATCGTCATCGCAATGAGCCCAAGCACCAATCCCACCACTCCGGACACACCGAACCCGGCTATGAAATCTAGGACGTAGACTCATTACCGCGTAGCCAGATGCGGATTGCGACGAGTTTGAGGGCGGCAAGATAGTTCTCAGCCAGCTTGTCGTATCGGGTTGCGATACGACGGAATTGCTTGGCCTTGTTGAAG
>NZ_RZRT01000007.1:0-175272 GCF_003998295.1 Mesorhizobium sp. M7A.F.Ca.US.011.01.1.1
ACAGGTCTGGGTCAATGGTTTTGGGGACCAGGATGTCCAGGCGCTGGCGTTCACGGGCAGCTACACGCTGGCGATCGAGGGTTATGTATCCAACGCGAGCCCGGTGGACTTAAGCTTTGCGGTCCACAAGGTCGAGGACACAACAGCCGCGCTGACGGTCGGCGCGACGGTTGACGGAGCGATCGCGCATGCCGGCCAGCAAAACGGCTACACCTTCGATCTGGCGAACGCTGGGCGGCTCTATTTCGACAACCTGACCAATGATCCGCAGCAGAACCTGACTTGGAGCCTGATCGGACCGCGCGGCGAGGAGGTGAGCGCTCGATACTTCAACTATTCGGATGGGAGTTATTTCTCCAGCAATCCGGTGCTCGATCTGTCGGCGGGCAGTTATACCCTCGTTGTCGACGGCAATCTCGACACGACCGGCCCCTACAGCTTCCGGCTGCTTGATGTCGCGAGGGCTGTGCCGGTCGTCTCGGGCACGCCGGTGTCGGGCACGCTGCCGACCGGCACGGAGACGGCGCTCTACCACTTCGATGCACAGGCCGGCGAGAAGTTCTTCTTCGACCAACAGAACAACAGCGGTGGCACCGTCTATTGGCGCCTCATTGATCCGTTCGGCCGGCAGGTCTGGTTCAACGGTTTTGGCGACCAAGATGTCCAGGCGCTGGCGTTCACCGGGACTTACACGCTGGCGATCGAGGGCTACGTCTACGGTTCTGGGCCTGCGTCGTACACATTCAGCATCTTCCACGTGCCTGTCTCGGCACCCATCCCAATCCCAAATCAAGAGGCCGCTCTCGCCCCCGATCTCGAAGTCACCGACATTGTCGTAAGCCCCGCAACGGGCTGGCTGCCCGGCAGCAGCGTAGGTCTTACCTGGAACATACGGAACATTGGAAACCTCGCCGTATCGGGCTCCTGGACGGAACAGATTCGCGTTCGGAATCTGTCGACCGGACAGATCATTCGTCTGGATAGCATCGCCTTCGATACCGGTCTCGAAGGGCTTGCGCCTGGCGAGAGCCACTCTCGCGAGTACAGCTTTGTCTGGCCATCCGGCCTTGCGGGCTCCGGCGAGTTCATCTTTGAGATCGCAACCGACTCGGCAAATCAGGTGTCGGAAGGCAACGCGTTGGGCACAGCTGAATCGAACAATACTGCCCAAGTCGCCATTGCGTCCGCACCAGATCTGGAAATTCTCGATCTACACGTCACGAACGCGGAGGTTCAGGCGGGCGGCCCTCTCACGATCGAGTGGTCGGACGCCAATACCGGCGCCCTTCCTGTTGCGACCGGCTGGTTCACACAGATCGCGATCGTTAACACCGCAACGGGCGAAACTGTTCTAAACACCGCCGTCTTCTATGATCCAACTGCTCCAGGAAACGTACCGCTCGGAGCTGGCCAGACACGGCCGCGCAGTGTCACGCTGCAGTTACCGCACGGTTTGCGCGGTGCCGGTACGCTCGAAATCCATGTCACCGCCGACAGCAACCAGAACGGCATCGGCGCGATCATCGAAGCCGCCGAAGGGGTCGACGCTGAGGCAAACAACAGCGCAGTTCTCGAAGTCATTTCACAGCCGAGGCTCTATCCTGATCTGGAAGCCTCGAACGTATCGGCCCCAAGTTCCGGGCAGGGAGGCGGTGCGGTCACGATGGGCTGGACCGTCACCAACAACGGACCAGTCGATACCGGTGTCTCGAGTTGGAAGGACACGATCATCCTCAGCCGGGATTCCGTATGGGGAAACGAGGACGACGTAGAGGTCGCGAGCTTTACTCGGACGGGCGCGCTCGCTCCAGACGCCAGTTACACGCGTCAGGAGACGATCACGTTGCCGCAGCGCCTTGATGGAACCTTCTTGCTGACCATCCGCACCGATGCCACAGGCGCGGTTACCGAGCCGGACACCTTGAGTAACAATGTTGCGGTTCCCGTGACCATCGACCTGCAATCGCCAGCGGCGGATCTGGTCGTTGAGGCGGTCGTCGGACCGCTTACCGGCCGCAGCGGGGAACTGATCGACCTATCCTGGAGAGTCAGAAATCAGGGCGATGACACGACAGACGTCACCACTTGGACCGATCGGATCGTGCTTTCGACCGATGAAGTCGTCGACTCCTCGGATCGCATTCTCGCCAATGTCGTGCACACTGGCGCTCTGGCCAAGGACGGCACGTATGCCGGCCGCACGACCGTCCGTCTTCCCGATGGACTCCAAGGCACCTTCCACCTCCTTGTGATCACGGACGCGGAGGCCCGCGTCTACGAACGCGATGCCACCGCCAATAATGTTGGCCGTTCTCTCACGACGGTCGCGGTGTCCGTGGCGCCAGCAGCCGATCTGGTGGTAACCGGCGTTGTTGCGCCAGCGTCGGGAGTACCGGGTCAACACCTGACAGTCACCTGGACTGTTCGCAACGACGGGGAAGGTGGCGCCCGTGCGCCGTGGACCGATAGGATCTACCTGTCGAAAGACGGAACACTGGCCACGGCCATAGTGATCGGTGAGGTCCGTCGAGTATTTGATCTCGCAACTGGGGCTAGTTACGGCGGGACGGTCGACGTCACGCTCCCGGATGTTGTGGATGATGCCTACCGGATCCTGGTCATCACTGATGCCGACCAAGAAGTGTACGAGGTTGAACGCGAGACCAACAACGCGTTGGGCTCGTCACTCGCACTAAGTCATCCCGACCTCACCACTTCGAATGTCCAGGCTCCCGCCACAATCGTGTCGGGCAGTGTCATGCAGGTGCGCTGGAACGTCCGTAACAACGGCACCGGGGCCGCCCTGGGCAGTTGGACCGACGCGATCTACCTGTCGCGTGATGATGTCATAGATGCAGGGGACATAAAGCTTGCGGACGTGCCTCATGTGGGCGGGCTTGATATTGAGGGGGAGTATCTGGGCGAAGCGACAGTCTCGGTGCCACTGTCTGCGTCGGGCGACTACAAGCTGATTGTCGTTGCGGACCAGCCTGACGCCGTCCGCGAGCCCCAGGCAGAAGCTAACAACCAGGCCAGCAGTTTTCTGCATGTCACTTTGGCACCCTATGCCGATCTCTCGGTTGGTAGCGTCACCGCGCCAGCACTCACCGTGGGCGATCCAGCCCGCGTCACGATCGGATGGACTGTCACCAACCAAGGAACAGGCGTCGGCCAAACCCTGGCGTGGACCGATACGATCATTGGTTCGCGAGACGACATCCTCGGCAACAGTGACGACATGGTCCTGGCAGAATTCAGTCACGATGGCGCCGTGGTTGTTGGCGGCAGTTATGATCGTAGCGAGCAGATTATTCTGCCCGCCGCATTGTCCGAACGTTTCACGCTGTTTGTTCGTACCGACTCCGAGTCAGAAGTTTTCGAGAACGGATCGGAAGCAAACAACGTGGCAACGCCGGGACATCCCGTAGACGTGGTGCCGATACCCTACGCGGATCTGACGGTCACGGACTTGGTCGCGGACGCCTCGGCGACGAGCGGCGGTCGGCTCAATGTCAGCTGGACCGTAAAGAACCAGGGCATAGGAGTGACGGATCGTGACCAATGGACGGATACGATCACGCTCATCGACGCCTCCGGACAGGCTGTCGCGGATGCGCGGTTTGACCATCTGGGAATTCTTGCCAACGATGCGAGCTACACGCGGTCGGCACAGATCGTGCTGCCGAACGGTCTCTCGGGACCCTACAGGCTCGTCGCCACCACCGGTGGTGTTTACGAATTCGTCTTCACAGGCAACAATACGAGGACGTCCGATACTATCGAGGTCGCCCTGGCGCCGAGCCCGGATCTGACCGTTACCGACGTCAAGGTTCCCGCTTCCACTATCGAAGGAGATACGATCGACGTTTCCTGGACCGTCACCAATTCCGGTCAGGGCGTCGCCAAAGGGACGTGGAGCGACCGTGTCGTGCTTCGTCCTCAGGCGGGCACGAACTTACCCGACCTCCAAGTCGGAACTTTCACCTTTAGCGGAGAGCTCGCGCCAGGCAAATCGTACACGCGCACAGAACAATTCCGCCTGCCCGACAAGATCGAAGGCCTCTATCGCGCCTTCATCGTCACCAATGCGCTGTTGCCAACCACAGACGAGGCCGCCCTTCCGGAACCCAGCTACTTCCTCTACGAGCACGGCGCAGCAGCGACCAACAACAATACGGGCGATGACGGTACGCTTGCCGTCCAGTTAAAGCCGAGAGCTGATCTGCAGGTTGAGACAGCCATCGTGCCGGCTCGCGTGCCGGCTGGCGGAACTGCCTCGATCAAATTCACGATCATCAACCAGGGGACGGTGCCGACGACGTCGCGGTGGAAGGATTCGGTTTATCTCTCCCTCGACAACCAGATCGACGCGGGGGACATGCTGGTTGGCACGTACGACAACCTTCTCGCACTCGACCCCGGTGGGCGGTACACGAAAGAGACTGGACCGATTGAGATTCCGATACGTTTTCGCCGTGATGCCTATCTGATCGTGCGTACAGACTCGACCGATCAAGTCGAGGAGTATCCGAACGACGGCAACAACACGCGTGCGTTCGCCTTCTTCGTCGAGCCCGAACCCCTGTCGGACCTGGTCACCGGGAGTGTTGTAGCGCCCGTCCAGGCCGTGGCAGGCTCGCAGATTGAGGTCCGCTTCACCGTTACGAACAAGGGTTCCTCCACCACGGACAAGGATACGTGGTTCGACTCGGTCTGGTTGACGAAGGACCGTACGCGTCCGAGCCCGAGCAAGAACGGTGGCATCCTGCTCGGGAGCATCCAGCATAGCGGCGCGCTGCCGGTCGGACAAAGCTATGACCAGATCCTGAAGGTGACGCTGCCCGACGGTCTCGAGTCAGGCACCTACTTCATCACACCCTGGAGCGATGCCTACGACGTCGTCCTGGAAGACACGCTTGCTGTCAACGTCAACCCCGATGATCCGAACGAATTCGACAACAACAACTACAAGGCACGGCTGATTCAGATCCTCGGTCCGGAAACCATCACGAAGCGGCCGGACCTTAAGGTGCTGTCGGTCAGCGGACCGACGCCGGTCAATGCTGGGGGCCAGTATACAGTCAAGTGGACGGTAGGAAATGCCGGTCCAGGGGATACTGGCGATGTTGGCTGGGTTGAGAGGATATGGATATCCGACCGCCCGACTCTCGGTGAAGTCGGAGCGAAGGAGTGGCTCCTAGAGTCGTTTTATCGCACAGGAGGATTGGCCGTCGGCGAAACGGCTGCGAGCGAGCGAACCTATGATCTCTCACCTGCCATTCAGGGTCGTTATCTGATTGTCGACGTCGATTCGGGTTACCCGGACAGCACGGGCGCTGTTCCTGAAACGAACGAACTTAACAACAGCGCCGTAGGCGACTCAGAGGTCGTTCGGCATCCAGCTGACCTAAAAGTTACGCGCATCGAGGTTCCTGCCCAAAACTTCTCCGGCGAGAAGACGACGATCAACTGGACCGTGACGAATGAAGGCGCGGATGTCTGGCCGGGTACGGCCTATTGGATTGATTCCGTATTCTTCTCCCGAGACCCTGTCTGGAACCCGAATATTCAAAACTCATCCGGAGCCATTACTCCGCCGCGGACCCAGTTGCTTGCCACCTCCGTTCATAGCAACCAAGGCGGCTTGCGGGCGGGCGAAAGCTACAACGTCAGTGCTGAGGTCGTTCTCCCGCCCGGCATCGACGGCCCATTCTACATCTTCGTTCTGACGGACGTGGTACCAGCGGGTAGCGTTCCCAAGGAGGAGTTTGACGAGGCAAAGGGAGGTGACGCCAAAATACGCGAGCACTACCTGGAGTCAGTATTCGAGAGCGCAAACAATACAAACAATATTTCAAGACAAGATATCTCGGTCACATACCGCGAGCCGGACCTTCAGGTTAGTAACCTCACGGTTCCTGCTGCCGCGATCTCAGGGGACCGGGTCACCGTTTCGTGGCAGGTGCTCAATGCAGGTACCCGCGAAACGCGCCAGGATGCGTGGGTGGATCGTGTCTTTCTCTCGCGAGACGGCTCACTCGACACCGGCGACTATGAACTCGGAAGCGTCCAGCACAAGGGAAAGCTTGCCATTGGGGCGGCCTACACGGGTTTGCTGGACGTCGACCTTCCCGAGTTCATTGACGGCGATTTCTATCTTATCGTCGAAACCGATGCCCGATCCCAACGGGCGATGTCAACACAGGCCGCCAGCACGATTGCGGCGGATCTGCCGGGCCTTCAGACCGGAGGTGATATTGTCCCCGAGTTCCAGGGCGAGGGCAACAACGCGACTGGAAAACCTCTTCCCATTACGCTGCGTGTCCCGCCGGATCTCACGGTCTCATCGGTCACTGCTCCCCAACATGTGACAGCAGGTCAGCCGTTCGATTTCAGCTTCACTGTCCTCAACGCCGGGAGCGGCGATGTACGCGACTCGCAAGATCACTGGACAGATCTCGTCTATCTCTCGCGTGACCAGCATCTCGATCTCGAGAGTGACCGCTTCATCGGAGCATACGAGCATACGGGCGGGCTCGCCGCGGGCCAGAGCTACACAGTGGCGAAGTCGATCAGAGCGCCGGTGGGACTCGATGGACCTTATTACCTTTTCGTCGTCACCGATCCAGTCAGCGCAACTGGCCGCAGCTCGGTTTTCGAAGCGAACCTTGAGACGAACAACGCGAAATCAAGCGACCAGCCTCTCATCTTCGAATTGCCGCCGCCGTCCGACCTTGTCGTCGACAACAATGTCGCAACCCCATCTGTAGCGAAGGTTGGCGAAACGCTTCAGATCAGCTGGACAGTCAGGAACCAGGGCGTCAATCCGGCGGAGGGGACTTGGACTGACGGCGTCTATCTTTCCGATGATGCAATCTGGGACATCAACGACCGTATCCTCGGGCGCGTGTCTTTTACAGGCTCGCTCCTTACAGACGACACCTATACGTCGAACCTCACCGCGGCACTGCCGCCAGCCAAGGCCGGCCAGTACCGCCTTATAGTCCGCTCAGACATCTACAACGAGGTTTACGAAGGCCCGTTCAATGCTGAAAGCGAGAAGAATAATGCTGCTCCATCGGTCAATGCGCTGAGTGTCAGTGTTGACGAGATGCACATCGGCGTGCCGTTGCAGACTACCCTTAGCACGGGCCAGGTGCGCCTCTATCGGATAACTGTGCCGCAGGGAGAGACCCTAAAAGTTCGCTTGACGGGTTCGGGTTCGAACGCGTCCAACGAATTGTTCCTTCGCTACGGTGACGTGCCCACGGGTTTCCTGTTCGACGCGATTTACCAAGATCCACTGCAGGCAAATCAAACGGCGATAATTCCGGCGACAAAAGCAGGAGAATACTACGTTCTGATCCGCGGCCATCAGGAGCCGTCCGAAAACACAGCTGTGACCTTGCTGGCCGAGGTTGCACCCTTCGCAATCAGCCGAGTCGAAGTCGATCGAGGTGGAGACAGTCGCTGGGTGACGTTCGACGTCTTCGGCGCGAAGTTCGCTCCGAACGCCATCGTGAAGCTCGTGCGCCCCGGCATAGCGGAATACGAGCCGGTTCGTTACGAGGTGCTGGATTCCACGCACATCAAGGCGACCTTCGATTTCACCGACGCGCCCCACGGCCTTTATGACGTAAAAGTAATCAACCCCGATGGAACAACGGCCATCGAGCCGTACCGGTATCTGATCGAGCGGGCGCTGGAACCGGATGTGACCATCGGACTTGGCGGCCCGCGTGTTCTGCTGGCTGGAGATACCGGCACCTATGGAATCGCCTTCCAGTCGCTCACGAATGTCGACACACCGTATCTGCACTTCTCGTACGGCATCCCTGAGCTACAGACGAATTCGGTCATCTACAATCTTCCCTATGTGACATTCCAGACGAACCTGCGCGGCGGCTCCCAGCCGGAGACCGGTGAGGACGTGCCTTGGGCGAGCCTTGAATCGGAATTCAACACGAGTGGCACGATTCTCGCCCCCGGTTACCTCTACGATATGCCGGCCGGGGCCTTTACTGGACTGAGTTTCAACGTTTCGACCTATCCAGGCCTGCGCGAAATGCATGATCGCGCCTGGGACGAGTTCAAGCAGCGGGTATACGCGGAGATCCCAGCCCTGGCTGGCAAGCTGGACGCAGGTCCGACGGCGCTCGATGAGATCTATCCGGGCCTCTACGACCTCTACCTGCAACTCGGCGCAATTCCGGACGCGTGTCGCACGCTCTTTATCCCGTTCCGATTCAACGTCGTAGCCGCGGCTACGCCAATGACCCGCGACGAGTTCATCGCCGAGCAGAAGACCGAAGCGGCGAACCTCAGGACGAAAGTGCTGGCCGATCCAACCGCGAATGCGGCACTCATCAACCTCGCCGCGGACGCAAAGACCTGGGAAGCCAGCTACCTTGCGGCGCTGGAACTTGCGGGCATTTTGCGGCCCGTCGACGAAGCTCCGCCGATTAATCAGGATCCGGTTATCCAGAGCGTTTTGGCGGTGCTGACGACAGGGGTGCTGTTCGGCACGGCCGGCGAGGAGATCCGCAGCGATGGCAATCTCGTCTCGTTCTTCGAGCAGGTCCACAAATGGTACGGCGACCAACCGGGCACGCTGGCGCCGATCGACCATTGGGAGTTGCGCAAGAACGACTGCTATACCCTCGAAATCCCGGTACCAGCGCTCTCGAAATATTCGGACTTCGATCTGGGGCTTTCACAGAGGACATATTTCGAGAATTTCAACGTCTTCGTACCGTGGATCGGGTTCGACCAACGCGGGGCCGGCGGGAGCACGGTGGCGCTGCCAGAATTCGGCTCGGTGGCAGGTTCGAGCGAACTGTCGCCGCTTGATTTCTCGCGCTACTACCAACAGGCGGCGGCCGTCGGCGAGCTGGCATCCATCACCGGGCCGCAAGGCATTGGCACCGAGCAGTTCCTGCCGGCGGGAGCAGCTCTTCCGTATTCGATCCGTTTCGAGAATCCGCAAAACGCTTCGGCGCGTCCCGGCGAGATCCGCATCGTTACCAAGCTCGACGCGGACCTCGACCCTTATTCCTTCCGGCTAGGCGATCTGAAGATCGGGGACATCAACGTCCATATTCCGGAAGGCCGCTCCCTGTTCCAAGGTGACTTCGACTTCACGCGGTCCAAGGGTTTCATTCTGCGCGTCTCCGCCGGCATCGACATCAGCGCAGCAACGGCGACTTGGCTGCTGCAGGCCATTGATCCTGAGACGGGGGAAGTAATCCAGGATACCTCCCGGGGTCTGCTACCCGCAAACAATGCACAAGGGGCAGGGCTGGGCACGGTCAGCTATACAATCCGTCCGAAGGATGGCGCACTGACCGGCGCTGCCATCAGCGCCCAGGCGCGGGTGCTCTTCAATACGATGGCTCCCCAGGAGACGATCGAACTTACCCAGACTCTGGACGCCGCAGCCCCGACGTCGACTCTGACCGCGAAGCTCATACAAGGCGCCAATTACGAAGTGCGCTGGACAGCAACGGACGACGCCGGCGGATCAGGCGTCAAGCATGTCACCGTCTACGTCGCGGAGGACGGAGGCGACTTCCAAATCTGGCAGCGCCAGACAACGGAGACCTTCGGAATCTTCCAGGGAGAGAACGGTCACGGCTACGAGTTCCTTGCGCTCGCGACGGACAATGCGGGCAACACCGAGGAACCGCCTTTGGGCATTCTGGCACCTGACGACGGCTCTGGGCCGGACCTCGGCAACGTGCCGAACGTGGGAAGCACAAGCGAAGATCTCGGCGAGGCTCCGGCGCCATCGCCGACACCCTCCACCAATCCACTTTTCCTGCAGGCACAGCAGGCCATTCCAGCGCCGACGCCACTGGCTGACTTGTCGGAATTCGGCACGACGATCCGTCCCTTTGGCGCGCAGGTGTTCGCGTCGGCAATCCCGCAAAGCCATGCCGGGATAGGTGCCCTCGCCATCGTGGTGGCGGCGGACGGCAGCGTCTACGCAAGCGGTGGTGCAAACCGTGGCTCGCTTTACAAATTCGATCACAACGGTGGCGATGCCGGGCAGCCGCTGGCGACGCTGGACGAGCCAATATTCGACCTTGCCTTCGACGCTCAGGGGCAGCTGTGGGCCACCACTGGCGGCGGCGCACTCCTTCTCCTGGACGCAGCGACGGGTCAAATCCAGGCCCGCTTCGGCGACAGCATCACGCAGGCACTGGCAGTCGATCGGGCCACCGGGAAGATTTATGTGTCGTCGGGACGCGGCATCGAGATCTTCGACGCCGTGAAGCACACCTTCACGGCCTTTAGTTCCGTTCGCGTCGACGATCTCGCATTCGCACCGGACGGCAAGCTCTGGGGCACCACCTGGCCCGAAAGGGGCGATGTCGTGACCTTTGACCCCAAGGGGCGCGCCACACGAGTCCTGTCTTTTGACAGCGAGGTTGATTCCATTGCTTTCGGCAAGGCTGGCACGAAGCTCGAAGGTCTCCTTTTCATCTCGAACAATCTCGCCGACGGCCAATCCCGCGGCTCGCAGTTGATCGCGGTTGACCTCGCTACACTCCAACATGTTCCTATCGCCCTTAACGGGACGTGGGGCGAAACGCTTGCGACGACGGCGGATGGCCGCCTCCTGATCGCGCAGTCGCATCAGATCGATGTCGTCAGTCCGATCGTGGCGCCGAAGGTAGCATTCGTGAATCCGCCGGACGGATCCGCAGTGCCACTCCCCTTCGCGGGGATGACGGTAACCTTCGACCAGGACATGCTGGCGGGCGACGGCCTCGGTTCCGGTTCGGTTCTGAACCTCGCAAACTACACGCTCGTGAAAAGCACCGGCGAGCCTGTTGCGCTCAAGGGTGCGACCTATGACGTGGCAACCCGCACTGTTCGCCTCTCCTTCGATCCACTCGAATTCGGCGATTACACGCTCACCGTGGGCGAGCATCTGAAGAGCATTCAGGATGCCGAATTGGGATCCGCCTTCACAAGCGACTTCACCGCCATCACCGACCTTTCGGCGCTCGTCACCATCGAGTTTAGCGCTGTGCGCTCCAGCCGGGCCGACGGCACAGTTTCCTATGACGTGAAGGTCACCAACATCAGCGACGCCGACATTCTGGCGCCGCTCACACTGGTTCTTGACCCAGCGCAATATTTCCTGGGTCAGCCTGCCGGCGCGTCGTTCCAGGGTGGCGGACTCTGGTACATCAATCTGGGCGAGGCTCTCGCTGACGGCCGGCTTGCCCCCGGACAGTCCACGACCGTGCAGACTGTCACGATCGGAAACTCCGCCCTGCAGCATCTCTCCATCGGCCACGGTGTTTTCGCAGTTCCCGCCGCGAATCGAGCGCCCGTCATCGATTCCGCACCCGTCACCACAGCGACCGCAGGGCAAGCCTATTCCTATCAACTGGCTGGGCATGACTTGGACGGAAATCCGTTCACCTATCTCCTGCTTGACGGCCCCGAAGGGATGGGCCTGTCCAACACAGGCCTACTGACCTGGTCGCCGACGGTCGACAGCCCGGCTCAGGTCAGCGTCGTGCTGCGCGCCTACGACAACCGCGGCAGCTACGCGACACAGGCCTACGCCATCCAGGTTGATGGCGGGAACCAGGCGCCCGTCGTCCAGGAGCTGCCCGAAGAACTCAGGGTTCGCGAGGGAGAGAACTTTGCCGTTGGGTTGGCGGCCTTCGATCCCGACGGCGACTATCTCCAGTATTTCGCGGACCAGCTTCCGGCTGGCGTGTCGCTGAACGGCGAAACCGGACTGCTGCAGTGGACACCAGGCTGGGGCCAAGCCGGCACCTATGAAGGCGTGGTTTTTGGAGTGACCGACGGTGTAAACACCGTCTCGCGGACGTTCGCGTTGCTGGTGGAGCCTACCAACCAGGCGCCTAGCCTTGCGCCGGTTCAGGATCGCGTTGTTCGGGAAGGAGATCCAATCCGAATCCGGCTGCGCGCGAACGATGCGGAAGGCGATGCGCTCATCTTCTCCAGCGCACTGCTTCCGGGTGGCGCCTTCCTCGATCCGAACACAGGCGCCTTCGAATGGACGCCGTCCTTCACCCAGGCTGGCACCTATGTGATCCCGTTCCGTGTCAGTGATGGGATCAACACTACGGAGATCAGCACGACCTTCACGGTCGCGAATGCCAACGGCGCGCCGGTATTCGACGAACTCGGCCCGTTCCGATTGCTGGAGAACCAGCCGCTCTTCTTCCGCGCCTTCGCGTTCGATCCTGACAATCCTGGTTTCGTACCGCAAGATCGCAAGGCGGACGCCAGCCTGACGCCGCTTGATGGCACGGCACCCACCGTGTCCTATGGCGTCGAGAACCTGCCGCAAGGTGCAAGCTTCGATCCTGTCACCGGCATCTTCGGCTGGATACCGGGCTATACGCAGGCCGGACATTACACCGTTCGCTTCACGGCGAATGACACGGGAGATGGGCTCACACCGGCCGTGACGGTGCGCGATGTCGTCATCGATATCGTCAATGCCAACCGCGCCCCGTCGGTGCCGACACCAGTCAACCAAAGCGTTAACCGCGGCGAGATCCTCGAGATTCCGGTGGAGGTGTCCGATCCGGACGGTGACCCGCTGACATGGTCGGTCTACCTGAGCCGGCAGCCGACGGCTGGCGGACCGGCCGTCGACACTACGCCGATCGAGCTGACCGCCATAGGTGGCCTCGCGACCTTTGTGAAGACAGAAGCCAACAAGGGCATCATCCGCTTCGCGCCCGGCGACCACGACCGGGGCAACTATCTCATCACCGTCCGCGCCACCGACGACGGTGGTACTGAAGGCAAGGCCGATATTCGCACGACGGCGGTGAGCTTCATCACCACCGTGGTGGCGCCGAACGAGCGGCCGTTGTTCGATGTCATCGGTGACAAGGTTGCGGTCGCCGGACAGCCGCTGAGCTTCGTCCTGCGCGCTCGCGATCCGGACCAGGCCGGCTTGATCTTCTCCGGCCAGAACATGCCGGCCGGCATGACCATCACGCCGCTCGCGACCTACGGCACGGCCCGCGTCGACTGGACGCCCGCCGCGGCCGACATTGGTGAGCGGACGATCACGTTCCTCGTCACGGATGACGGAAACGCCGGCGCTTATGCGGCGCTGTCCGACAGCCAATTGATCCACCTCGTGGTGCGCGCCAGCAATGCCGCGCCTGTCCTCCTGCCCATCGGCGACCGCACCCTGAAGGAAGGTGAGGTTTTCGCCCTTTCGCTCCAGGCGATCGATCCTGACAACGACGCGATAACCTTCTCGGTCACCAATCTCCCGACAGGGGCTTCCTTCAACGCGAAAACCGGACTGCTGTCCTGGACGCCCAACTACTTCGCAGCCGGCGACTATGCCGGAATCACATTCACTGCTTCGGACGGCAACAAGGCGAGCTCCGAGACGATCACGCTCAGGGTGCAGAACTTGAACCGGGCACCCGAGCTCGTGGCGATGTTCCCGCAGGCGGGCCGGGAAGGCGCTGAGATGGCCTTCACGGTGCTCTCGGGAGACGTAGATCAGGATCCCACCGTCTATTCCGTGTTGTCGCCTCTGCCACAGGGTGCTCGCTTCGACCGCAAGACGGGCAAGTTTACCTGGACGCCAGGCTACAGCCAGGCGGGTGACTACACGATCCGTTTTGGCGCCACCGATCCGTCGGGCGCGCTCTCCACGCTCGATGTCCAGGTCGGCATTGCAGACACGAACCGAACGCCAGTCCTGAAGTCCTCCGACCATCAGGTAGTGCTCGGCACCGAGTTGGTCTTCCGGCTTGCAGGGACAGACCCGGATACGCAGAACACGTTGACCTATGACGCCACCGGCCTGCCCGAAGGCGCCACCCTCAACGAGACGACAGGCGAGATCCGCTGGACGCCGGGTCCTGGCCAGACCGGCGACTATCTTGTTCTCGCGACTGTGTCTGATGCGCAAGAGACCGTGCTCGAACCGGTCGTGCTCCGCGCCACCACCGCACCAGAACTCCCGCGCATCGTCATCGAGCAGACGCCGAGTTTCCCGGTGGTGCCCGGTCAGGAAATACTGGTCCACGTCATCGCGACGGGCTTCGCCGACATCACCAAGCTGGAGGTGCGTTACAACGGCGACCTGCTAGCGCTCGACGGCCAGGGGCGCGCCCGCATCACGGCCGGGCTGCCGGGCCTGAGCGAGATCGTGGCGACCGCCACCGACGCAGACGGACTTGTCGGCACGCGCTCAGCGATCCTCAAAGTGCGTGACCCGGCCGACATACTGGCCCCGCAGGTTTCCCTCGCGGCTGGCCTCTTGGGTCGGCGCTTTGACGCGAAGGCGGATGTGGTCGGGTCCGTGATCGACACCAATCTGGATCGCTGGCAACTCGAGATCGCGCATTTTGGATCGGGCGAGTGGATGACCCTGGCTACCGGGGCTGGCGCGATCACGAATGGCGGGCTCGCACAACTCGACCCTGCTCTGTATGCGAACGGCGTCTACAGTCTGCGTCTCACGGCGGCCGACGTGGCCGGCCGCTCCGCGCGCGCCGAGGCACAGATCGAGATCGACAGTGTCAAAGCGCTGCCGCGTGCCGAGACTGACCTCACCATCTCGCTCGCCGGACACGAGATTGCTCTGGTCCGGCACTACGATCCCCTTGCTCGCGCACAGGCGGGCAGCTTCGGCCATGGCTGGCAACTTGCTCTGAAGGATGTAACGGTCGAAACAGATGTTGCGCCGACCGGGCGCGAGGCCTTTGGTTCGTATGGCGCCTTCAGGAACGGCACGCGTGTCTACATGACGCTGCCGACCGGAGAGCGGGTCGGCTTCACATTCGAAGCTCAGGAGCACCGCATTCCGGGGCTCGTCTACTACACGCCTTCCTTCCGCGCTGACGCGGGCGTGACGTGGACCTTGCAGGCGACCGCGACGCAACTCTCGCGCGTCGGTGACCGGTTCTACGATCTAGCGACCGGCAGGCCCTACAACCCGGCCGGACTCGACAGCCGTGGCGAATACGAGCTCGTTGGGCCGGATGGGACCGCCTATGCCGTCGACTCCCAGGCCGGCGTGACCTCGATCCACTTCACTGACGGCGCGACGTTGTCCGTTGCCGACAGCGGCATCTTTGCCGCGAACGGCGATGGAATTTCGTTCATCGGCGGGGAGCATGGCATCACACGAGCCATCACGACCGACGGCCGCTCGTTCGCGTATCTCTATGATGCGCAAGGCAATCTCACGCTGGTGCGCGATTTGATCACCGCGACGTCGAGGCGATACGGTTACGACGCAGATCACCGGCTCACACTGGTGAGCGGCGACGCCGGGCAGCCGGGCGTGGCAATCGATGCGGCGGGAGCGGAGCTTCCGGTCACCGCTGATCTCGGTGTCGCAACCGGCTATCTCGCAGACGCCGCCCATGAAACCTTGGCACAAGGCGGCACGAACAGGCTGACCTTTACGATCCGGCCGTCCGAGCTCGCGTCCACCGATGGCGGCTCCCTCTACCTCGGCGTGATCCTTAAGCCCACTTCTGGCGGTGCAACGTTTGCTGTTCCGGAGCTTGAGGGGGCAACTCTTGTCGCCAGCCGGGCGGATGCAAATGGCGCCTTCGCGCTGTACAAGATCGACCAGGCCGGGCTGAAGCTGCTGACCGTCCGCGGCGCTGATGCCCAGAGCGCCGGCGCCTACAGTCTCGAGCTTTTCGTTGCTGGCGATGCCAACCGGGATGGCAAGGTGGATGGAACCGATGCCGCCCTGACCTTTGCCGCCAAGGGCACGAGCGCCGGCCAGTCAGGCTACACGCCCGCCGCAGATGCAAACCAGGACGGTAGGGTCGACAGTACCGACGCGCAACTGCTGTTCCAGAACCTGGGCTACCAACCGAACCGCGGACCGGTTGCAGCGACAGGCACCTTCAATACGCATCAGGATCTCACGCTGACGGCGGATGTTGGCGCTGTCGCCGCCGACCCGGAGGGCGACCAAACCTTCTATCGAGTGGTCGGCGCAGCGCACGGCACCGCCAGGATCCTGAGCGACGGCCTCTCGGTCCTGTTCACGCCCGAGGCCGGCTACACGGGCGCAGCGAGCTTCCAGATCGTTGCAGACGACGGATACAACATGTCCGGCGTCGCGACGATCACGGTGAACATTTCGGATGCCAAACTTCTTCGCATCAATCTGCCTTCGATCGAGCTCTTGCCCGGCCTCAGGCAGAAGCTGCAGATCACCGGCGACTTTGCCGACGAGACCAATGTGAGGCTTGATTCATCGTACCTCAGCTTCACATCGCTCGATCCTTCCATCGCTTCCGTCGACGTCGCCGGAAACGTGGTCGGCGTCTCCGCCGGTTGGACGGTAATAGCAGCGGCGAGCCATGGCATCTCGGCCGTTCGGGCGGCAAATATTTTCGACCCGACGCTGGGTGAGGACGAGGGTCAGGCGGTTCCGTCGATCCTTACCTACCCCGGTTCGCTTGCCTTCATGCCAGGCACCGGGGTGCGGCAATTGCTGGTCTGGGATGGTGACGGCCTTGAGATCACGCGATCAGAGGACGGAACCCTGTACTTCACGAGCAATACCTCGGTCGTTCAGGTCGACGCGAACGGGCTTGTGCACAGTCAACTCGAGGGTGTTGCGACGGTCAGCATCATCAATGCCGGCGGGCAAACGGACATCCCGGTGCTCGTCCAGCAGCCCAGCAGCGGGCCGACCGCACTTGGTCCTGAAGGCGGTGTCGTTGCGGGATCAGGTGGAAGTTTCGTCACCATCGGTCCCGGTGTACTGTCCGAAGCAGAAACCGTCGCGATCAATGCGGTTGCCGAGGCCGATCTTCCACTGCCGGTGCCACCGGCATTCGACCTTCTCGCAAGCTTCAATCTCGATCTCGGCGGTGCGACCCTTGACGAGCCGGCCCAGATCGCCGTGCAGGCGCCGGCCGGCGCCCAGGCGGGCGAGATCGTCTATTTCTTCCGCAAGGCAGAGCTGCCGCTTCCGGACGGGAGCACGAGGACGCTGTGGCTGCTCGCCGAGTTCGGTACCGTCGGCGATGACGGGTTCATCCGCACGAATTCTCCACCTTATCCCGGGTTGGTGCTTGGCGGCACGTATATTGTCGTTGCCGGATCGCAGAACACCTATGTCTCTCTGACATCGACGTCCGATGCGGCCTCCTTTGGGATCATAAACGACGGTGGCGTCTCCTACGGAATGAGGCTGCTGGGAGATGTTCCCCTCACCATGCCCGTCGATCCCGGCGCGGCTATTCCGGTGGATATCCTGACCTATTCGGACGGCGCGATCAGCACCGGCACCGCAGAGTTCGTCGCGGTTGCGGGGGGCAACACCGCCACGCTTACGGTGACGCCGCCGGCTCCTCTCGGCGATGCGCAAACACCTGTCATGGGATTGGCGCCAGTGATGTTTGCCGATGACAAGGTCATCGTGACGGCAACCAATCTCGATGGGCCGGGCCAACTCTATGTCCGGTATGTGATGGGTGACGCGGCCCCAGTCGACGTGCTGGCAACGATTTCGGGTGGAACAGCTATGGCCGACGTGCCGGCAGGCATCATCCTCGGCCTTGCCGACATCTCGCTCGTCCGCAAGGTACCGGGCTATGAGTTCGATGCCGCAGGCGTCGACCGGTCGACGCCGATCGAACTGGAGAGCGGCTCAAGTTTTGCGGAGACCGCACAGAACAGGGTCTATTCGATTGATCCCAACGACGGAAACGCCCAGTTCGTTGTCTATGACACCCAAAAACAAGAGATCGTAAAACGCATCGACTTGCCGGGCGCTCTGACGACCGCCGCGCCGAACCCGGTCGCACTGACCGAGGACGGAACCCGAGCGTATGTGGCGCTTTGGAGCGGAGGCGTTGCCGTGATCGATACGGTAGGTCTCCACGAAGTTGATTTGGATCCGACTACATCCAAGATCGACGGCCTGACTCGCATCATATCGTTTGATGCCGACGGAAAGCCCGTCGATCACGGAGCCCTGCCGATCGTTACCTCGATCGCCGTCAACGGCTTCTACCTGTACGCCGGAGGCGTATCGAACAAGCTCTATGTCATCGACGTCAACCCGACCTCGAAGACCTTCGACAAGGTTGTGTCGACGATAGACTTGCCCAAGGCGACCAGGGGCGTGCTGGGCATGGCCGTCAACTCGGACGGGACGCGCCTCTATGTCGCGGAGCCGCAGACAACGACCTACGGCGGGTATTTCACCGGCGAGCGCACGCCAGGTCACATAGCAGTCATCAACGTCGATCCGTTCGATGAGCCTTTCGGTTCGGGCGCCGCGAACCCACGCAGGTGGAATCAGGTCATCGGCGAACTCGACGCCGGTACCCAGCCAAACACCATCGTGGCGGCCGGTGATCCAAACCGTATGGCCTTCACGAATTTCCTAGACATCAATCGCGGCTTCGGCACGATCTACGTCACGAACGACGATCCCCTCAACTTCAAGGCGACGATCAATAACTCAGTGGTCAGCCTGAAGCTCGGCACGACCACGCAGCATTGGGATTTGATGATCCGCAATGCGCGCGGGATTGCGATCACCAACGACGGCGCCTACGCTTTTGTCAGCGACTGGCATTTGCCCATCCAGGCGCTCGACCAGAGCACGAGCACGTCTGGAACAATTGACCCGGGCACAGACGCGAACCTCGATCCGTTCGGTGGTCTGTCGCCCGGATCGGGAGCGTTCTACGTGCCAGGCACGCAGAGCACCCGCATAGCAGGATCCAAGATTGGGTTGATCAAGGATCCATTCGGGCCGAATCCAGTCTACCTCGGCGCCACCGAGGCGATCGAGGACGGCTTCGCTAACACGCTGGCGCTTTCAGCGGATGGGAAGACGCTGTTCGTGGAACTACGAGGGATCGGACAAACCTATGAGTACGACGTCGAAAGGCTGATTTCTGCTGCCGAAGGGGGAACCGAAGGAGAACGCGCGTTCACTCCGCTAGACGTGCTGGCGGGACAGAATAGCCCGTTGCAACCTCTCCAGGCTGAACAACCGCATTTGGCACAGACTGTGAACGCCCTAGGTCTAGGGCCGGTGGTCAGAGCGGGTTCGCTCGTAGGAATGGCGGTTGGAGCGAAGGGGCAGAAAGAAATAGTTTTAGATGGCCCAGTACTTCTAGGCGATATTACCGAGCTAGATCTCCGTACGATTATTTCGTCTCATGCAACTAAGCAGATAGCGAGCTTTGAGTTCTCATCAGACGATTCCAACGTAGCCGCCATTCGACAAGATACCTTCGGATCCATGAGGGTTAATCCACTTTCGGCGCTCACTTTGATCAACGACGAATTGACAAGGCAAGAGTGGCAAAGTCAATTCGTCGACTCCGGTGGAAAATTTTCCAAGACGGGGATCATCTACTACCGTCCAACAATTACTGATCATCAGCTTGCCATGATCCGAAGCGGAAAATGGGACCGCATCGCAGATGTTTCGGATCGCATATTTGTAAAGGTGTTCTTCACCGGGAGCCAGACCCCTGAGACCTACGAGATTGCGATCAAAGTTCAGACCGGAATGTCGCGGTTTGGAATTGCTGGCTCCGTGGGCGATGTCCAAACCGCTGACAACAATCCGTTGGACGTGATTCGAGTATCGCAGCGCCTAAAATTTCTTGGCTTCCCAGGGTGGGGCGGCGATTCCTACACACTGGAGGGTAACAAGGTACGATTTAAGGATACCTTCACCGATCTCGAGGTGGACGGAGTAATTTCAGACAACGGAGTGGAAGTTAAGCCGATTGGCTTCCTTGCGGATGCTCTAGAGGTAGAGGCAATTCGTCTGTTCCAAGCCTCTCTTCAGACTCCGACGATTTCTCAACCTAGCGTCGTGACGACTCCGTTCGGTCAGATAGAGAAGGTTACCGTTTCTGAAAGGACGATGTCGCCGTTCCTTAACTACAATTCGCTTGCATTGTCTGGTCAATATTCCACGGAGAAGTCGAATGTCGACGGTATCATTAGCAGGGCGGTGGAAGGAAAAGTCAGAGCGATAGATTGGCTAAACGCGCAGAATGCACCTAGATGGGTCGATTTGTACGAATATTCCGTACAAAATGGATCAGCGTTCAAGGTTTACAGAGTAAATGATGGCAACAACGTGACGTTTACAAATCCGCTCAATCAGCCAGAACGGTTTGCGACGAGTTGGGTTGCGGCTATTTTGCACTCTGCTGTCGGTATTTCGCCGATAGTTATGACAGGTGCGAGTAACGCCTACTCCGACACGTTCGCGTCAAGCAACGATGAGGTTCACGCGACTCACAAGGCGGGCCTGGCTGCGGACGTTCGCATTCCCTATACGGGTTCGGGCAAACTCAATAATCAGTCGACGGTGCTGCCAGAAAAAATCAACACCAGACGATATCAGTTTTCTGACGCGGAACTCAGCAATAAGGGCAATGACCCGAACCTTTTTGCTAACGTATTATCGTTTTATTTGGGGATTAGTTCACCGTTAAATGGTTCAGAAAAGGATGTTATAAGTAAAATCGCTGCAATATACGGTACTACTGGAAAGTTTACTGAATTAGGAGCGTCTTCAGCCCTATATAAAGATACCTTTCTTCGTGTCTTGATAGGTGATGATGGGAAAACATATTATCCGTGGATAGATCAGGTTTTGGATGATCTTGGGATTGCACATAGTCATGCTAAAGGGCATGCAAGTCATTTCCATATAGTGTTTCGAGGGCCACAGAAACTGGACCCTCTGCCACCCCTGGGGGCTACGGTATCGCTGTCCACCGAACCGCAGGCATCGCAATCGTACGCCAATGATGGTGGGCAGCAGTCGTTCAACCGGTTTAGCTCCGAAATCAGCGTGCTTGTAGGCGCCGGGTGGGGCGAGTACGCGCGCGACGTTCCAAACATAGATCAGTGGTCCATTTCTAACCTACTGCCCGGCCGGCTTGCCCAAACTGAAGGCTCCTCTGTTACTTTTGACGATGACGCGGCGGGGCTCGGCTGGTTTGTCGATGGGACGCAATCTGACAACAGCGAGTTTGTGCCTACAGCCAATCCCTATGTTTTCTTGGCTAAACCTGACTCGGATGCTGCCAGCCACATCGACCTGCTGACCGTCGCCCTGCACGAAATCGGCCATGTCCTAGGACTCTCCCATTCCTCTGATCCAAACGATCTGATGGCCGCCACGCTCCCCGTCGGCGTGCGGCGCCTACCTTCGGCCGCCGACATCGAGGCCCTGAAAGCCGCGCTCGCGGCAGCGCCAGAAAATATCACGAACGCGATCGAGGCCGAGTATCACCTGAGCGCGCTTTTCGCTGATCTGGCCGGTCCGGCAGGCACGCCGCAGGCCGGCATCATCAACGGGTCGTTTGGCGTTTCTGACCCGGACACTTCGGGTGCCGGCTGGATTGTTACGGGAGGTGCCGGGATCGGATCCGGTGTCCTCACCTTGAACGAGGCCGACAGGGTCGGTGCACGGGCCACCCAGGAGTTCAGTATTCCGCAAAACGCGCTGGCGCTGCGCTTCAAACTAAAGGGCGCCCACTTCGGTGACAACTCGCGGAGCCCCGGCGATGCTTTTGAGTTCGCGCTTATCGGGTCGGACGGAAAACCGATCGCAGCAGACGGGCTCTCCAAGACCGACGCGGCGCTCAATATCCAGTCCGACGGCACCGTCTTCGCCTCTTCGCGGATCAGACTCACCGGCCTCGACCAGAATGGAAAGCTGCCCCCTGACGCTCCGGTCACGGTGGAATTCGACCTCACCGGAATTGCGGCCGATACGCCGCTGAAGCTCTATTTCGACCTGCTCGGCTTTGGTGCGCTCGGCAGCCAGGTCATCATCGACGACGTCGAGTTCGTCACCGAAGGTCAGCCGGGGAACCATGCACCGATCGCGTCCGACGATGAAGCGACGGTCGCCGAAGACGGCAGCGTTGTGATTGCCGTTCTCGCCAACGATACCGACGAAGACGGCGATACCCTGACGCCATCGGTCGTGACGGAACCGGCAAACGGCACCGTGACCCTGAACCCCGGCGGCAGCTTCACCTACGCTCCGAAGCTGAATTTCTTCGGTGCCGACAGCTTCACCTACCGGGTCAGCGATGGCTTCGCACAAAGCAACGTCGCGACAGTCACGCTGACAGTGACGCCGGTAAACGATGCACCTGGCGCCGCTGATGACATCGCAAGCGTTGCCGAGGATGGGACGATTGTCGTGCCAGTGCTTGGCAACGACAGCGATGTCGACGGTGACGGCCTGACCCCGGTCCTGGTCACTGGACCAGCCAACGGCACGCTGACGCTCAATCCAGACGGCAGCTTCACTTATGCACCGAACGCCAATTTCTTCGGCATCGACAGCTTCACCTACAAGGCGTCCGACGGCACTGCCGAGAGCAATATCGCGACCGTCACGCTGACAGTCACGCCGGTGAACGATGCACCTATGGCCGCCGATGACATCGCATACGTTGCCGAGGACGGCAGCCTGGTAGTGTTGGTCCTTGCTAACGACACCGATGTCGACGGCGATAGCCTGACGCCGGTTCTCGTCGCCGGCCCGACCAACGGCACGCTGACGCTCAATCCGGACGGCAGCTTCACCTATGCACCGAAAGCCAATTTCATCGGCGCCGACAGCTTCACTTACCAGGCAAGCGACGGAGTTCTTACCAGCAACATCGCGACCGTCCGCATCGAAGTGGTGCCCGACAACAACGCGCCGGTACTGGCAGCGGAAATCGCGGACCAGGCCTCGCCTGAGGATGCACCGTGGACCTTCACGCTTCCTGCGCTCGTCTTCGAGGATCCGGACGGCGATGCTCTTACCCTTTCAGCGACGCTCGCCACCGGTGAGCCGCTGCCAGGCTGGCTCTCCTTCGATGCCTCGACGCTGACCTTCTCGGGCACGCCGCCGCTGAACTTCAACGGGGTCCTTGGCCTCAAGGTTACAGCGAGCGACGGCGAACTGTCGGCCTCCGACACCTTCAACCTGGCAGTCACGCCGGTGAACGATGCGCCGGTGGCGCAGGATGTAGCCGGCGATGCCATGGAGGACGGCCCGGCAGTGCTGCTGGCGCCGCTCTTCTCGGATGTCGACCAGGGCGACACCCACAGCATCAGCCTCGACACCACCGGGACCGTCGGCAGCGTCGTCCCCAATGCCGACGGAACATTCACGTACGACCCGAACGGCGCCTTCGATCATCTCGCCGTGGGCGCAAAGGCCCAGGACGTCTTCACCTATACGGTGCGCGATACTGCAGGCGTAACCTCGACCGCAACCGTGACCGTGGCGATCACCGGACAGAACGACGCGCCAAAGGCGCTCGACGACGCAGCGGCGACTGACCAGAACACTGCACTGGGTATCTTGGCAGCAGAGGGCATTCTCGCCAACGATACCGATCCGGACAGTGGCGACACGTTCACTATCGTCGCGGTGAACGGGTCCGAGCAGGCGATCGGACAGACGATCGTTCTGATTTCGGGGGCCCGTCTGACCGTAAGGGCCGACGGCAGCTACGACTACGATCCGAGCGGCGGGTTTGCGGCGCTTGCGGCGGGCGAAACGGCCAGCGACAGCTTCACTTACACGGTAAAGGATGGCTCTGGCGCGCTGTCCACGGCTCGCGTGACCATCGCGATAGCAGGTCTCAATGACGGGCCGACGCTCGCCGCGTTGCCTGACCTCTCGCCGAAAGAGGGAGAGACGGTCGCCTTCGTGCCAGTCGCGCGTGATCCGGACAGAGGCGACAAGCTCGTCTTCTCGCTTGTCACTGCCCCGGCCGGCGCGACAATCGACCCAGACACCGGTGCGTTCAGGTGGACGGCGCTCGACGGTGATGCCACGAACAATGTGACCCTGCGCGTCACGGATGCGCAGGGCGCAACTAGTGAGCAGGGCTTTGCGATCCACGTTGCTGATGTTGCGCCGACAATCACGGTCATCGGTCCAGCACATGCTATCGTGGGTGACCCCTACGTTATCACGCTTGGGGCGACTGATCCTGGTGATGACACAATCACCCTCTGGAGGGTCGACTGGGGCGATGGGGTGATCGATTCCCTAGCCGGAAGCGCCACGACCGCAACGCATGTCTATGACGCGCGCGGCGACTTCACCATCCTCGCCAGCGCCACGAACGAGGACGGCACGTTCAGCGCTTCCTCCGGCACCACTGTTGTGGTCGACACTGACTGGTTGGTGGTGCAAAGCTTCACGCCGACGGCGACAGGCTTCCGGGTACGCTTCAATCACGCCTTCGACCCGTCGACGTTCAATATCTATCCAGGCGAGGGAAACGCACGCGGTCCCACCGACGTCATGCTGATCGGGCAGGGGGTCGGTCGCATCGACGGCTCGATCGTCATCGACAATGACCTCGCTGGCTTCACCTTCCTGCGGACGGGGGCAATCCGGCAATATGGTAGCCAGAACGCCAGCCCAGAATCGATGTTAAAGCACAGCCAGGAGCCCACGGCTAAGGATCCGGTTACAGCACAGCTACCCGATCTCAATGTCGGTGGCATCCTTCCGTTCGACCACTATCGAGTCATGCTGCGAAGCAGTGAGAACGCCCTGCATGACAGCCGCGACGATCTGGATGGTAATCGCGATGGAACGCCTGGCGACGATTTCATCGCTACGTTCGACGTCAAGAGCGTAGGAAACGGCGTTATCAGCCTGTTCGACTTCATGCGCGGTCCGGGCCAGAAAGTGGATGTTCCCGCCCGCGCGAAGGGACTGCCTGTGAGTTTCAGCAGCCTCGGTGGCGTCAAGTCGCTGGTGTTCACTGTGGACTATGATCCGACCATGCTCACCATAACTGGAGCAACGGCCGGAGCCGACCTTCCCAAAGGCACGAAACTCACATTTGGCAGCACCCTGAAGCCTGATGGGACGAAGCAGGCCACCGTGACCGTTTCCAGCAGTAGCGCGCTGCGAAGCGGCACCCTGAACATCGTCTCCCTCATTGCGTCGGTGCCCAGCACAGCGATCTATGGAGATACCCAGGTCCTGCATGTTGCGGTTGCAAGCGTAAACGGCAAGGCGACAACAACGACCAGCGACGATGCCCTACAGGTTGTGGGCTATATCGGCGACGCAAACAGAGATGCGGCATACACCAAGGCCGATGTGAAGCTGATCTCCGGCGCGGCCGCAAATCCTGGGCAGGGCTTCTCGGCCTGGTCCTTGATCGATCCGGTCTCGATTGCGGATTTCGACCTCAGCGGGGCGGTGACCAACCAGGACGCCAACATTCTGCAGTCGGAGATAGCGGGTCGCGACCAAGCGGAGATCCCATCGATTCCCGCTGGCATCCAGGTTCAGTTCCATAGCACTGGGTCCGGGCTGCAGAGCGAGTTCTCAGCACTAGGCGCTTTGCCTCTTAGCCCGACCCCGACTTCAGCCAACACGACGACATCTCAGGCGCAGGTGACGCTCGGAGAGGCAGTAGAACCCACGCTTGCGATCAACAAAAACTCGGCCCCTCTTGCCCGCGCTCCGGAGGAGAGAACTGAGGCTTCACAGTCGGAAGTTCCGGACTGGCAATTTGCCGGCGCTGTGAGACGAGCCTCGCCGGGCGATCGCGATTTCGCTCTCGATCTGACGATGCCGATAACGGCATTCGCAAACGACAAGTGGTCGCTGTCGACGGATCAGGTGGCATGGAAGTTCCCATTCGTCGCGCAGGCACTTGCGGCTCAGAACCCGAACGCCGGCATCCGGGTTTCGGCATCCACAGGGCCGGGCAAAAGAAATTAGCCGAGCGTGGCGAGCCAGCATTGGGACTGGCTTGGCAGACTTCGGCGAAGAACGAAAGATTGCAGGTAGGGAGAAGGGGTGACGGGATGGCGAGTGGCAAGCCAGAGAACGGCTCAGAAACGACTACAGCGGGCAAGACGCAGCCTCCTGTACGTTTGAACACGGCGAACTTGAAAAGCACCTATTGCAATGTCTGCAACGCCACCAGCACGCGAGAAGAGGTGGTCCTCAATTTTGGCATCAACCAGAATTGGGATCTTCAGCAGCGAGATCTTGAGATCGAGTTGCACCACCGCATTATTCTGAGTCCATTCGCGCCGAAGCGCTTGCAGGAGCTCATCACGAAGCTCATCCAGGAGCACGAAAATCGTCATGGCGAACTGCGCTAGGCTGCGATTATCGCACCCATCTCTTCGCGCCTTGGTGATAGGCGCCTTTGCGGCGCTTGCCTTCGCCGTTCCTTCGAAGCCCACTCTTGCACAAGAGAGCCCAGCTGCCTTCGATGCCGATTGTCTGATTGAGCCCAGCGCGAGGGTCGAGCTCGGCGCGTCCGTTTCAGGGCTCGTGAAAGACGTGCTTGCCGATCGTGGCGACGCCGTTACAGCAGGTCAAATCGTGGCCGAGCTCGACTCGGGTGTCGAACGAGCTTCGCTCGAGGTGGCCCGCGCTCGGGCAGAAAACGACCATGAGGTGCTCTCCAAAAGATCTCGACTGGAATACCTCACGAAGAAGTCCAAGCGGATAACGAGGCTCGCCGAGGTGAAGGCAGCGTCCGAGGCGAGCCGCGACGAAAGCGACTCCGACCTGAAACAAGCGGAGCAGGAACTGCGCGAGGCCGAACTCAGCCTCCGCATGGCGCAGCTCGAGTTGAGGCGTTCAGAGGCGCTGTTGGAGCAGCGTATGATACGCAGCCCTTACAACGGTGTTGTCATAGAGCGCGCTCTCTCGGCAGGAGCGTACCTTCACGACCAGGCTCATGTGCTGACTATCCTTCAGACCGATCCGCTGTTTGTGGAGGCGTATCTGCCGCTTGGACGCTACGGGCGGATCCAGATCGGCGATCTTGCCGAAGTTTCTTTTCCGGAAGGTCCCGTCGGAGGCAGTCTTACCGCCAAGGTGTCGGTGGTCGACCGGTTCATCGATGCCCCCAGCGCAACTTTCGGCGTGAGGCTTACACTCGACAACCCTGACGGGAGGGTGCCGGCAGGCGTGCGTTGCACGATCAGGTTTCGCACACGCGTTGCAACCCAGCGGCACGATGCGGGATTAGCGCGCGCGACGGGCGCAGATGGAAAAGCGCGAATGCTTGGAACAGGACAGAGTTTTGGCCGGCGTTATGAAATCGACTAGGCCAGAGGGTGCACGGATCTCGAGGTGATCGATGGAGACCCTTGATCAATCCGAAAAGGACGCGACGAGAGACCGCACCGCGGATTCTGGCAAAGTATCGGCGGCGGAAGATGCCGCGCTTTGGGCATCCCTCGCGACAGCCGACAACCTGGCAACGTTTTGCACTTGTTGGCTGGCTCTCCAGTGCAGCCAGATCCAGCAAACGGGGGCTGGCCTGCTTCTGCTTCAGAGCCCAGAAGGTTCGTACCGGCCCGCCGCCATTTGGCCGGACGCCGAAAAGGATGTCTCGTACCTGAGCCCTGGAGCAGAGCAGGCAATCCGAGAACGCCGTGGTGTCGTACGATCAATCCCGGCAATTACGGGGCCTACCGCGCGTGTGCATGTCGCATTTCCAATCGACGTGCAGGGAAACGCGGTAGGCGTCGTCGTGCTTGACGTTGTCTCCCATGCGGGATTCGATCTCAAGACCGTTTTCCGGCAGTTGCAATGGGGGACCGGATGGCTCGAAGCGGCGTTGCTGCGGCAGCGGGCCACAGGCGAGATAGGGCTGCTCGCTCGCGCAAATGCTACCCTCCACATGCTTGCAGTCGTCGAGGAACATTCCAGGCTCCAGACCGCGGCGCTGGCTCTGACGAACGAGGTTGCGGCGCGCTTCGGTTGCGAGCGCGTTTCACTCGGGTTCCACGAGCGGCGCGGAATCCGGATGCGGGCGATGTCGCATTCGGCTTGGTTTCAACGGAAGTCGCAGTTGGTCGATACGCTGGAAAACGCCATGGACGAGGCGTTCGATCAGAGACAACCAGTCTCCTATCCCGTGGTGGCCGGAACCGAACGCCGGATCACGGTAGCTCACAAGGAGCTTGCCTGCTCGGGTCGGATCAGGAGCGTTCTGTCGGTGCTGCTCTCAGCCGCCAACGGACCGATCGGCGTGATGACGCTGGAGCGTCAGGCCAGCGATCCTTTTGACCCCGAGGCGGTCCAGACCCTCCAACTCCTTGGAACCCTTGCAGGCCCTGTGCTGGAACTACAGCGAGGGTCCGAGCGCTGGATCGCTGGCAGAGTTGCCACAAACGCTCGGTCGACCGTTACGGCGATCTTCGGACCGCGCCGACCCGCGCTCAAGCTCGCAGTCCTGTCGGCGCTCGCTTTGTTCGGGTTTCTCGCGTTTGCCAACACGGAATTTCGGGTATCAGCCAAATCCGTACTGGAGGGCTCGATACAGCGAGCCGCCGTAGCGCCCTTTGACGGGTTCATCGCCCGGGCAAATGTGCGACCTGGCGACATCGTACACCAAGGTGACGTTCTTGCTTCCCTCGACGATCGCGATCTCGTGCTGGAGAGCACGCGGTGGGAGATGGAAGTTCGCAAACTCCAGCAGAAACATAGAGACGCGCAGGCGAAGCATGACAGGCTAAATATGCAGGTGCTGCAGGCGCAGATTGATCAGGCAGAGGCCCAAGCGAGCCTCGCCAGGGACAAACTGGCGCGCAGCAGGATTGTTGCCGCGGTCGACGGCTTCGTTGTCTCCGGGGATCTAAGTCAGATGCTCGGCGCACCTGTGCAGCAAGGCAAGGTCTTGTTCGAGGTCGCGCCGTTGAGTTCGTATCGGGTCGTGTTGCATGTCGACGAGGAGGACATCCGGCACATTGCCATTGGACAAAAGGGTACCCTCGCCCTCACTGGGGCTGCCGGCCAGACAGTCCCATTCCGTATCGCCCGGCTGACTTCAGTGGCGACCGCCGAGGACGGTCGCAACTTCTTTCGTGTTGAAGCGGACCTGCTCTCCAACGACCTTCCTCTCCGGCCGGGTATGGAGGGCATCGGTAAGATCCAAATTGGCGAGCGCCGGCTCCTTTGGGTGTTGGGACGGAACCTGATCGAACGTACCAGGCTCCTTATCTGGGCTTGGATCCCCTAATGCCGGACCTGGGAGCACGTGATGGTTGAACCGTTCCTGAGCTCAAACTGGTATAGGGTTTGCGGCCTGAAGCCGATGCTTCGGCTTCACGCGCGCATCCATCGTCATCGCTATCGCGGCAGCGCCTGGTACGTTGTTCAGGACGCCGCCAGCGGCAAGTCCCACCGATTCACGCCGGTCGCATACTATTTCATTGCCAATCTCGACGGGCGGCAAACCGTCGACGCCGTCTGGAACAGTATGGTGGATATGTTCGGCGACAGCGCGCCGAGCCAGGATGAGATCATTGGACTGCTGACGCAGCTTCATAGCGCGGATCTCATTCGCCACTGCACTCAGCCGGACGCACTAGAAGCTTTCGATCGGTTCTCCAAGCAAAGTCAGGCGCTGTTGAAGCGCAATCTCAAGAGCCCGCTCTCCCTGACTCTACCACTCTTTGATCCCGATCGCTTCCTAAAGGGAGCACTGCCGTTTTGCCGCGGGCTTTTTGGGAAGACCGGCCTGGTTCTGTGGGTTGTCGTTGTTGCACCTGCGCTGTACTTGGCGAGCCTTCACTCACACACTCTGACGGAAAATATCTCGGACCGGGTCTTCGCGGCGCAAGGCCTGCTTTTGATTGCTCTCGTCTATCCTGCCGTCAAAGTGCTGCATGAACTGGGGCACGGTCTGACGACGCGGGCCTTCGGTGGCGAAGTCCATGAAATGGGGCTGATGTTCCTGGTTTTCTTTCCCGTGCCCTATGTGAATGCTTCGGCATCGGCCGGATTTCGCAGCAAGTATCAGCGTGCAGCTGTGGCCGGGGCCGGAATCCTGGTTGAAACGCTACTTGCGGCCATTGGGCTCTATGTGTGGTTGACTGTGGAGACCGGCGTCGTGCGGGCAATAGCCTTCGACGTGATGCTCGTTGCCGGCGTTTCGACCGTGCTGGTGAACGGAAACCCGCTGCTCAAGTTCGACGGCTACTTCGTACTGGCCGATCTTGTCGAGATGCCCAATCTCGCACAGCGTTCATCCGAATTTTGGGGCCGCCTGGTCGAGCGTTATGCCTTCGGTGTCGAGAAGGAGCGCGCGCTTCCGCTCGGGCCGGGAGAACGAATCTGGTTGCTTGCTTTCGCGCCCGCGTCATTCATCTATCGAATGCTCATCCTGTTGGGCATTTCGCTGTTTGTCGCAACGCACTACCTGATCCTTGGCGTACTTGTGGCACTGTGGGGAATCGTTTCGGGTATAGCACTGCCCGCCGCCAAGATGTTGTGGCACGTCATCGCCAGCCCTCGTTTGCGCCGTCATCGGGCGCGGGCAGTCATAGTCACGTCCCTCACCTTGCTCGCTGGAACAGCGCTCCTCTTTGCTGTACCGGCGCCGCACCAGACGATGTCACAAGGGGTGATCTGGCTACCGGAGGAAGCCTACGTCCGCGCCGGCGCTGATGGATTCCTACGCGAACTGAAGCGCCAACCTGGCTCACCAGTCGAACCGGGCCAGCCCCTGTTCGAAAGTGTCGATCCGGTTCTGGAGATGCAGCGTTCAATCCTAAAGGTCCGCGTCAGGGAACTTGACCTTCAGTTCCGTGCGGAACGTTTTGCCGATCGTTCGCAGGCCGAGGTGACACGGAAGGAACTGGAGGAGGCCCAGGCTGAACTTGATAGGACCCAGGATCGGTTTCTCCACCTTGTGGCAACCAGCACCGCCGCAGGAGTCCTTGTCGTTGAACAGAGCCAGGACATGCCTGAGCGCTTCTTCCGCCAGGGATCTGTCCTCGGTTATGTAACGCCAACTGCGGCGAGTATCATCCGCGTTGTGGTCTCTCAGGATGATATCGATCTGGTGCGAGAGCGATTGCTTCGGGTCACTGTGCGCATGCCGGGACAGAGTGGCGCGGCGCTTCCGGCGGAAATTCTGCGTGAAGTGCCTGCCGCCTACGACAAGCTTCCGAGTAAGGCTCTGACATCAGGCGGTGGTGGCGCCATTGCCGTTGATCCGCGTGACGCCGAGGGTCTCAACTCCCTAAGACGCTGGTTCCAATTCGATCTGAAGACCTCCGCTGACGTTCTCCCACCAGCTTTTGGGAGCCGCGTCTATGTTCGGTTCGAGCACGAATGGGAACCGGTTGGCCTGCAGATGGCGCGCCGACTGCGGCAGCTCTTTCTGTCCCAGTTCCATGCGTGAGGACACGATCAGGCCTTGGAGGATCGCTGACCTCCGAATGGTGCCGTTTCCCGAAAGACGGCGGGAGTCCGCGAGCTCTCTCGACGATGCTCTCACCAGAGTCCAGGCAAAGGTGAAGCGCCGACCAAGTATGACGTTGAGCGGCTTCAGAACATTTCTGGAAGACGTCGAAAGGTTTGGGAAAGAGTATCGAACGCTCGCCGACCACAGCATTGGCTTAGCCGCTGAAGAGATCAAGCTGGCCCTCTCGCGTGAAGGACTAGCAGAAAGCGTCGTCGCTCGCTCATTTGCGCTGATAGGAGAATGCTCGCAGCGTCTCCTCGGCATGCATTATCATCCGGTGCAACTTATCGGCGGGTTTGCACTTCTAAAAGGCCGACTCGCGGAAATGGAAACGGGTGAAGGCAAGACGCTCACCGCGCTCTTGCCGGCGGCTACAGCGGCGCTTGCTGGAGTTCCAGTCCACGTCGTCACAGTGAACGACTACCTTGCACAGCGGGATGCTGATCAACTCAGGCCCGTCTATGAGAACCTTGGACTAACCGTAGGGCTGGTGCTGCATGGGCAAGATCCGTCGGTTCGTCGCGCTGCGTACGCATGCGACGTCACCTACTGCACCAACAAGGAGCTTACCTTCGACTACCTGCGGGATACGATCGCGTTGCGCGGGCGTCGAAGTGGTGCTCGTGTCTTGCTAGACAAGACGATCGGCGACGGACAGCAGGGTTCCCAACTCCTGTTGCGTGGTTTGCATTTTGCAATTGTCGATGAGGCCGACAGCGTGTTGGTGGACGAAGCCAGGACACCCCTCATAATTTCGCGCGAGACTGACGATCCGACTGCGACCCAGATTTACAAGGCAGCGTTGGATCTGGCCAAAGATCTCACGGCCGGTGAGCACTATCGGTTGTTGGGCACCGAGAGGGCAGTCCGGCTGACCGAGCGGGGGCGGGCCACGGTCGCCGTCGCTGAGGCCTCGCCCGTGGGCGGGCTTTGGGCGTCACGAAGGGTGCGCCTAGAACTGGTGGAGCAGGCCCTGTCCGCCCTTCACCTCTTCAAACGGGATGTCCACTACATTGTGACAGAGGGGAAAGTACAGATTGTCGACGAGTACACCGGGCGGGTCATGGCGGATCGATCCTGGGAACGCGGCCTGCACCAGCTTGTAGAGACGAAAGAGGGCTGTAAGACAACGGGCCGCCGAGAAACACTTGCTCAAATTACGTATCAGCGGTTCTTCAGGCGATATTTGTGGCTGGCCGGGATGACGGGGACAGCTTCGGAGATCTCGACGGAGTTGCAGGAAGTATATGGGCTTGAGGTCGTCAGAATTCCGACGCATCGACAGGTCCGGCGACAGAACTTGGGATCACACCTCTGCCGGACCGCAGAGGAAAAGTGGCGCAAAGTCGCCGACCATGTGCGCGAGTTAAGTAAGCTCGGTAGACCAGTCCTTATTGGAACTCGATCGGTCGAAGCGTCTGAGCAGCTCAGTGCATTGCTCAGTTCGCATGGACTTTGCCACACTGTACTGAATGCCCGTCAGGACGCGGAGGAGGCCGCCGTCATTGCGGCTGCTGGAGAAGCAGGGCGCATCACCGTAGCCACAAACATGGCCGGTCGAGGAACTGACATTCGGCTCTCGCAGAGCATCGTCCAAAGTAGCGGATTACATGTCGTTTTGACGGAATTCCACGAATCTGCCCGCATCGATCGTCAGCTCTTCGGGCGATGCGCACGTCAGGGCGACCCAGGCAGTTTCGAGGCTATCGTCTCCCTGGAGGACGAATTGTTTCGCCGCTACGCCAGAGTCCTTGCTCGAATTCTGTACGCGATTGCTCTAGGCAGACCGGATTTGGCGTCTGAACCCTTCTGTCGTCTGTTGCGCTGGTCTGCACAGCGTTCTGCGGAAAACAGAAATCTAACCGCTCGCAGGCTAACCATGAAGCAGGACGCTAAGCTGGAGAAGGCGCTGGCGTTCGCCGGGGATCCAGAATAGCCGGTTCGGAATTTGCATTCCTTGGGCGTAAGCGGATCTGTAGTTGCCGGTTCAGCAGTAGGATCGTAGATGGACTTGGGGCTAGATGTCGTCCAGAAACTCGGTCCCTGGCGCAACACCGGACACAAACAGGCGATCCCGCGCCCGCGTCGCGGCCACATAGAGGAGTTGCCGCTCCGTCGCGATGACTTCGTCGAGTTCGAACTCGTCGGCGACGTCCGCGACCCGGGCCGCGAGCGGCAAAACGCCCTCGTCACAGGCGACGACCAACACAGCCCGGAACTCCAGCCCCTTGGCCAAGTGCATGGTCCCGACCAGCGCCGCTGCGTCTTCGCCAGGTTTTCCGGAAGAGATCGTCCGGTACGGCAACGCTGCAGCTTCGGCGATGGCACGAGCGCGCGGAAGCTCGGCGGCCGAACGGACGAAAATAGCGATCTGATCTGCAGTCATGCCGTCGTCGAGCGCCTCGCGGATGAAGGCGGTAGCCGCCTTTCGCTCAGCATCTTGATCATTGGCGATCTCGACCGTCGGCTCCAGCCCTTCGAAGACGGATACAGTGCCCCGGCGGTCTTCCTCGAGCCCGTCGATATCGCGGATCGTCTTCGGGATGAGCCGATCGGCCATCGCCCGGATCTGCTGCGATGTGCGGTAGTTGACCTTCAAAGTGGATGAACGGCCGCGCACGTCGATTCCCAGTCCTTTCCAGGAAAACGGCTGCTGGAAGATCCGCTGGCCTATGTCGCCGGCAAAGAAGAGCGCGTCAGGCCTGTCGGGTGCGACAGCCGCGAGGAAGCGTAGTTCCGGCACGCCGAGATCCTGTGCCTCGTCGACGACAATGTGGGTGAAGGGTTTTTCGGTTCTTTCGGAATAGGTCTCTGTCACGGCGGCGAACAGCGAAGCGGGCGTGAACAGCGCCTGCTGCCTGAGGGCATCGTGAACGTGCAAGAAGACCTGCCACAGCACCTCGCGTTGCCTCTGACCCAGGCGATTCTTGCGACCCATGCGCGGCACCTCGGCGTAGGCATCGGCGCTGCCGATCCGCCAGGCGTCGATCACGTTCTCCCATTCGGAGATCAGGAACCGCAGGGAGAATTCCCGCACGCCCGCATCGTCCGCCGCTTTCTCGATCATCCCGCGTACCGTATCGCGCCTTGCAATATGCGCCTTGCGCCCCGTAGAGAGCGCAAACAGTTCCTCTGCGATCCTGCGGAAGGAGGCGACAGTGACGCGGTTCTCAATTTCGGCGCGACCGCCGGAGAGCACCGCCAGCTTACGCTGGAGTGCGGCTGCCAGCGGATCGGAGAAGGTGGTCAAGAGCACGCGAGCATCTGCATCGAGGCGAAGAATCCGCATTACCCGGTGAAGCGCGACGACCGTCTTGCCCGTGCCGGCCGATCCGGCGACGCGCGCTGGGCCGGAATAGTCGCGCTCGACGACGCCGCGCTGGAGAGGGTGCAGGAAAACCGCCCATTTCTCAAACGGCGCGTCGAGGGCAGCCTGCAGTTCCTCAAGTCCTTCTAGAACGCGGAAGCGGCGCATCGTGTCTGGATGCGCCATCGGGTCTTCGACGGGTGCCGCTGCGGGTTTCAAGATTCCAGTCGCGGCGTATTCGAGCAGTGCCTCGGCCGCCTCCTGTGGCAGGCGGGCAGCAAGCGTGAAAAAGGAATCTTCGGTAGCCACGGCGACGTCGGAAAGCCAGTCGGCTGGAACGCCGACGGAGAGCAGCTCGTCCTGCGCCAGTTTTTCGAAGATCGGTGCGGCGGATGCAGCGGGTTCTTCTTCTGTAGGGGCGACATCGAAGGGCAGGTCGGCCTGTTTAAACGCGGTCGTTGAGGGCGGCGCGATCTGCTCGACCAGTTCTCGCACCTCGACGATCTGCACCGCACCAGTCGTCGGATGAGTCTCGATGCGCCGTCGTTCCGCCCAGGAATAGGCGTCTTCGTGATGGCCGACATAGGCGAGCATCAAGCTTCCGCCAGCCTTGTGCACGATGATGCGGATGTCGCGGGAAACCCGCACCGACCAGAAATTCGGATCCTTCGATTTGTCGATCCGGTGGAACTGAAGACCCGGCTGATCGGGATTCGCCTGCAGGTCGAACGCCGTCAGTTTCGCCTGCTTCTGCTCGTCATTGGAGAGCTTGGCGAGGGACGACGTGAAACTGTCGGCGAGAATGGTGGCCATGGACTAACGTCTCTGATCGGTGATGACGAGCGTACGGGATACTTCCGCGCGTATACGAACTTTGTCGCTGTGCTTCGCGCCTAGGAGCATCTCAAACTTTCGATCTCAACCCGCTCGAAAAACATAGTCGCGATGCCATTTTAAATATGGGGCAGTCCCGCTATGCGGCGGTTTCTGCAAACCGTCCGATAGATGCAGTATGCATCGCTCGTCATCCGAAACTAGGCCCGATATCAGTAAATCACCGGCCTCGCCGAATGAGATCAAACCTCGGTCGAACAAAGCGTCGAGATGTGCAACGAGGGGCAGTCCGTTTCGCGGGTCGAGCCTTTCCTTGTTGCTCGAGTCGCGCCAAGGCTTTAGATGCGAAGCGCGAATGACTTCACCTACACCGCAGCCAGTGATGGCGCACTTCCCATCCCAGAAGGCGAGCGTTTCATTTCGGAATCTCCCTTGCCCAAGCCTGGCGTCGATCAACGCAGCTCTCGTTGTTGAAGCGGCGGGTCCAGTTTTGTCTAGATCTGCGAGATCTTCTTGAATATCGGACTCATCTGTGCAGTTCCGTTTCAGCTGCTGAGCCGACAAATTTGTGGGCGACAGGTCAAGGATTCGAAGTGCGGTTTGGCGCGAGATCTCCTGATAAGACCCGAACATTCTGACCAATGAACTCTTTCCGGAAATTGACTGGGGATCTAGTTGGAGCGGTTCCGCAAATGGCACGTAGGATTCTGCAGGGCATATCCAGTTGGGCACCCAGTGGATTTCGTCCTTCCAATGCCGCGTGAACCGGTCTTCATCATCCCGGAACAACTTCCTCACACGCGCGACCGACCAGGCGTCCTGACGAAATTGGTCGCCAATTCCGAGCCTCTTCACTATTGAAAGGCGTCGCTTTTTTTGCGTCTCGTCGAGAAGAGATGTCGCATTTCCTGCGACTGCAATGAGAAATTGTCGCCCCGAATGCGCGGCAATCATGAAAACAAAAACTCGGCCATCATGTGCCTCGAGAGGCTGATTCCCAAAGCCCTCCGTGTGGAAGGCTTTGCATCGTTTGCCATCCTCGGTGAACTCTAATTGTTTTGAGTTATTCCACTCCTCGTGCCCATATCCATTTTCTTTGGGATAGCCGGAATGAACTCTTGCTCCACTGGGTTGGAGATAGGCGTTAGAATTCCACACTACCGGCTTCAGCAAATAAAGCGCCATGATTCCCCCGCCTATACCCCAAACGCCTTCAGAACTTCGTCCCCGATCACCTTGACCGCAATCCATGGCAATTCAGCAATGAATGAGCAGACTATTCTTCTTCCTCCGAAAAGTCCTCTTCATCCGGTTTTTGGTGCTGGCGATTCAACGGCACTTGTCGGAAGTGCGTAACATCCTTGCCAAAGATGCCACCCTTCAAGTTTTTGATAGGTTCGCCCGCCATGATGAGGATGGCTTCGAGATGATTGAGCACGTTGACGCGATCGGTCCGAATCTCATCGGGAACCTCGCGTAAGCCGCGAATATCAACCGCGGTCTCCCAATCGACATCGCAGATTCCGAACCATGAAAATCGTGTCCATCGTTCAGAAAGAACGCTATGCGCGTGCTTGCGGAGCCGAGGATAGAGGCGTCGGTCCTTGCCGCCGGCCTGACCCACATAAATCAGCCGGAAGGTGTCATCGTAGAGAGCGTAGATGCCTCGTTGCTGGGAGAAATCCACACGGCCGCCGTTTATCTTGCGCACGCCGAGTCCAATAAGCCGTCCGTGCCGTCGCTGCTTCCAGTCCACTTCGTGCTTGCGCCAGAAGAGACCGTAATTTCGGATCAAGCGTCCGCTCTCTTCCATCGCACCTCACACCCCAAACACTTTCAGCACTTCATCACCAAAATGATTGATCACCTTCACCGCGATTCTTCCTGTGCTCGGCCGCGGGAATGGCCGGGATATATCGGAATAGAGTGTTTGCCAGGCTTCCTCGTCGATCTCGGCCTTCAGTGCCGTCTTCAGCGATTTGTAGGGATCGTTGGCGCCGAGGAAATAGGCGTGGCGGACGAAGAAGCTCTCTTCGTTGTAGTCGGTGTCGATGAACCAGGCGGCGATGCCCTTGACGTCGTCGGAGCGGATTTCGCCGGTCGAGGGATCGAAGATGTCGATGCCGTTGACCTTCACCTGCAATTCGCCCTGCGCCGTCTCGATCAGGTCGACATCCGGCTCGCCGAATACGACGAAGAGGTTGCCCTTGCCCGTGTTCTTCAAATCCTCAGCCATGTGCAGGTCGGGATTCATGCGCGCCTTCAGGACGGCCAGCGGGCCGAGCCTGTTCAGGTCGCTCGCCTGGGCTTCGAAGTTGAAGGCGCAGGCGATCAGCGCGTCGAAGCGGGCATCGGAAGCCTCGCGGGCGGCGGCCGTGATCTGGCTACGCGTCAGCGTGCCGAATTCCGGACCGATCAGGATTCCCGCGCGTTTTTCTCGGCCATCACCGTCATTGTAGCGGCCTTCCGCGGCAAGGAAATTGCCCGGCCAGGGTTCGACCGAATTGAAATGGATCGTGTCGCGCTTCTCCTGTTGATGCACGCCGGCGCTGCGCAGATGGTCGAGCACCATCTGGCCGAAATCGGCCCCCGGGACATTTTTCGGGTCGGGCTGCATGCCGCCTTCTCCGGCGCGGATTTCGCTGGAAAGCGTGTCGTCACGGGCGGTGACGACGCGATGCGGCGACAGGCTCTCGACCGTGAACGGTCCGGCGACGCGCACCTTCGACTTGTCCTCATAGGGACGATCGTAGAGCATCTCGACATCTGCCGCCTTGGCGATCGAGGCGTCAATTTCCTTTTGGCGGGCGATGCGGCCCTCCCACCAGCACTTGTGCAACTCGCGCACGCGGGCGCTGACTAGCGCGGCCTTGGCGGCGCCTTCTTTGGTGTCCAACCACCCGTCGAGATCGCGCGGGATCTGCCACTCTTCGAACCCGGTCGACAGCTTCGCGTTCAGCTCAGTCCGCAGCGCCTCCAGAACTGCCTGCCACTTCTCCCAGATCACATCGATCTCGGCATTGTTGGCGATGGATTTCAGCGTGATGTGCGGCGCGCGCTCGTAGACGAAACCCTGGCGGATGTCGCCCGAGTTCGTTCCTTGCGGCCGGATCTTACCGGACACCTTCTGCTCCTGCGCGCGGCCTTCCGTGCTGTCGGCAAGATGGTAGTAGGGATAGCGCGCCGACATCAGCCGCGTGCGGGCGAGCGCAAGCGCCACGCGAGACGTGTCGATGGTGATCCACCGCCGGCCCCATTGCTCGGCGACCGTCGCCGTTGTGCCGGAGCCGCAGGTCGGGTCGAGCACCAGGTCGCCTGGGTCGGTGGTCATCAGGATGCAACGTTCGATTACTTTGGTGCCGGTCTGCACAACATACAACTTGTCGTAGGCGAAACCGGAATGCCCCGTATCGTCCCAAAAATTTGAATAGGGCGAAACGGGGTAATCATCCAAGAAGCGAACGTAGTTGAGTGTATTGTCCGTTCCATATATCCGATCGGCTTGAGCGGCCCGCCGCAGCCCATCAGGATACCTAGGCTTCCAGTGGCTACTTTTGGTCGGGTGATATGTGCGTCCTTGAAAATCAAAGGGCGTAGGCACCTTTGCAGCACCTTGCCCGCATAGATCGCTAATTCTGAATATCCGGGCGGATGAAGGCAGTGCGTCCAAGTTCGCGATTTCGATGGCCGACAGCCGCCTTCGATTGCCGATCCCAACTTCAACGCTTTTGTAGGCGCTACCGTCCTCGTCGGCTCCACGCTTCTTATGATAGAGGGGTCTAAACTTCTTTTGCCTGCTGTTCTTCGCATACCAAATGACGTAGTCGCCGACTCTGCTGAGCCCGTCAGTTGCGAGGCCTCCAGTTGTGACGAAATAAATAGTGCTTTGGTAATTCTCCTCACCAAACACCTCATCCATAAGCGCTCGCACGCGATGCACGTTCTCGTCGCCGATCTGGACGAAGACCGAGCCGCTTTCCGACAGCAGCTCGCGCGCGACCGTCACCCGGTCGCGCAGATAGGTGAGGTAGGAGTGGATGCCGTCCTTCCAGGTATCGCGAAAGGCTTTGACCTGTTCCGGCTCGCGCGAAACGTCGGTCGCCTTGCCGTCTTTCACGTCGCGCGACAGCGTCGAGACTTGCCAGTTGGAATTGAATTTTATCCCGTATGGCGGGTCGAAATAGATGCACTGCACCTTGCCGCGCATCGCCTCGCGCTCGGCAAGGCTCGCCATCACCTGCAAAGAATCGCCGAGAATGAAGCGGTTCGTCCAGTGCTGCGGATGCTGGTAGAATTCGGCGCGCGCCTCCGGATCGGTGATGCCGTTGAAGTCTGAAAAGAAGGTTGGGGCGTCGGTCTTTTCTTCACGTGCCCTGTCGGATCTGCGCCTGAGATCGTCGATCAGGTGCCTCGGGTGGATCGCTTCCTGACGATAGATCGGTGGCGCATTGACGACGAGGTCGGACCAGTCCTGCGAATCCTTGCCCTTCCAGACGAGTTGGGCGTCGCCGATCTCGATCTCGCCGGTCTCGGCGAGCTTACGCATCTGGTCCTTCGTGATCCTGATCTTGACGCCATTCCAGATGATCTGCGGGTCGAGATCGCCGTCGCGTTGCCTGGTTTCGCCGTTGGCCAGCGGCCGCGCGCGCGGCAGCGAAATGGAATGATCCGCGCTGCCCAGGATCTCTTCCTGCTGCTCGAACAGCGAGGCCATTTCGGCGGTCGGATTGTTGATCCGCCGCGCCTGGTCATGGGTCAGCGCGTCGATATTCTTCTGCGTCGGCGTCTTTGCCATCGGGCAGTCCAATCAGGATCGTCAGAGAAATTTCTTTATGAGGAAGTGATAGACGGCAACGATCTCGTCGTCGCGCTCACGCTCGATCCCCTTGATGGTGAAATCTGAGACCTTCCCGACAATTTTTCCCAATCCGGCGCTGGAACCATCCCTAACCACACCGGCTTTCACATTCCCGATCGCTGATCCCAGCCCAACGGAGGAACCGGTTCGAATAACCCCATCCTTGACGTTGCCAAGGGCGGATCCCAAACCGGGCGAGGAGCCATTTCGAATAATTCCGTTCTTGAGGTTTCCAAGAGCATTGCCCAGCCCGATAGAGGACCCGTCACGGATCACGCCGTCCTTGTAGTTTGCCATGCATTCCCCCTTTGCTTGTCAACGTTTTTAGACGGCGAGCCCGACCAAAGCGCGCTCGAAACGCGATGCCTCCGTGGTAAGCCAGTCGCTCATGGCTGGCCAATTGTCGGCCGCGAAGCAGTTGACCTGCCATTCCGACATGAACGGAAACTCCGCCGAACTGACCGCCGGATCGAGTTTCAGCATCTCGGAAAGGCGAACGGCATGCGGACGCACTCGCTCCGCGACGTCAACCGCACCAAGCTTCTCGTTGCGGCCGAGGAAAACCCCGCAGCGATCCTTGTCCGGCGAGACGTACATGGTGACGACCAGATCGACTTGTGGCAGCGAGCGCTGCCAGTAGAATTTTGACTTTGCAGCCCGCCTGCCTCGTTCCTCCGGGTGCCGTTCTTCCAGCACCTTCCAGAAAGAATCGTCGTCGAATTCGGCGGCGGTGCGGGGGCTGATGTCGAAAATAGTGTTCATGCTGGGGTCATTTCGCTTGGAGAAGGGGCGGCCGTATCGGCCAGGAAGGCATAGCGTTTGCTGAGATAGTTCGCCCAGGAATCGTCTGCGGGCACATTGGCTATCAGCGGGCTGAATAGCTTTTCGGTCGAGCGGCTAAAAAAGTCTTCGGGATCGACCAGCAAGGTGCGGTAGACCGTGAAGGCATTGTCGCCGAGCGCTCGCAGCGCGGGCGACGTGACACGCGAAAGCCGCCGATTGCCGGCCGGCGCAATATGCAGCACGCGGACGCGTTCCGCGCCGTCTTCCTTCGTTGCCTGCGTACGTGACGCCAGCATTTGCTGACGAAAGAGCTGGTAGAACGGCTCCCAAAACAGGTCGGGAAGTTTCAGGTCGGCATTGCTGCGCAACGGGCCGAACGGCGCGAAGGCAATGTTCTGGTATCGGCGAAGACGCTCCGCTTCGCGCTTTGGTTCGGGCGGAGCGCCATAGGATTCAGTGTACTTCCACTCGATCAGCAAGGTCTCGACGCGGCCCGCCTGTCGGAAGCGCACAATGGCATCTGCGCTGGTAACATTGACGCCGCGCTTCGGCGATCCAGTTCGGGGCCATTCGTTGAGGTGATCCTTGCGGCCGATCCATTCGAAGCCGACCAACCAAGGTTCGCCGTCCGGTCCTTTCTCGACCTCCAGCATTTCCGGAAGTTCGCCGCCGATGGCCTGCTGGACCAGACGCGCCAACAATTCCGGGCGCGTCGCGAGAGGCATCAGGAAGTTCAGACAGCAGACTTGCGAGGAAAGCCCATGAGCGGCGTGCTGATGCCAGGCGATGGCGTTGTCAGAGAAATAGCGGGCGGCAATGTCGCGGATCGCAGGGTTGAGGTTCGAAAGGCGGTTCGCAGGAGCAAGGCGATAGCCGCTCCCCTCAAAGCCGCCCTCGCCGGGAAGATACGCTTCAAAGAAAGCCGCCTGACGCGTGCGTTCCTGTGCCACGAAGTGGGGCTCGCGGGGGTCGGTCATGCGTCGGTCCCACCCAGAGTTTCGCGCAGGGCCTTTTCATAGCGCTGCGAGGTGTCCCACAGGAAATCGGCCGCGGCGTCCCAATTGCCTTCGTCGTTCATGTCGAGATCAAGCCTGATGGAGAAGAACCTGTCGCTCTCGCCTGGGCTTTTCAGAGGAGCGCCAAGTGCTGGAAGCAGTTCGTCCTGCCAGTGTGTCAGGCGCTCGCGCAGCTTCGACGCTTTCCCGCCTTCCATCGTCCGGACGAAGACGCGGACAAAGTCGATGCCGGTGGTGATGCTAATCGCCAGACCCAGTTCCGGCATGGTGTGCCAGCGCGCGCCGACAGGCTGCGCCTTGCCATGCAGCATCTCGCCCTTGTGACGGCCGAACATATGCAGCCAGAAGCGCTTGATCACATCTGTCTTGAGGTCATTGTAGATCATCGCCCGTTCACTCCGCCGCGATGGTCATTTCGGCTTCGACACCGTCATCGTCACGCTCGTCGTCCTCACCTTCCTCGGGAACGTCGCCCTTGTAGGCTTCCTTGCCCATTGCGGTTTCGATCAACGCGAGAAGGCGCCTCTGGCGTTCGGCCATGAATCCTTTGAAGTCGTCGGCGCGTAAGAGCGCCGGCTGGATCAGATGGGAGGCAAGATAGGCGTCTAGTTTCGCTGGCTCGATCCGAGGGTTCGTTTCGCTGCCAGCCTCGAGACGCGTCAGGTATTGCGACGGCGCGACCCCACCGATGATCCGGTTGGTCTTGTACGAAAGAGGCGTCTTGTTGATGATCGAGTCGAATTCATCAGGCTTGATCGACTGCCGGCGGCACCAGTCCTGCGGAAAGATGTGGTGGATGTCGACGTTCTCGCCAAAGAAGACGGTGTGGTCGAATTCCTGGCCGGACCGAAAATCCTGAGCCCTTTCTTTCATCAGCAAGGCGTTGACCCCCTTATACGCCGCCGACAGGCGCATGCGCATAGTCTTGAGGCGATCCGAACGGAACATGGTCTCGCTGATAGTCGAGGGAGCATCGCCGCCTTTCAGCCAGGCCGGGACTTCCGTGAAATCCCGAGCGATGCGGGTGTCCACGGCCGAGCCGTACAGCTCGCCGAACACGCCACTCCAGTACCACTGAACCAGCTTGGCCCGATTGGCCTCGTGCTCCCACGCGTCCCCGATATCGGCAAGGATCGCAGCGAGCGGCACGATCTGCGACTGATAGGGCAGGTCGAAGATCCGGTAGATATGGAGCATGTGCAGGAATTTTGCCGCTTGCAGAAAACCGCGCTCCACCTGCTTCTCGTATTTTTGGTAGGACTCGAGTGGCAAGCTCAGCAGCGCCTGTCTATTGCCGGTGACGGGCGGCAATTCCTTGCCATGCTTCCCCGCAGCCTCAGCGGCACGTCGGCGGTCGCGCGTGTGGAAGAGCGAGATTGCCTGCAGGAAATCCGTGTTGGCGACGTTGGCGATGATGCCGGTTTCGTGACCCGCTGGGTGCAAGGTTTCGGCGAACAGCCGATGTCGCCCCTTTGTGCCATCGCCGCCAAACCAATCCTTGCGAAGCTCGTGGCCGCTTGCGGCATACATGGCCGTCACGAGTTCGAAAGCGTCGAGCGGCTTCCCACCAGTGTTCACCTTTTCGAAGACCACGCAGACGGCTTCTTTCGAGGTGTTCTTCCCCAGCGCGATAACCGGAACCTGATAGCTGGCGAAATTGGCGACGATCTCGTCGTGAAAGCGGTTGATGATCGGCCATTTCTCCTGAAAGTCGCCTTTGGCGTTGCTGTGTCCGATAAACTGCATCTGCCACTCGTTCCAGTGGAACACCATGGCAACTGGATACATCAGGTTGTCGAACTCGGCCTGGCGGGACGAAAGGTCAAGAACCACTTCCTTGCCGAAGTTCTCGCGAATGATTTTGTCTTCCGGCACGCCGATAATGGCGTCCTCGCGGTCGACCGCTGGATCAAGAGCCTTCAGAATGTCGATGTAGAACCAACGCCGGACTTTTTTCTTTTTCGGTGTCACGGTCTCCACGACCGAATTGCGAATTGTGACCTGATAAAGCGACGTCATCCGTTGCTGCCCGTCCAATAGCAGGGATGAGGGCTGAGCATTCTTGGCCTGATCGGGCGCTCCCTCGACAGGACGTGGCTTGAAGTCAACCTCTCCGCCCGTCTCAAGCGTCATCAAGGCGCCGACTGGAAATGCCCGCGATACGGAGGCGATCAAGCTCTTTATGCGGTCTTCGTCCCAGACCCAGCTTCGCTGAAAATCGGGGAGCTGAAGCGCCCCACTGTGACAGCTCTGGAGGAGGTTATGGAGATTATAAGGATTGGTCTGGAATGCGGCCCCCGCCATGATTTACGCGATCTCCCTTAATTGATTCCTGTTTGTGCTGGAGGCGATGAGGCTATCCATCAGCTTTCCGTATTCTTCCTGGATCGCGAACGCATCGCGGAATTCGGCGAAAGCCCATCGTCCAAAATTCTTCAGATTGTTCACGCCCGGCACCCAGAGATTTTCCATGGTCTGTGCCTTGAGCCGCGCATCCAGACCGCGAAACCCTTTGATTTCGACGACGAGGTTGAGCGGGTCGTCCGCACTGCGCCCGTCATCGATCTGGACAATGAAGTCCGGCAGATAGCGGCGCGTGACGGAGCCGTTGAGATAGGGAATTTCGAAGCCCAGTGCCTGGTTCTTGACGTAGGAGAGGGTTGAAGGGTGACCCTCGACGACGCGGGCGAACTCCGCCTCCCAGTCAGAGTCGCAGACGACGTAGTTGATGTGGCTCTTCAAGGGTGAAGTCGTCCACAGATTCGTCTTGGTGGTATTGAAGGCGACATGATTGGTCGAGCCGTGTGGATTGTATGGGTCGAGCATCGCCTTTACGACCGGCGCACCGTCGGCGCTCGCTTCGCGAACGATGCCCGAATAGATGAGGCTTGCGGCTTTTTCGGCGATCTCGGCATAGGTGAGCATGCCAATCTTGGTGCCGCCGGAAGTCTTCAGGTGGTTTTGAATCCAGCGCCGGGTGATCGGCTGGACGAGATTGAACAGATGGTAGGGCGGGTCCTGGTCGCCGTCGCGAAAGTACCGTTCCACCAGCCGCTTGGTCAGATGCATCCCCACTTCGCTCGGCCGCATGTCATCAAGCGCATCCGGCGAGATGTCGTGGCCTTCGCCAACGAGTCCTTCAAGGCGGGTCTCGCAGGGGCCGACCAACTCCGGCGTCAACGTCAATGTCGAGTCTGGTGTAAACGTTGCAGAGATGCGATCCGGCGGCAGCTCCGTCCGGTAACCCGCGACGCGGGGAAAGCGGATAGCGAGGCGCTCGCGCTCCCGAACGGCGGCAACGCGCGTGACGGGCTTGGGCGGGTTCTTCGTGACCTTCTGCGGTTCGGTGGCGAAGTCGAAGGGAATGCCCAGGATGTCGGCGTATTCGGTATCGAACAGTCGGTTTCCAGCAGGGTCGGTATTGTCGCCGAGTTCGTAGGATTGGCGCCTCAGACCGCGGCCGATCACCTGCTCACACAGAAGCTGGGTTCCGAAGGCGCGGACGCCGAGAATGTGCGTGACGGTATTGGCGTCCCAGCCTTCGGTCAGCATGGAGACGGAAACGACGCAGCGGATCTGCTCGCCGAGGCGCCCTTTCTGACCGACCGTGTTCATCACCTCACGTAGAAGCTCGCTATCGGAAATGTTTCCGGCGGCAGCTCCTTCGCGCTCCTGCTTCTCGCGCCGGAACTGCTCGATTTCGCCCGCTGCCATTTCATGGAAACTAGCATCCAGCGCCTCGCCGGATTCGATCTGCTGGGAATCGATGAGCAGAGTGTTCATGCGAGGCAGTGGCTCGCCCGTGTTCTTGTCGTAATTGCTGAACAGCTCAAGATGCCCATGATGGATGGTTTGCATCTGGCCTTCGCGCTCGCGTTGCCATCCAGAGACCCATTCATAGACCAGCTTGGAGCTTGCCGTGTTGTTGCAGACCACGATGAAGACCGGCGGCACCGAAATTCCAGCGCGCTGCCATTCGTCATATTCAGTCTTGTAGTGGCTATAGAGGGAGATCAGCGCGGTCTGGAGCTGGGCGGGGATCGAAAGGGGGTCGAGTTCGCCGGACTTGCCCGCCCCCTTTTTCGGCATGGCTTTGCCGATATGGTCCCACAAATTGCGATAGACTGGCGCCTCGGCGTTAACGGCGTTGTCCGAGACCGGCACGCGCGGCAGTTTGACGATGCCGCATTCGATCGCGTCGACGAGGCTGAAGTCCGACACCACCCACGGAAACAGCGTGCCTTCCTCGTAGCCCGAGCCGCGCAGGAAGAACGGCGTGGCCGAAAGGTCGTAGACAGCGCGCAGGCCGACCTTGCGCTTAAGCGCTTCCAGCCCGGAAATCCAAAGCCGCGCGGCCTCGTTGTTCTTCTTCGCCTCTTCCTTTTCCTCGCCCTTCGCCTCTGACTCCTCGTCCGTGCCTGGCCGCTCGCGGTAGCAATGGTGGGCCTCGTCGTTGATGACGACGATATTCTTCAGGTGAAGGAGCTCGCCGCAAGCGCGGGCGAGCATTTCGCCTTCGCTTTCCTGCTTCTCGATCGGCTGGCCGGTGCGCCCCTGCATCAGCCGTTCGCCGACGGGATTGAGGTCGTGCGCCTTGCGGCGCTGGAAGGCGTGGTAGTTGGTGATAACGATCTTGGCCTTGCCGAGATCGGTCATCAGTTCGGCCGGAACCAGCTCGCGCGTGCGGTAGTAATTGTCCGTGTCTGAAGGATTCAGCACGCGCAGCCGATCCTTGATGGTGATGCCGGGCGCCACCAGCAGAAACCCTCGCGAGAAGAGCGACGAGTTCGGCTGCCGCGCTGCGTTGATCGACTGCCAGGCGATCAGCATGGCCATGACAGTCGTCTTGCCGGCGCCCGTCGCTAGCTTCAGGGCAAGGCGAAAGAGTTCCGGGTTTGCATCGCGATTGGCCTCCTGCAGGTGGCGAAAGATGTGCGCATACTGCTTTCGCCCGCGCGCAACCTCGGCCAGCCAGATCGCAGTCTCGACCGCCTCGGTCTGACAGAAGAACGGCTGCTGGTTGGAGAATTCGTGATGCCGCCAATGCTGCAGCAGACGCTGGGTCACCGGCGTCACGCCCCAGTCGTTGGGATTCGGCAGTGCGCGCCAGGATTCGATGTGGCCTCGGATCTCGTTGATGATCGGAGTGGGGTTGTAGCCGCTTTCGCTGGTTTCCTCGGCATCGAAGCCGAGCGAGGTCTGGCCGTGCGCCGAACCCGACCTCGAGCGCCGCGCCTTTGGCACCGGCGTCACATATTTCGATCGTCTCCGCCCTTCGATCGGCGGATGTTCCAACGGTTGACCGTCATCCCCCAGCGCATGATGCCGCGTCGGCGGCAAGTATGGAGAATTAAGGATCGGCTCCGCGTAAAAAGGTTTAGTCATGGCCGCCCCCCAGAGCGAATCTTGCGTATCTTGTACGGGATGAAATTCGTTTATCAACCTTGAGGTGGTGGTTATTCCGATATGTCGTTTGCCAAATGGGCAAATGGATCGAAGGCAGCCGTTTGACGAAGGCAGTGAAATCCTTTGCTGACCCTCACGAATTACCGAATTAGCGAAAAAGAGACATTCCAGTGAGCCAGTGAATTGCAGCCCAGAAAGCCAGGGGGCCAGGGTCCTGCACTACGCGATCAAATTTCGTGTCTCCACTCCCAGCATGGCAAGGTAAGCTAGAACTTCTAAAGAGAGGGGTGTATTGACAGGCGAAGGGCTCGGGGATTCAAATGTCTATTTTCGCATCGAAGCTGCTGTGGAACGGCACCATCCGCTTTATCTTTTTTTGGGTCATTGTTGCGGCTGTATTATGGACGCTTGCCTCGACATTCGCCTGGTTGGATGTCGATCTGATTTGGGCGACCCTCATAGAAGTGGGAAATAGAGACCTGAGAGGCGTGAGCACTCAAGGTTTCGCGTTCGCCATAGCTAGCAGTTTGGTGGCGTTCGCAGCGGCCTTGGCTATCGCTTTCACTGTCATGCACACGATTTTGATTTCGCTTTCTATCTTCGGCATAAGGCGCCGCGTGCAGAAGACGAAGGATATGGTCGACTTTGCCACATCATATCCGTCCATGCACAAGCGGCTTGAACAGCATCCACTCTTAGGCCACGCTTGGAAAGAGTTCGATGAGACCCTTGTTCCGCCAAAGGAGGAGGGGGGCGTGTATCGCAATACCGTGCGTCCCCAGGCCTTTGTCAACATGTCGGTCGCGCGTGAGCATCTGCTCGGGTTGAAGCTCGTCGGCAGCATCCCTGGGTATTTTGTCGGCATAGGCTTGCTATTGACTTTTGTGGGTTTGGTGCTCGCACTCAACAAAGCTGCAACTGCCGTCAACAGCGTGGATGCAGAAGGCATGCAGGTTGCGACGCGCGAGTTGCTCCAGGTTGCAACATTCAAATTCTCGACTTCGATCGCGGGTCTTGGCGCGTCGATTTTCTTGTCCTTCTGGTTCAAGCTCAATCTTTCAGTCATCGAATCGGTTTTCGACAAATTCTGCAAAGCGGTGGAGCGAAAACTTCGTTACACCGCGCCTCAGGCCATTACTGCGGAGATGAACGAAACGCTGGCGGGCCAACTCACGGAGTTGAAACAGATTAATTCCGCTGACTTCTTCGCTCGCATGGGCGAAAACCTCTCGCCGCAGATCCAGACTGCCTTTGCGAGTGCCATGGCGCCTGTGACGGCAAGCATCGATCAGGCTGTTGGAAAGCTTTCCACTAATAGCCAATCTGGCGTCGCAGAACTTGTTACTCGGTTCAGCGAGAGCGTGCAGGGGGGCGCCGGAACTGAACTGCGCGAATTGGCTTCCACACTCCAGTCGATGCAAGGCGCGCTGGTCGAGGCGCAGCGCGGAATCCACGGCAGCGGCGCCGATTTCGGCCGACGACTGTCGGAGGCAGCTGAGAACCTCAATCGGCTCGTCTCGGATGCCGGTGACAAGCTCGGTTCAAGTTCCGAACAGAGCCGTGTCGCAATGGTCGAGGTCGTTGCTGCGCTGCGAGAGACGATGGAGCAGGCGAACCGCAAGGTCGACGAGAGCCTTGGCCAAGCGGCATCCGGCGCATCGGCACGGCTCGAAGAAGCAATGGGGAGAGTATTCGAACGGCTGGAAGCACAGGTATCGACGTTCAACAACGGGCTCGGTGGCTTCCAGGATGGCTTGTCGAAACAGCTCGAGGAAACGCGCGAGCGCGTCGCGGCGGCTCAGGCAGGCGCAGCGGAAGCTATTGGCGGTGCATCTGCAGAAGCCGCCAAGGCATTGCGCGATGGCCTTGGAGGAGCCCTTGCCACCATCCGCGAAGAGATCGAGCGCTTCGCTGTGGCAATGCGTGGAACCGAAACCACGCTTGTCGCTCAAGGCAATGCAATGCGGGAGACGACCGACCAATCTCGCGCCGTGGCCGACGCTTTCCAGCGTACCGCCCAGGATGTTCGCACGGCTTCCGCACCGCTGCTCCAGTCCGGCGAGCGTATCGCGGGCGCGACCGACAAAATGGGAGAAGCCGTTACTTCCTCGGTAGCTGCTCTGCAGGCGGGCCAGACCGCCTCGCGCTCCTTGGCCGACGCGCTGATTCAGCATCACGATCATCTGGCATCAGCTTGGGCATCTTATGCCGAACGCTTCGAAAACGTCGACAAAAGCTTGGCCGGCGCCGTCGAAGGCCTTGCGAGGGCTGCGCAGGATCAAGGAGAGATCATCGCCAAGAGAGTGCAGCAGGTCGATCAGGGTTTTGCCGACGCGATAGGCAAGCTAAATGGATTGCTGTCAGGAATCGACGAAAATACCAAGGATTTGAGTGAGGGAGTGGAAAACCTGCGTATCGTTCTCCTCCCGCAAGCAGCCGAGTGAGGTCTGCCCCATGATGGCCGTTGAGGAAGAACATCACGCAGCCGCCGAAGAAGGCGAAAACTACTTCGTCTCGATGACCGACATGATGGTTGGCGTGCTCTTCATCTTCATCATCATGCTGATGGTTTTTGCTCTCGATTTCCGGACGAAGACGGATGACCAAACCTCCGCGCTGGATAAGGCACGGGACGCCGCCCAGAAGATCGAGATCTTGAGCCAAGAAGTCGAGAGCCACATCAAGAAGATGGATGAGGCGTCGGAGGTGAGGCGAAGGCTTCTAACGGAGATTCGTGACCAACTAGCCGCAAAAAACATCGAGGTGGTGATCAGTCCGAAAAGCGACGTGTTACGCATCACCGAAAATGCAGTGCTCTTCGGAACAAGTTCCTGGACGCTGGAAGGCCAAGCGCAGCGCAACGTTGAGGCCATTGCGCAGGTCTTGGGCGCCGTGCTTAGGAACTATGTCGCCTGTAGAGTTGCTGATGGCACGAGGAATTGCGTGCAAGACGATAGACCGGTTATCGAAACGGTCTTTATCGAAGGCCACACCGACAAGAGCGGGCCAGATCTCGAAAACTGGCGTCTCTCGACAGCGCGCGCCGCGGAGACGTTTCAGCAATTGGTCAACAGCGCCAAGGAATTGCGTACGTACTTCAACCGAGAAGGCCAAGAAATCTTGTCGGTATCGGGATATTCGTCGACACGACCGGCAAACTTCGACGACACGCCGGACGCATGGGCCGCCAACAGGCGCATTGATCTTCGCTTTGTCATGGAAAACGACAGTCGTGAACGGTTGGAGCAGTTGCTGGGCCAAACTGAAGACATGCGCGGCGAGATCGAGGCGCTGATCGACGCGCTTGGTGGTCGGCCGTGAGCCTTCTCAAGGAAGCCATCCGCCAGATTGCGTCTCGTCCGTTGATGCCGCCCAAGTTGCGAGACGAACCCGCCGTAGTGCGCGCCGCCCAAGGTATCATCGGTGGCGACGGCATGGATTTGCAACGCAATGGAAAAGATTACGACAAGATTGCGGGTGAGCTTCTGCTGCGGCTCATCGAAGGCGATTCGCTAACCAGCCGCGAATTGCAGGACACCGCCTGGTGCCTTTGGCAGACTCGGACCCCGCTTGCCGACGTTCCCGTCGCTTTGCGCAGTGCCCTCGGCGGAATCGAGAGTTGCGGTCGCAAGCCTCCGGGGCGAGCGCTAGCATCCTCATTCCTCTACTCCTTCGCGCCAGAACGCCCTGGTATGCCTGAAGCCTCCGCCACGCTCTGCCGGATCGCCGAACGTCTCGGCAAGCCTTGGGCCGAACTACAGACTGAATTCGCCTTGCTCGATTGGAAGAAGGGACCTCCTAGCGTAGCCGGTCGTGCACTCGATCTGCGAAAATCGCCGACCGAGATTCTCGCCAAAGCCGGGTTAAGGGCTCAAGATTCGCTATCGGGTTATGTTCAAGCATGCGGAGGTGAGTTGTTGCTACGCCTCGCGAATACCAAAGCTATATCAACAGTGGAACGACTTTCTCTTGTTGAAGCCATCGCGCTCAACGGCAAGCGCAAGCTAATTTTCGAGCCGCATGGACCGCTAGTCGCGAACGCCTTGTTGCTGGCTTTTGGTGACAGGGAACCTGATGATGACCTGAAACAGCAATATCTTGATTTGCTTTTGGCCCTTTTCGATGATCCGCGGCTTCGTCCTGGGAACTGGACCCGGATGGAAGAGGCGGCAGGCATCGCGAAAAGATGGCTCACCAAGCAAACGTTGCGACAGTTTTTGGACATTGTTGATCAGGTGGCGCTGGAACGGATGTTCCTTTACCGACGCAAATTTTGGGAGGCGGTTTATCAGCTTGGCTTGATCCACGCTGCATGGGTTGTGTTTGATACGGCTGCCAGCCGGCTCGCTTTCCATACGTTTGGAAAGGAGCTCCGCTATGGGAGATTTGATGGCTCCGTGCAAAGTGGCCAATGTGTCCTAATCCTACGCGTCGGCCGCGGCGTTGTTGCTGAATGGAGTCATATGGGTAAATGCATAATTTGGAATGATGCTGAAGCTGCCGACGCGCCCCAATTGTATGAGGGACTTTATAGGCCGCACCGTCTCCGTTCAAATGCGAGCGATTCGATCCATCATTCTGTTTTTGCAGTCACCCACTGGCCCCTTGACGGGCCAAGTAGCTGGCAAACAAAAGTGGCCAACAAGCTTCACCAGATGAACGGCATTCGCATCCCCTCGTCGAGCTACAAGGTTAGCGGATGAGCATTGTCTTCCGTACGCGCGTTGCACCGGATGGCGTCCATATAGAAGCGCAGCAGAAGGGATTTCTTGGACGACGAACTGTCCCGATAACGCAGTGGGAAACCTTCGACGGGGCTGAGGCGGTCGCGGCGCGCGTGATCTTATCGGCTGTGGCCACCCAGGAGGCTCGCCAAGAGCCGGCTTCCGTCGTTTTGTCCCACGCTGCCGCAACGGGATTGCCGGCATCGATTGCCGGCACGCTTGGAATAGCTCCGTTGGCCCATCTCTCGGCAACCCTCTCTTTCGAGGACAGGATTGATTCGGCGACCGGACGAATCCGCGTTCGCTGGTACGACGCGAATACCCGGCCCGTTCTCGGAATCCGCGCCGGAGCTTTCGTGACGGTCGGTGAAGACACCGGAAGGCTGACCGGTGCGTTGTTCCGGCTGACGGAGGCCATCGAATCCTACAATGCGAGCGCAGGGCAACCGATCGAAGTTCGCATCGGTCTATGGCAACCGGTACAGGAAGCGTTGCGCGAGAGCACGGGACTTGAGGTCAAATCCGACCAATATCTCTCCAGCCTTACGATCTATCAGGCAGGGTCCTTCGCGCTCGATGTCAGGGAAACGTCAAACGGCCCCGACTTTACGCCCGTCCTGATGAGCCGAGGCAAGGCGGCTACTCTCGAGGACGTGGCGCCCGCCGTCGAAGGCGATGAGGACGAACCAACGGGGAAGCTTCGCGACGAAATTGCCGACGCGCTTCTGCCGCCGGAACTGCAACAGAAATTCGTTTCCGAGCGTTACGAGGCCAGCGGCCGCACCCACAATGCCTACGTCCTTGGGCGCAACGTCTTCGTCGTCCTTGATCCTGACCTGAAGCAGGCACTGGATGTGGTCCGAAAGATGCGCTCCGCTCCACGGGAAGCGCGACGGGCCTTTATCCGCAACCCTCGGCCGGCGCTCTCGGAAGCGCTGGGCGGGGAGGCGGCCGATGCCGTCGCCGCGTCGCTTTTTGTCGAGACACAACAATATTCCGAACGCGTTCTCGGCCTTGGCGTGTGGGAAAGGCCAGCGCTTCCCTGGTTGCAAAACGAGGCGGGTCAGTGGCTGCCCGAAGGTTTCGCGCTGAAGCTGCGCGACAAGACCCTCATCTTCAGCCAGGAGGGCGTGGAGCAGCTGTCGCACCAGGTTCAGGCCGCCAAGGTCGAAGGACACGAGACCGTCGCCGTTATGGGGACGGACTATTCCGTATCCGAGGTCGAGGGCGCGCTTGCTCACATTGCGCCAGTTGATTCTGCCCCGGTCGGCATCGACCAAACGGGGGAAGAACCCGGCCAGACCGCAAGCGATGAGGTACTGGCAGAAGACGACAGGCGCGTCCTTCTCATCCGGCAGAATCTGGAAGACGCCGACTATGTGCTTGCTGCTCCTAGGCGGATTGCATCCATTCCGCTTGAAGTGCCATCAGCACTGATGGGGAGCACCAGGGCAAAGCCGCACCAGCAAACGGGATTGTCATGGTTGCTCAATGCATGGGTGGCGGGGCGACCGGGTGTGCTATTGGCCGACGACATGGGTTTGGGAAAAACGTTTCAAGCTTTACGCTTCCTGGCCTGGACCAGGGCGAACCGGAAATCTCAAGCAGCACCACTGACGCCGCTGCAGCGAGGCCCGATCCTGATCGTCGCGCCGACGGCGCTTCTGAACAACTGGATCGCCGAGTCAGAACAGCATCTTGCGCAGGATGCGCTGGGAGACAGGATGGATGCGTTCGGACCGGGATTGAAGAGGCTGAAGCGGCCCCGATCGGAATCCTGGTCTCCCGAGGACTCCCTCGACACAGACGCCTTGAAGCGCGCCGATTGGATCCTGACCACTTACGAAACCCTTGCCGACAATCATCGCGCTTTCGCGCGGGTTGGCTATTCGGTCGCGGTGTTCGACGAAATGCAAAAGGTGAAGGATCCGCGCACGATCAACACTCATGCCGCCAAGGCGATGAACGCCGATTTCGTGTTGGGGCTGACGGGAACGCCCATCGAGAACCGGCTCGAGGATCTGTGGTGTATCATGGATCGAGTGGCGCCCGGATTTCTAGGCGACCTCAAGAGATTTTCCGAGGCTCATACCGAGGACCAGCCGGACAATCTCAAGGCGCTCAAGTACAAGCTCGACGAGCCGCAGGCCGACGGGCCACCAATGATGCTTCGTAGAATGAAGGAAAACCACATAGAGGGGTTGCCTGAAAAGAAGATCATGTCCTACCAGACGCACATGCCCGGCGCGCAAGCGGAGGCCTATATGGATGCCGTTCGCTCCGCCCAGGCAGGCGAGCGCTCGCATGGAGCGATGCTTAAGGCGATTCACGCATTGCGCGGGATTTCCCTGCATCCAGAAGGCGCCAGGGAGGTCGATCCATATGACACCCAATCGGCAGCGACTTGGCTCGGGCAATCTGCACGGCTGACACGGGCGATCGAAATCTTGCGGCAAGTCAAATCAGGGGGCGATAAGGCGCTGATCTTCATCGAAGACCGTGCCGTTCAGAAAGCCTTCGCTGGAGTTGTCGTCACTCTCTTCGATCTTCACGCCGAACCGACAATCATCAACGGTGAAGTTTCCGGCCATCGGCGGCAGGAATATGTCAAACGGTTTCAGGAGGCGCGAAAGGGCTTCGATCTACTGGTGCTGTCCCCGAAGGCGGCGGGAATCGGCCTCACCATCACGGCCGCGAACCACGTCATTCATCTTAGCCGCTGGTGGAACCCGGCGGTTGAGGATCAGTGCAATGACCGTTGCTATCGCATCGGGCAGGACAAGCCGGTGACTATCCATCTGCCGATAGCGATTCACCCAGTATTGGGCGACGCGTCCTTCGATGTCACTCTGGACCGTCTCCTGAGCCGAAAGCGTTCGCTTTCGCGCAACATGCTGGCGCCGCCGGTGTCGGATGGAGATTTGGGCGCTCTTTTCGGGGCCACCATCTCGACGCATTGATCAATCCGATCCCTCACATCAGAGTAAGCAAATGAAAGCGCTCATCGTTCGAGAGCCATGGATCGATCTGATCCTTGATGGCCACAAGACGTGGGAGCTGCGAACCCAGCCCACCTCGATCCGCGGGCGGATCGCACTCATTCGTAAAGGCAGCCGAGAAATCGAAGGCGTAGTTAAACTCGTCGATGTCCTGCCGCAATTGTCAGCGTCCGGCTTGGCAGATTCCATAGAGTTTCACGGTGTCCCGTCGAGCAGATTTCAAGAGGTGACGCAAGCTGGCTGGTTGACACCATGGGTGCTGGTGGACGCCCACCGGTTTTCTGCGCCCGTTCCTTTCACGCGTCCCTCCGGACCCGTTACCTGGGTCGATCTGGATGTCGAAACCATGCGTGCCGTGCAGCAGCATTCGGCTATCTTAAATCGGTCGAACGCCGCGACAGTGCAGGCGGTGTCCGTTGCATTGCCCCCTTCAACGTCTCGCCGATATGCAGAGGAGAAATTCGATTCTTCCCTGAGGTCATCTGGCAAGGAACCGCAAATTTCCCCCGCCCTCGAATCCAAGCTCGTGCTAAAGGCTGAAGAGCTCGGCTTCGCCGTCAAGCCGCGCAGAAGTTCGCAGACCAAGATGCTTGAACTGTCGGTCACTACACGGAGCGGCAAGCGCTTTGTCTTCGTCGACCGGATGCCGAAGTCCGAACCGCTATTCAGGGTTTTCCTCCCGCCGGAGGTGGACAAGAAGGCTGAAACCGCAATCGCTGGAATTCCTGGCGTTGAGCGATTCAGGAATGGTAGATCGGGCCGTTATGTGTTCAGACACAGCGCTTTTCGCGCATTCGCCTCATATGAGGGACAGGAGCCTGAAGCGCATGGCTGGTTTGTCGGCCGTGAACAATGAGAGGGATCAGGCTTCGATCTCGTTCGGCTGACTTTGGCGGGCGGCGATGAGCAGCCACAAAAGAGCCTTCAGCCACCTGAGCAGGAGGGAGAAGTTGTAGCCGGCGGCGGCCAGGATGGCGTTGAGGGCGTCGCCCTGCTGGCCGGCGAGGTAGTTGCGGCCCATCCGGTGCTCGGCCTTGATGTGGCCGATCACCGGCTCGACCGCCGAGCGCCGCCGCATCTGGCGCTTGATGGCCGGGGTGACGCGGCGTTTCTGGCCGCTGGTGAAGACCCTGAACTTGTGGCTCTGCGGTGCGTTGTGGCCGCGATAGCCGGCGTCGGCGAGGATGCGGCCGATCTCGTTGCCGATGGTCTCTTCCATATCGGGGATGACGCTTGCCAGCGTGTGGCCGTCATAGGGATTGCCGGGCAGCGCTTTTGCATGCAGGGCGAACTGGCCACCCTTCGAGCGCTTCAGCGTGGTGGCGAGCGACACCTTCACCCCGAACTCGTAAGGGGCATGCGCCTTGCCCTTGCCGATGCATTCCACCTCGTGCGCGTGCAGGCTGTAGATCTTGCGGCCGCGCTGGCGCTGACGTTGCTCGAGAACGGTGGAGGCCTGGTAGAGCGGCCATTTGAAGAGCGCGTCCAGCTCCGCATCGTCGGCGACCTGGCGGGAGATGTCGCGAATGGTCCGGCCGAGATAGGTCTTGAGCCTGCGCAGCGCCTTGTTGGCCCGCTTGAACTGCTTGGCGTGGGCATAGCGCTGGTGCTTGATCAGCGCCAGCTTGCCGACCCGCACATAGGTCTGGCGCAAATTGAGCCCCGTCTTCCTGGCCAGCCGCACCAGCCGTTCACGCGCCCGGTGGATGAGCTTCGCGTCGGTCGGGAACATGACGTTCTTCGGCTGCACGGTGGTGTCGACGATCACCTGGCGCGTGTCGGCCGGCTTCATCGCCCCGGTCTTGACCGCGATGCTGAGGCTTTCCTGCAAGAGCGCCACGATCCGCTCCTCGCCCATGCGGTCCCGCCAACGCGTCATCGACGAGCGATCGAACGGCAGTTCATGGCAGAAGAATTCCTCGCCGCAAAGATACTGGAAATAGGGGTTCTCCACCCAGCGCTCGCACAGCACCTCATCCGACAGGTTGAAAGTGTGCTTGAGGATCGCAAGCCCCGCCATCAGCCGGGTCGATAGCGGCGGCATGCCAGGGCCGTCCGAATAGACCGCGCCGAAACGCTCCTCCAGCACCGGCCAATCGATCGCCTGCGCCAGCCGCACCAGCTCGTGTTTCAGGTTGATGATCTGATCGAGCCGGGAGCGGAACAAGTCCTGTTCTCCCGTCTCGCGCTTCTCGCGTGGCCTGGACACCGCCATCCTCTCGATTCGCCCCGCCAAAACGAGTGAATCACGCTCTGCAGCACAAGGGAATCGCAAAACCGAAAGCAAGAAAATAGCTCTCAAGCACCGCAAATCCTGCAATTCCAAAGCCGCTGCCCACCTTAATCAGGAGGCCAGATCAATGACTTGCGGATAGTTCACGGCCGACTGGTTTGTGTCCGCGCTCCGCGCGGAATCCGCATTCGCAGCCATCCTTCAAGCTGTTGAGGTCGCTTGAACGCGGATCGCTACAAGAGACCCGCTTCCGTCAGATACGGCGACGGGTTGGCGGGTTGGTCTCCAATCCTTCCACTAAGCGTAATCATGAGACGGCGCTTTGGTCTTGTCATGGCGACGTAGAACAAGCGGCGCTCACTCTCCTTGGCTTCTGCCGTTTCCGCCCGGCGCAAGGGCCAGATGCCATCATTGGCGTCAAGTATGATGACGGTATCGTATTCTTTGCCCTTCGCGCGCAACGCTGTCATCAGATGAACTGGTCGGCGCCACAGTTCGTCAGCAGCGCCTGAAGCGTCCTCCTCGCCCGGCAGCCGAGCAAGCGTATCGCGTGCGCTGTCAAGATCATCAATGAAGCGTTGGAAGTCGTCCTCATAGCGTCCCGCAAATTCCGCCAAGTAGAGGAAGGGCGGATCGGTGTAAAATATGTCTTCCTGCGATTTGCCATAATCCTGGTTGAGCCCCGCAAAGCCCGCACCCAATGCCGCGATTGCATCCCTTACCGTCGGCGCATCCAAGAGGTCGCGCAGCACCCGGCAGAAAACGAGGCCGGCGGCGCCATCCTCGTTGAGGCCTTTCAATGATCCGCGGTAGGCTGCTATCGCATCGAGCGCGTCGCCGTAGCTTTTTGGTCGGCTCGTGCGCAAATGGCCGGCCAATGCTTCTCGTTCCGCCTTTTTCAACGGATACCGTTTCACCAAGTCGCAAAGCTTGACTATGTCGTCCACAAGCGCAGGCGGCCTGAAATTGGCTCGCGCCATTGCACATGTCTGCAGCGCATGGCGCAGCTTTTCAAAGGCACCACTCATGAAAATCTGAAGATCTTCAGCTGCACAAAAGGGCAAATCCTCGCTCGCCATCAAAACCTGATACGGGATAAGTTGCGCGCGTTTCCGGGAAAGAATCGCAAGCTTCGCATTTGGTCTGTTGCTGGCGAGGAAAGATCGCACTTCATCCATCACAGCATCGATGGATTCGACGAACCTATCGCTCCTCACGATTTGGACCTCTGCATCTGCCGTTTGCATCGCAACGACACGCTTATCTTCTCGACGCTTGTTGTTAACGATCAGCTTCTGTGACGCCGTTACAAGATTTCTGGGGCAACGATAATTTCGTTCCAGGATGTGGGTCGAAAATTCACGATCGAAATGTTGATCAGGTTGCAGGATGTAGTGGGGTGTCGCCCCCCGCCATTCGAAGATGGCTTGATCATCATCCCCCACGATCGTCAAGTCAGCCTTGTGCAGATCGACAATTTTTCGGACTAGGTTGAGGTCAAGCGGATTGATGTCCTGGAATTCATCGACGAGTACCTGTGTGTACCGCGAACCGCCGGTGGGAAAGCGATCCTCCGCAATCTGCCGGCGCAAATCCAGGAACGCGACATATTTCTGATCTTCCAGCGAAAAAAGAGCCTGCCCAATCATCGTCTGACAACTGTCGACCCAAAACGGCAGCACACCTTCGATAAAGGATTCAAGGCGCTTGTCGGCCAGTATCTCGCATTCGGCCAACTGGTCGATTAGATTTTGGATTTGCCAAAGCAAACCCAGACGCATGAGGTAATCCATCTGGTCGTGGGCGGCCCAAATGCTCGGAGCTTCATGGTCGAAGCCTAATGATTTCAGTCGTTCAATCAGGCCGTTCAGAACCTTGTCAACAACGTAGGGCTGCGCCTCCATGGCTTTCTCAATCCGAGGGAATTTGCGCCAGACGGGCTGCAACGTATTTCGCACGCAACCTGACTTTTCGAATTCACTTACCAGCAGGCGCGGGCTGTGATGATTGGCGCGTAGCCTTTTGAAGCCCCAGCCGTTCAGAGTCACCACTTCGACAGCACTCGCCATGAACGCGAAATCGGGGTTTGAAAGTCGTGCGCGTAGTTCGTCGCGGGCTGCACGGGTGAAAGTCACGACCAGGAACCGGCCCTTCGAATCCGCTCGGCGATAAAGCTCTGCACACCGCCATAAAAGAGATTGTGTCTTACCACTGCCGGCAGGAGCAAGGAGGCGCAAATTGCCCCCGGGGGCCTTACAGAACCGCTGCTGAAATTCGTCAAGTTGCTGATCCGAGACGTCAATTGGCCTGGTCGGAATAGCTTGTGCGTCAGTCATGTCAGTGTTCCCAAACTGAGGCGATGGTCTACAGAAGCTAATGATCTGTGCTTGCAGTCTGCCCCTTGGACCGCGGCGTGAGCAAGTTTCGAACACGGAGCACGACAGCGCGCAGTGCAAGCTTGTGCTGCGGCCCTGCTCGAATGCTGCGACCATGAGGTCAATGCTGATGCGTCATTGGCAACGGGATTTCCGAGCACAGCTCAAGATATCTGCAGAATGCATTGGCAAGCTGGATCTGGCGTGGCGTGCTGCATTCCGCTTCGAACACAGGCGGTGACGCTACCAGAATCGACAAACATTTGGCACGCGAAGTCGCAACGTTGAAGCGGTTTAGACTGTAAAGAAATTCCATCCCCCGTGGAGCATCTGCGTGAGTTGACGTCGTCATCGAATAAATCGCGATTGGCGCCTCCTGACCCTGAAACTTGTCGACCGTACCGACTCTGGCGCCGAGCAGGCGCTGCTGGATTTCGAAAACCTGCGCGTTGTAGGGCGTGATGATCAGGATATCGTTGAGGGTGATGGCCGCTTCTTTGCCATCCCGATCTATCCAATGTGTATCCGACCGCAGCACGTGATCGACAAGACGATGAATGGCGTCAGCCTCTTCAGGTGAGGAATTCTGATTTCCACGGTGGGTGATAGGGAGGTACCGTAGGCCGGAACCGCTTATCGGACCAGTGGAGATGACCTGGCCCTCAAGTCCCGGTCTCGACGTCAGCTTGCCCTCATAGAACAGTTCCGAAGTGAATGCGCAGAGGTCCGGATGGAGTCGCCAGGTCTCTTCGAGAAAGAGGCCCTGGCCAGCATCGATAGTTTTATCGCCATGAAGGATATGGTTGAGGGCAGACACGTCGGTTCCATCCGGGTGACTTCCCTGCATCGGCTGATCCAGCTGCTGAGGATCGCCAAGCAGCACGACCGTGTGGGCTGCCTGCGAAACCGCCAGCACATTTGCCAGGGACATCTGAGCGGCTTCGTCCACGACGAGAACGTCGACCGATGCGAACGCATCGGCACGTGACCAGAGAAAGCTTGTTCCCCCCGCGACTTTGCAGGGTCCGCTCAACGCGCCATACACGTCGGCATTAGTCTTTGCGAAAACCAAGCGATGCTGATTGGATTCCATCTCCTTCGGCTTTAAGATGCACGTCAGGTCGACGCCAAGTTCGTCGGCCGCTTCAATGACCTTGTCGACCAGATTCCTGATGACCTTGTGGCTGTTGGCGGTGATCCCGACAGTCTTACCGTCGCGAACAAGCGCGCATACCATCCGCGCGCCAGTGAACGATTTTCCGGTGCCGGGAGGGCCTTGTATTGGGAAGATGCCGCCATCGAAGAGCGTGGCAACCCGCATCGCTGCGGCCAGGCTTGTCTCCCCATCAATCTTGATCGGCTCACCCCGGAGGCGGGGGGCCAGGCGCAGCAGCAGATCGCGCGCCGCACAAAATGGCCCATCGCCAGCCAGCCCGTGGTCCACCACGTATTCGCCGATCCGCACGAGGGAATTGGCCTGTTCATCAGAGCCGAAAGTCTTGGAGCCGTAGATCGCCTGGGGATGCACACCAACGGACTTGCCCGTCTTTTTGATGTCGATCGTACGGTTCTGCTGCGATACGGCAACGGTGGTTCCAATCTTGTCGCCGCCGACGTTGTGCAGGTCGTCCTCGACGCGAATGTCTGTTTCCTGCGGAATGAATGAATAGCGGTGCGTCGGCAGCTTTCCGGCCCCAGGGACCTCGCCGACGAAGGTGACGCCCGACAGGCCGCTGCGTTCGTCCATCAACTCTTCGGCCGACAGATCGCGAAGGCGAAAGAACTCCCACCAAGTCGCCTTTGCCTCGCGCCGATGCCAATCGAGAATGTTGGCGAGTATCCATCGCGCTTGCTGGTCATGGTCGCGTTCCTCCGGATCGGCCGATACGCCTGCCGTTAGTCGCTCAATCAGCGGGCCGATCTTTGCGAGCCATGCCGTGACGTTTTCGCTTGCGACGTCGTCGCCGGGCTGGGGCCGGGCAATGTTTTCACCGGCAGCAATCGCCTGAGCGCGGAGCATTTCCAGCCAGTCCCGAAGACACTGCGTCGATACGCAGTCGTCGCGGTTGTAGCTCTCGACCACCGATCGGTCTTGTTCGCGAATCTTGTCCGGGTGTCCTAGTTCCAAGCTCGATTGGAGACTCAGCAGTGCGATGTTTGCATCCTGAAGGGCTGTTTCGCGCGTGAATCCATAAAACGGCTCGAGCCTTTTGATCGAATAGCTTTCAACGCTGGCGCGAAGGCCGTTGCGGACAACTGCGTAAAGATCGACGAACAGCTTCGACCGTAGCATGTTGTCGAATTCTTCTTCGCGCGTTGCATAGCGACCCATCAGCCGTTTCAGAGCCCCAGGCTCGTAGGGCGCGTAGTGGTAGACGTGCAGTTCCGGATATGCCTTTCGACGCTCCGTTACGAAGTCGACGAACGCTTCGAACGCCAGCTTCTCGTCGTCGCGGGAGACAGCCCAGTCTCCGACGTAGGTCCATTCGCCAGTCTCATTTTTGAATTGATATCCAAAGAGGTACTCGAGCCCGTGTTCGCCGACGAACGGGTCGCCTTCCAGGTCAAGGAAGACATCTCCGTCAGAAGGTTCCGGAAGGCATGACAGTCCGAAGCCTGCTTCGACAGGGAGGAGCTCGAAACAGAGGTTTCCGCTGACTCTCGCCTCAACTTGCAACCGCGCTTGGTCGCGAACACGCTCATAGGAATGGGCCGAGCCGCGCTCGGGCTTCCATTGCAGGGGCAGGGGTATATGAGCCAGGGGTTCCATGGCACCTACGCCGCGGCTCTTGAGTTCGTTGATCTGCACTTTGGAAATGCCGGCGACGAGACACAGGTGATCGTCGGCTCGGCGCCGCTTGTCACATTGCTTGCTCCAGCGGCAAACATCGCAGTGACTGTTGGGGTCAGGATAGGTGTCGGAGTCAGCGACAGAGTCGACTGTCAGCTCAAGCCCGGATTTGGCTCGGCGATAGAATGCGCCGTAGTCAGCGAAGCGATATTGCTCTCGTTGAAAATCCGCCCATGGCGGAACCACATGCATGAATTCAGGCGTCTGGCCTTGAGCGCCGCCCAAGAGATCGGAGTAAAGGCAAAGCTGGAGGACCGTGCCTCCCTTTGTCTCGCGAGCCAACTTGGTGTCGACTGCCTCATAGGACCAGGGGCCGAGCGCTGATGGTGTCTCAACACGGAGAAGCACGTCTGTTCGGCCGCTCCACCGTCCGTTCAATAAAGCTCCTTGGACGATAACGGGCGTTCCAGCGCGCATGGCATCGAGTGTCTGTGCGGCCGTTGTCGCCGTGATATCGATGCCTTCAATCCGCACAGCATCGAGACCCGAAGTTTTCAGATGGTCGATATACGCTTGCTCGTGAAGCGCGCCTCGTTCTCGAAGGATTTCGAGAAACGGATCGTAAGAAGCTGGTTTGGCAAGCGTCCCCTTCGCAACGGCTTGGTCTAGGCTCGTGAGATGGCGGCAGCTCAGATGGCCCACGAGATCAGTCGCGCTGAGATATGTTTTGTTTTCCGCCCACTTCATGCCCAACCTTAGAGAGAATAGCGGCCCAATCAAAGGAATGAATGGCTCCTAATCGGATTTTTACTACCGAGATTAGCTTGGCTCCATGAAAAATCAGAACCTATGAGCCTTCTGCGCGGCTCCAAGCGGACATTAGTTTGTCCGCGGTAGGCTCCGTCTCAACGCCAGACCTACGCGGCAATTATCGGCGTAAGACGCATTTGCAAATGGTCCTGCCCTATCAGAGCCTACAGCAGTCAATCACCCCAAGAACTTGGCGGCGGTGGATCACCTTCAGGGTCGTGAAGGTCATCCAGTTCCGGGAAGAGATTCTGTTATCGCAAGTTCGACGTCAGGATGTCTAACTGATTTTGAGCTGCCATTTGTGCCAGACGCTGTTCCGCCCATCCGATCATGCGAAAGTATTCGGGACTGGCTTGTGGCGAAGCCTCGGAGGTATTGGCAATGGTCACGTGAAGATCAGCGGCTTCTCTTTGATAGTCCGCAAGTTGGCGCAGGAAGATCACTCTATTGACCTCCCGCTCTTGCCGTTTTTTGTGCAGCTCCCGTCTGTGCGTCAGATGCTTGCGGCGGCGGTCTTCCGCTTCCCGTTCCTCCCGATGGGCTTTTCGTACGGAAGATGGAACAGCATACCATCCGCCATTGCTTCAATCCTCGATTCTAAAGTCTGATATTTGCCGTAGGTGCCGCGGTTCGACAATAACGCGTCTGGCGCACAGCCCAGATGACCTTTTAGACTTTTCCGTGGGGATATCTGTGGGGTAGGCGGTGTTCGGTTGCCTTGTTTTTTCTGGCGGAGTGGCAGGATTTGAACCTGCGACCTCTCGGCCCGCCTTAACGGTCATGGCGATCCCTGCGGTAAGTTTAGTCCATCAATCCGGCCTCCACTAACACCGGCCTTGTGCGCGAATGAACCACCATTGTCGATAGCTATCGAAAATCCCTGATGAAACTTGTGGCCGGCCCTCAGGCAGACGAGTATTGGCATGTTAAAGTCGGTAATTTGGAGGGGACATGCGCCGAGGTTGGGAATTTTGGCTGGGGGCCAGCTTTGTTGTCGCCGCAATGGCACTTGTCGCACCTGCTTATTTCCTCCCTGACTGGCGGGCTATCGTATCATCTATCGGAGCTGCGACAGCAGCGTTCGCTGTGGTTGGTGCGTCCCTCATTGCCTACGACGGCGCATTGGCTAAGGTTCGCTTCGACCGATCGATACAAATGATAGATCGAGATCTTAGGAGAAGGCAGATACTCACCAAGCTTGATTTTACAGCTCGCCTTATCATTCTGGATACGAGACAGGTGCGCGACGCTATCGGTGTCTTTGGAGAAGCACCTCCAGATGACTTCGACTTGAACGAGCCGACTGACATGGCGGACCTTTGGAATCGTATTGGCGAATTGCCTAAGGACAAAGCGGCAGCGGTAGCGTTCGCGCGCCTTAATTATTCCCAGTACAAGAGGCTTCTCGCCGGCTATCGGCAGATGTGTGCGGATCCAATGCGAAATGGTAGCCAAGTAGCAGCTCAAAGGCGACGCGAGCTTGCAGGCATCACCATAAAAATAGCTGATGCGGCCAAAGAAATGGCTGCTGGAAATGCGGTGACGCTGGCTGCTGAAGGACTTTCGGAGGCCGACTGAAATCTTTCGATTGCTGACGCGTCGATATGTGTGTTGTTAGGGATTATTGTGTCGCCATCAGCACTGCAGGCCACGCTGACGCGAGCGCTGCGGCAAGCAAGAACGTCAACATGCACACATCCCTCCACGTGCGGGGACGATGGGTCTCATACTGTGGGGAAATCTGTGGGGTATCGGGAGAAACGGGCACCTAAGTGTCTGTTTTTTCTGGTCGGAGTGGCAGGATTTGAACCTGCGACCCCCTCGTCCCGAACGAGGTGCGCTACCAGGCTGCGCTACACTCCGTGACCAGACCGCGGGCTTATAGCCGCCACACTTGGTTCCTGCAAGCGGCACGGCGGCACTTCTGTCGCATTTCGTCGGCTTTCGTCGAGCATTGCCCGAAAGGCCCGGATTCCCTTCCGGAATAAACGTGGCTTAAAGCCTTGTGTGCTAAGCCGCAGCCCTCGACAATTCGTAATTTCCGCCATTCGGAGTTTCCAGTCTTGTCCTTCAGCATCGTTGGCGACGCCCGGCCCAACAGTTTCGAATTCGAAACCGAAGCGCTGATCAAGCCATCCGGCTTTCGCGAATATGATGCGCGCTGGTGGTTCGGCCATCCCGGCTCCGCGCAACGACCGGAACTCAATCTGATCGGCGTCCAGGCGCTCGGCATGGGGCTTGGTACGCTAATCCGCCGTCTCGGCGCCGGTCCCGATATCATTACCGGGCATGATTTCCGCTCCTATTCGCTGTCGATCAAACTGGCCCTGGTGTCCGGTTTGATGGCTGCAGGCGCACGGGTGAGGGACATCGGACTGGCGTTGTCGCCGATGGCGTATTTCGCTCAGTTCGCTTTGGATACGCCCTCGGTCGCCATGGTCACCGCTTCGCACAACGAAAATGGCTGGACCGGCGTCAAGATGGGTGCGGCGCGGCCGCTGACTTTCGGCCCGGAAGAGATGAGCGCGCTGAAAGCAATCGTGCTGTCCGGCGATTTTGACCTTGTCGGCGGCGGCTCCTACGATTTCATCCGTGACTTTCGCGCGACCTATCTCGACGATCTGACCCGCGACAAGCGCATCGCCCGAAAACTGAAAGTGGTCGCAGCCTGCGGCAATGGCACCGCCGGCGCCTTCGCGCCGCAAGCGTTGCAGCGCATCGGCTGCGAGGTCATCGCGCTCGACGTCGAGCTCGACCATACATTTCCGCGCTACAATCCCAATCCCGAGGACATGCGGATGCTGCATGCCATCCGGGACAAGGTGCTGGCATCAGGCGCCGACATCGGCCTTGGCTTCGACGGTGATGGCGACCGCTGCGGTGTCGTCGACAATGAAGGCAATGAAATTTTTGCCGACAAGGTCGGTGTGATGCTGGCAAGGGATATTTCCAGCCAGCATCCCAGCTCGACCTTCGTCGTCGACGTCAAATCGACCGGCCTGTTCCATACCGACGCAATGCTGCGCGCCAATGGCGCCGTCACTGACTATTGGAAAACCGGCCATTCCTACATCAAGCGCCGCGTCGCCGAACTCGGTGCTGTCGCCGGTTTCGAAAAGTCGGGTCATTTCTTTTTCAATCCGCCGATCGGGCGCGGATATGACGACGGGCTGGTCACCGCCATCGCCATCTGCCAGATGCTGGATCGCAGCCCGGGCAGTTCGATGGCCGATCTCTACCGCGCGCTGCCGCTGACCTTCGGCACGCCGACCATGTCGCCGCACTGCGCGGACGATATGAAGTATGGCGTTGTCGAGCGGGTGGTTGCCGACTTTCAGGCCATGAAGCGGGATGGAATGGTTTTCGCGGGCCAGAAGATCGCAGACCTCATCACCGTCAACGGCGTGCGCGTCGTCGCCGACGACGGCACCTGGGGGCTGGTGCGCGCCTCGTCGAACAAACCGGAACTGGTCGTGGTGGTCGAAAGCCCGGTGTCGTCGCAGCGTCGACGGGAGATGTTCGAGGCTGTCGACGCCGTGCTGCGCCGCAGCTCCGAGGTGGGCGCCTACAACCAGACCTTTTGAATGGTAGTTGAATGACCGAGCGGATCGTCAGTTTTGTCATGAGCGGTGGCGTCGGCTCGCGGCTGTGGCCGCTGTCGCGCGAGGACAACCCCAAGCAGTTCCACGATCTGTCCGGCGATGGCTCGATGCTGGCCAAGACCTTGCGTCGGCTGACGGCCCGGCTGGAAGGCGAAACGCCGATCTTCCTGATCGCCGCGGAGCGCCATGCTGATCGCGTTCACGCCGATCTTGCCGGCCTCGACCTCGCCGGCGGCGGTCCGCTGTTCGAGCCGACCGGGCGCAACACAGCCGCCGCCGTCGCACTGGCGACGCTGCGCACATTGTCCGAGTTCGGCGACAGCCTGATGCTGGTAGTGCCGTCGGATCATGAGATATCGACCCCGCGCCAATTCTGGCAGAGTGTCGAAGCAGGTACGGAGGCTGCACGCGAGGGCGGGCTGGTGGTGTTCGGCATCAAGCCGACGCAACCAGAGACCGGCTACGGCTATATTGAGGTCGCGGCCGAAAGCGGCGGCACCTTCGACGTGTCGCGCTTCGTCGAAAAGCCGGATCTTGCGACTGCGCAGAGCTATCTCAAGGCCGGAAATTTCTACTGGAACACCGGCATCTTCCTGTTTCGCGCCAGCACCATGCGTGACGCCTTCATAGCGTTCCAGCCGGATATCTGGCAGGCCACCGAAGCAGCCTACAAGGCAGCGACATCGGATTTGTCCGGCCTTTACATGCCGCTGGAACTCTACGCCGCCATTCCGTCGAATTCGATCGACTACGCCATCATGGAGCGGACAAAAGACATCGCCATGGTGCCGGCCGGCTTCCGCTGGAACGATCTCGGCTCGTGGCAGTCGCTGCTCGATGTCGGCCCCGCCGACGACCGGGGCAATGTCATCATCGGCGATGTCGTCGCTATCGATTGCGAGAATTCCTACATTCGCAGTGACGGCCGCCTGCTGTCGGCGATCGGCATGAAGGACATCGCCATCGTTTCGACATCGGATGCCACCTTCGTTGCCCCGGTCAGCCACAGTCAACACGTCAAGAAGATCGTCGAGCAGCTCGAAAAATCGGGTCGCCTGGAAACCAGGTTCACGCCGGCGCATGACCGCGTCATCGAAAGCGGCGCCTGGCGCCGGCGCGTGCATCACTGGCTGTTTCACGAGACCTTGCCGCTGTGGTCGACATCAGGCGTCGACGAACGCCATGGCGGCTTTCACGAAGCGCTCGGCCTGGACGCCTCGCCGTTGATGAAGCCCAAGCGCATGCGCACCATGGCAAGGCAGGTCTATGCCTTCGCCGTCGCGCGGGCGCGCGGCTGGGACGGTCCGGCCGATCGGTTGATCAGCCACGGCATCGCCTTCATGGCCGGCAAGGGCCGCACCGACAAAGGCGGCTGGGTTCGCACGCTGAACGTCGACGGCTCGGTCGCCGACGCCACCGAGGATGCCTACGATCATTCCTGCGTGCTCCTGGCGCTCGCGCATGCGCACATGTCTGGCAATCCCGACGCCTTGCGCCTCGGCGAGGAAACCTTCGCCTTTCTCGATGCGCATCTCGAAGACAGCCGTATGACCGGCTTTCTTGAGACGTCGGACGGCAAAGGCGAGCGCCGCTCCAACCCGCATATGCACCTGCTCGAGGCCTTTCTCGCCTGGCACCAGGCGACCGGCGAGCGCGCCCATCTGCGGCGCGCGGCGCGTATCATCGACCTCTTCCGCAGTCATTTCTTCGATCCGGAAAGCTGGACGCTTGGCGAGTATTTCGATGCCGAATGGAAACCCTCCACCGGCGAGAAAGGCTCATGGACCGAGCCCGGCCACCATTTCGAATGGGCCTCTTTGCTGGTAGATTTCGCCGGGCGTAGCGGCCAGGCCGAGTTGAGCGGCTTTGCCCGAAAACTTTACGCGTCGGCCACTGCCAATGGCCTCAACCGCGCCACCGGGCTTGCCTATGGCGCCGTCTCCAGGCAAGGCCTGCCGCTCGACCTGATATCCCGCAGTTGGCCGCAGGCCGAAGCCGTGAAGGCGGCGATCGCGCTGGATGGCTCTGGCGGCCCCGATCTCAAGCCGGAAATCGAAGCGCGCGTCGGCCGGCTGTTCCGCTGGCACATCGACCCGGCGCCGCTCGGCCTGTGGATCGATCGCATCGACGAGCGCGGCCGCTCGCTGGCATCGGACGTTCCTGCCAGCATCTTCTATCATCTGGTCTGCGCGCTGACGCAGTATCTTGATGGGACGGTGGAGAAGGGATGAGCCCGTATTGAGAGGCCGGCCTCTCAATACGGGCTCGCTACATCCCCAGTCTCGACATACACCGACTTCAGCTGCGAATAGAGTGCCAGTGCCGCCAGTGAATTCTCACGTCCGATGCCTGACTGCTTGAAGCCGCCGAACGGGATTTCCACCGGCGTCAGATTGTAGGCGTTGATCCAGCAAGTGCCAGCCTGCAACTCGGCGATGACGCGGTGGGCGCGCGGCAGGTCGCGCGTGAAGACGCCGGCGGCAAGGCCGAATTCGGTGTCGTTGGCGCGGTCGATCACCTCGTCCTCATCGTCGAACTTCAGCACGCTCATGACAGGCCCGAAAATCTCTTCGCGGGCGATGCGCATTGTGTCGGTGACGCCGGTGAACACCGTCGGCTCGACAAAGAATCCGCCTTGGAAACCCTGCAGCGACGGCACGTTGCCGCCGCAGGCAAGCGTTGCGCCGTCCAGCTTGCCGATTTCGATATAGCCGACCACCTTGTCGTGCTGCGCCTTGGAGACCAGCGGCCCCATCTGGGTTTCGGGATCGAGCGGATCGCCGATGCGGATTTTTTTGGTCCGCTCTATCAGGCGATCGACAAAGCGGCCGTGGATGCCGCTCTGCACGAAGACCCGCGTGCCGTTGGAACAGATCTGGCCGGTCGAATAGAAATTGCCGAGCATGGCGCCGCCAATGGCGTTCTCGATGTCGGCATCGTCGAACACGATCAGCGGCGACTTGCCGCCGAGCTCCATCGTCGCGTGCTTCATTTTTGAGCCGGCCAGCGACAGCACCTTGCGGCCGGTCGGCACCGAGCCGGTCACCGAGACCTTGGCGACGACATCGTGGCCGACAAGCCCGGCGCCGACATCGCCATAGCCCTGCACGACATTGAACAGGCCGTCGGGCAGCCCGGCCTCGCTGTATATCTCGGCCAGCGCCAGCGCCGACAGCGGCGTGTTTTCCGACGGCTTGAATACCATGGCATTGCCCATGGCGAGCGCCGGTGCCGATTTCCAGCCGGCGATCTGGATCGGGTAGTTCCAGGCGCCGATGCCGACACAGACGCCGAGCGCTTCGCGCCTTGTGTAGGCGAAGGGCCCGCCGAGATCGACCGACTCGCCATTGTAGGCGGCGGCGGCGCCGCCGAAATATTCAAGGCAGTCCGCGGCGGAAGGCGCGTCCGCCACCAGCGTTTCCTGGATCGCCTTGCCGGTGTCCAACGTCTCGATGCGGGCGAGGTCGGCATTTCGGGCGCGCAATATGTCGGCGGCGCGGCGCAGGATGCGCCCGCGCTCGACCGGTTTCAGCCGCGCCCAAGCGGGCTGCGCCGCCCGCGCTGCCTCGACGGCGAGTTCCAGCACGTTCGGCGTCGCCGAACGTAGCATGGCGATGGTCTCACCGGTTGCCGGATAGATGACCGGCAGCGGCGCGCCGCCTTCGTCCTCGATGTAGCGTCCATTGACATAGTGCGATGCCGTGGGCTGGGCGCGCATGGTTTTCTCCAGATGTATTCGCTACCAAGTCCGTTCGACAATGCCCTATCGATCCGCGACCTGCCAGCGCGGATTGATCCATGGTTCCTGGTTGGACGGCGCCAGCGGCGTGCGGCCAAGGATGTGGTCGGAAGCCTTTTCGCCGGTCATGATCGAGGGTGCATTGAGATTGCCGTTGGTGACGCGCGGGAAGATCGAGGAATCGGCGACCCGCAATCCTTCGACGCCGATGACCCGGCACTCCGGATCGACGACACTCATCATGTCGTCGGCGCGGCCCATCTTGCAGGTGCCGCAAGGATGGTAGGCGCTCTCTGCGTGATCCCTGATGAAGATGTCGAGATCGTCGTCCGACTGCACGTGGCTGCCCGGCGAGATTTCGTTGCCCCGATAGCGATCGAACGCCGACTGGCCGAAGATCTCGCGCGTCAGCCTTATGCAGTGGCGGAACTCCGCCCAGTCGTCAGGATGCGACATGTAGTTGAAGTGGATCACCGGCTTCGATTTCGGGTCCGGCGAGCGCAGCGTCACCGAGCCGCGCGACTTCGAGCGCATCGGCCCGACATGCGCCTGGAAACCGTGCGACTTGGCCGCGGCCTTGCCGTCATAGCGGACAGCGGCAGGGATGAAATGGTACTGGATGTCGGGGTAGTCGACGCCTGCACGTGAGCGCACGAAGGCCGCCGCCTCAAAGTGGTTGGTGGCGCCAAGCCCGGTCTTGAGGAACAGCCACTGCGCCCCGATGAGCGCTTTCGAGAACGGATTCAGCACCGAATTGAGCGTGATCGGCAGCAATGATTCCTGCTGGATGTAGAGCTCCATATGGTCCTGCAGGTTGCGGCCGACGCCGGGCCTGTCGGCCACCACGGCAATGCCGTTTTCGCGCAAATGCTCGGCCGGGCCGATGCCGGACAGCATCAGGATCTTGGGCGAGTTGATCGATGATGCGGCAACGATCACCTCACGTCGCGCCTTAACGACCTGAATCTGTTTGTTAGCTTCGATCTCGACACCGACGGCGCGTTGATTCTCGATGATCACCCGGCGGGCGAAACCCTTGAGCAGGCTAACGTTCTTGCGTTTGAGAGCTGGCTTCAGATAGGCGGATGCCGCCGACCAGCGGCGGCCGCCGCTTATGGTCTGCTCCATCGGCCCAAAGCCTTCCTGCTTGGCGCCGTTGTAATCGTCGGTCAGTTCGAACCCGGCTTGGCGACCGGCCTCGACGAAGGCGCCGTAGAGCGGATTTTTACGGGAGCCGCGCTGCACATGCAGCGGCCCGCCGTGACCGCGCCAGCCATCCTCGCCGCCGTCCGAGTCCTCCATGCGCTTGAAATAAGGGAGCACGTCGGCGAAGCCCCAGCCGGCCGCACCCTCTTCGGCCCAATGGTCGAAGTCGCGGGCGTGGCCGCGCACATAGACCATGCCGTTGATCGAGGACGAGCCGCCGATGACCTTGCCGCGCGGCGTCGCCAGCACGCGGCCGCCGAGATGCGGTTCCGGCTCGCTGGCAAAACCCCAGTCGTAGAGGCTCATGTTGAGCGGGATCGACAGCGCCGACGGCATCTGGATCAGCGGCCCGATATCGCTGCCGCCGAATTCGATGACGATGACCGAATGCTTGCCGTCCTCGGACAGGCGGTAGGCCATGGCCGAGCCGGCCGAGCCGGAGCCGATGATGACGAAATCCGCTTCAAGCATGGTTCATATGCGCCATAAAGTCGGCGAGCGAGACATTGCCGCCAGTAGCCACAACCAGGACGGTTTTGCCCGCCACATCCACCTCGCCGCCGAGCAGTGCCGCCAGCGAGGCGGCGCCGGACGGTTCGAGCACCAGCTTCATGCGCTCGAAGGCGATCCGCATCGCCCGGCGGACAGACGCGTCGTCGACGGTGATGCCGCGAACACCTGCGGTCTTGACCGCGGCAAACGGCGCGTCGCCTGGCCGTCGCGACATCAGCCCGTCACAGATCGATTTCGGCCCGATTGGCATCGTTTCGATGGCGCCATGCGCCAGTGACGAGCCCATGCCGTTGAAACCTTCCGGCTCGACGCCGATGATCTCAGTGGCGGGCGACAGATAGTGGAAGGCAAGCGAAACGCCGCCGATCAGTCCGCCGCCGCCGACCGAGCAGAACAAAAGATCAGCGCTGGCACCTTTGGCTTCGAGTTGGTCAAGCGCTTCGAGGCCGGCGCCCGCCTGGCCGGCGACGATCTCCGGATCGTCAAATGGATGCAGCAGGGCCAAGCCTTCGGTCTCGGCGATCTCGCGTGCCTTGGCGGCCGCGACTTCCTCGCGCGCGCGCTCGCCGTGGTCGGTCAGCACGACACGAGCGCCATAGCCTGCCGTGGCGTCGCGCTTGGCGGCCGGTGCGTCGATCGGCATGACGATGGTGACCGGAATACCAAGCGCCTGGCCGGCGGCCGCCAGCCCTTGCGCGAAATTGCCGGAGGAGTAGGCGACGACGCCCTTCTTCGCTTCGTCAGCTGAAAGCTGCTTCAGCCGCCAATAGGCACCGCGCACCTTGAACGAGCCGGCCCATTGCAGCGATTCCGGCTTGATGAAGACGCGGGCCGCCCCCGTCTCCCTGGCCAGTGCTGTCGATTCCAGCAGCGGCGTGATCTGCGTCGCCCTGGATGTGACGGCATAGGCCTGCTTGAGATGGTCGAGGGAGGGGACGAGAAGGTCTGACATCATTCGCCTCGCGGATACCTTTTGCTCTCTTCGAGATTGTCGAGGTTCATGTGATTGCGCATGTAACGCTCGGACGCCTTTTGCAGCGGCTGGAAATCCCAGGGATAGTAGGCGCCGTTGCGCAGCGCCGGATAGACGATCCAGCGACGCGCCTGGCTTTCACGCACGGCGGCGTCGAAGCCGGCCATGTCCCAACGCGCCTGGACCTTGTCCATGAATGCCGCCACCAAGGCCACATTGGCCGGGTCCTCGGCCAGATTGTCTCGTTCGAGCGGATCGGCTTCGAGATCGAACAGTTGCGGCTGATCGAGTTCGCAATGGACGAATTTGTATCTGCCGTCGCGGATCGCCACCAAAGGCGCGTTTGAGCCTTCGGCGGCATATTCCATCAGCACCGGCGCGGTGCGCTCAATACCCTTGGTGAGCGGCAGCAGCGACTGGCCGTCGGTCCACGGCGCGATCGCGGCGATGTCGATGCCGGCGAGGTCGCAAAGCGTCGGCGCCACGTCGAGATTGGAAACCGGCGTTTCGATCAGCCCGGCCGGCACACCCTTGCCCGCAATCATCAGCGGCACCCGCGCCGAGCCCTCGAAGAAGCTCATCTTGAACCACAGGCCGCGCTCGCCGAGCATGTCGCCGTGGTCCGAGCAGAACAGGATGATTGTGTCGTCGGCCATGCGGGTGCGCTCGAGAACATCCAGGATCTCGCCCAGCTTGTCGTCGACATAGGAGATGTTGGCGAAATAGCCCTGCCGCGAACGACGCACCTGTTCCGGCGTGATCTCGAAAGAAGGATAGTCGCTGGCGTGGTACAGCCGCTGCGAATGCGCATCCTGCTCGTCATGCGCGATGAACCCGGTTTCCGGATCCAGCGCCTGGCAATACTCATAGAGATCCCAATATTGCTTGCGCGCGACATAGGGATCGTGCGGGTGCGACAGCGATACGGTGAGGCACCAGGGCCGATGGTTCGCATCATCCTGTTCGCGCGAAAGCTGATAGAGCTTCTGCGTGGCCAGGAACACGACCTCGTCGTCATACTCCATCTGGTTGGTGATCTCGGCGACGCCAGCGCCGGTCACCGAACCCAGATTGTGATACCACCAGTCGATACGCTCGCCCGGCTTGCGGTAATCCGGCGTCCAGCCGAAATCGGCAGGATAAATGTCGGTCGTCAGTCGCTCCTCGAAACCGTGCATCTGATCCGGTCCGACGAAATGCATCTTGCCCGACAGGCAGGTGTAGTAGCCGGCGGCGCGCAGATGGTGGGCGAAGGTGGGGATCGATGAGGCGAATTCGGCGGCATTGTCATAGACGCCGGTGCGCGACGGCAACTGCCCGCTCATGAACGAGGCACGGCCCGGGGCGCAGAGCGGCGAGGCGGTGTAGTTGTTGGCAAAGCGCGCCGATCGGGCGGCCAGCGCCTTCAGGTGCGGTGTGTGCAGAAACTCCGCCGGGCCGTCCGGAAACAGGGTTCCGTTGAGCTGGTCGACCATGACGATGAGGAAATTGGGTCGCTTAATTGTCACTTTTTGTACCGCTCGCCGAGTTTTGTTTCGAGATAGTCCTCGACCAGCGCGATCGCGGTCGCGGCATCGGGCACGCCGTCCTTCAGCGCCCGCCTGATGTAGAGCCCGTCGATCATTGCCGCTGTCGCTTCGGCGGCGCGGTCGGCTTCGGCTCTGGGCAAGATGCCGGTCAGCCCACTCATCAGGTTCGAATGCAGCCGCCGCGCATAGACCCTGAGCAGCCGGCGCAACGCCGATGATTTCTGCGCCTCGACATAGAAGGCGAGCCAGGCGGCGATGGTTTCCGGCTGGAACTGGATGTCGGAGAAGTTGACGGCGACCACCGCCGAGACGCGCTCGCGCGCGGTGTTGGCCGAACCAAGGGCGCGCAACGTGTCGGCGGTAAGCTCGGCCAGGATGTGGCGCATCGTCGCCAGCAGCAGCTCGTCCTTGGCGCCGAAATAGTGATGGGCAAGAGCCGATGAAACGCCGGCGCGCCCGGCGATTTCGGACATGGTCACGTCGAGCGAGCCGCGCTCGCCGATCGCCGAGATCGTCGCGTCGATAAGCGCCTTGCGGCGCAGCGGTTCCATTCCGATTTTCGGCATCTTGCAATGATCCCTTTCGAGTAGGATTATTTTTTATTGACGGGTCAATCAACTTAAAAATCAGCACTGGCGTCGCCTGTACCAAGCGATTGTCTGGTTCCAGCCCTTCACGAGGCGAGCAGGATTGTTTATATTTGAACAATAGAGGCGAAATGCGCCGTGGCCCACATGCTAGGCTGGCGCCAAGGATGGAGACCGCCATGACCGCATGCATCGTTGGCTGGGCGCATTCGCGCTTCGGCAAGCTCGAGGGCGAAACGCTCGAAAACCTCATCGTCAAGGTCGCTACGGACGCACTCGACCATGCCGGCATCGGTCCCGACGAGGTCGACGAGATCGTGCTCGGCCACTTCAATGCCGGCTTTTCGGCGCAGGATTTTACCGCCAGCCTGGTGCTGCAGGCCGATGACCGGCTGCGCTTCAAGCCGGCGACGCGCGTCGAGAACGCTTGCGCCACCGGATCGGCGGCGGTCCGCCAGGGCATTCGTGCCATCGACGCGAATGCCGCTCGCATCGTGCTGGTGGTCGGCGCGGAGCAGATGACGACGACGCCGGGGCCGGAGATCGGCAAAAACCTGCTCAAGGCGTCCTATCTGCCCGAGGACGGCGAGACACCGGCGGGTTTCGCTGGCGTCTTCGGCAAGATCGCGCAGGCCTATTTTCAGCGCTACGGCGACCAGTCGGATGCGCTGGCCATGATTGCCGCCAAGAACCACAAGAACGGCGTCGACAATCCCTATGCGCAGATGCGCAAGGATTTCGGCTATGAGTTCTGCCGCCAGGAGAGCGAGAAGAACCCCTTCGTCGCCGGTCCTCTGAAGCGCACCGACTGCTCGCTGGTCTCCGACGGCGCCGCCGCCCTCATTCTCGCCGACACCGCCACGGCGCTTAAGATGCGTCGTGCCGTTGCCTTCCGCGCCAACGAGCATGTGCAGGATTTCCTGCCGATGTCGAAGCGCGACATCCTGACCTTCGAAGGCTGCGAGCAGGCTTGGACCCGGGCGCTCAAGAACGCCGGCGTGACGCTCGACGATCTCTCCTTCGTCGAAACGCATGACTGCTTCACCATTGCCGAACTGATCGAATATGAGGCGATGGGCCTTGCCAAGCCGGGAGAGGGGGCCAAGCTGGCGCTGGACGGCACAACGGCCAGGGATGGTCGCCTGCCGGTCAATCCATCCGGCGGGCTGAAGGCCAAGGGCCATCCGATCGGCGCCACGGGCGTGTCCATGCATGTCTTGACCGCCATGCAGCTTGTCGGCGAGGCTGGCGGCATCCAGGTGCCGGGCGCAAAACTTGGCGGCATCTTCAACATGGGCGGTGCGGCGGTGGCCAACTACGTTTCCATTCTCGACCGGATCAGATAAACCGCCCGCATTTACGGGAGGGTTCATGACAAATCCGGTTCTGATCGAAGTGTTGCGCGGCGCGATCGTCGAGAGCGCGCATCGCGGCTCAGTCGCGGTCTTCGATGGCGACGGCAAGCCTGTCTGGGAGATCGGCGACACGGCCAAGCCGGTGTTTCCGCGCTCCGCCGTCAAGGCGATCCAGGCACTGCCATTGGTCGAAAGCGGGGCGGCGGATGCCTATGGCTTCGGCAACCGCGAACTGGCGCTCGCCTGCGCGTCCCACTCGGGCGAGCCGGCCCATGTCGACCTTGCGCGATCCATGCTGGCCAAGGCCGGGCTGGACGGATCAGCGCTCGAATGCGGCACGCATTGGCCGTCCAATCATGACGCCGAGATTGCGCTCGCCCGCGCCGGCGGCTCGCCGAACGCATTGCACAACAATTGTTCCGGCAAGCACTCCGGCTTCCTCTGCACCTGCGTCCACGCCGGCATTGCGCATCGCGGCTATGTCAAGCCGGGGCACGGCTTGCAGGAAATGGTGCGCGACGCCATGCAGTCGGTGACGGGTGCTGTCCACGGCGTTGATGAGCGAGCCACCGATGGCTGCTCAATCCCGACCTATGCGGTGCCGCTCAGGAGCTTCGCGCTCGGCTTTGCCCGCATGGCCACGACCAATGGTTTTGGTCCCGAGCGAGCCAAGGCCGCGAGGCGGCTGCTGGCCGCCTGCATGGCCGAGCCTTTCTTCGTTGCCGGTACCGGCCGCGAAGATGTCGCGCTGATGCAGGCCGCACCAGGGCGGATTTTCACGAAAGGCGGCGCCGAAGGCGTCCACTGTGCCGCAATTCCGGAACTTGGCCTCGGCATCGCGCTCAAATGCGATGATGGCGCCGGCCGCGCCGGCGAAGCCATGGTTGCCACCGTCCTTGCCAAACTGTTGCGCGCCGACGAGGCCTTGGCGTTCAAGCTGAGCGAATTGGCAAACACGCCCATCAAAAACCGCAACGGTGCCAAGGTCGGGGCGCTGAGGCCGACAGCGGCCCTCAACTGACGTGATTGCGCTCGACGGTCAGATGCGCATAGCCGCTATCGTTTGAGGAGGCGAGATCGCCTGTCACCGGTTCCGCCCAGCGCTGGCCGACAACCGCTCCGTTCAGCGCGCCGTCGATGACATTGTCTGAAATGACGGCCGTACCGGCGCCCTCGACCACGGATACGACGATCCCGGTTCCAGCCTTGCGGATAATGTTGCCGGTGGCCACGACATTGCGCAGATACGGGCCCCAGCCGATCTGCAAGCCATAGAGCGGCGCGTTCTCGATGACATTGTTGGAAACGGTGGTGTCGGCCTCGACACCGATGCCGACGCCAAAGCCCGGCGAGTCGGCAGGGTAGGGGCCGCTGGTCGACAGATTGCGCACAATGTTGCCCGAGCAGACGCCCATGCGGCCGCCTTCGTTGAAATTGACGATCGAGATGCCGTTGGCGGCACCGTCGACGATGTTGTTGCTGATGATGGCGCCTTCGAACGAGAATTCGGAATAGACCGCCGTTTCGCCCGAGCGCGAGCAGGTGTTGCCCGATATCTGCAGGTTGCTGGCGCTGTTGGCCCGGATCGCCGAGAAGGCGCAGTCCGAGACGATGTTGCCCGAGATGACGACATTGCCGGCGCGAAAGGCATTGATGCCGTTGCCGTTCTGCCCGGTTCCGCCGCCGCGTGCCTGGATCCGTTGGACGCGGTTGCCGGTGACCATGGTGCCGTCTTCCGCCGCCTGCCAGCGGTGCACGAGGATGCCGCCATTGGCGCAATCGGAGACGGTGTTGCCCGTGATAGACAGCCCGCCAGCCTCGACCGAGTAAATGCCGGCATCGGCGGCGCCCGATATCTCGCTGCGCTCGACCCGGCCGATCGCGTGTTCCAGCGCCAGCCCGTTCTTGCCGCTGCCGGTGATCTGGCAATTGTCGATGGCGAGGTGCGCGATACGGCGCAGATCGAGCAGCCCCTGCGTGTAATCGCCCATCGTGCGGTTCGAACCATCGAAGACCAGACCGCTAAGTTCGATATGGTCGGCCTGTTCGGCCATGAACAGGTGGCCGTCACCGCCGTAAACGATGCGCGTCGCGCCCGGCACCCCGGAAAGACGCACGCGGCCGGGCAGCGAGAGATTGGAGACGACATAGGTGCCGGGCGGCAGGAATATCGGCATGTCGCGGCTGTTTGCGTCACGCAGCAGTTTGGCGAAGGCCTTGCTCTGATCGTCTGATGTGCCGGGCTGCACGCCGAGGTCGGTGGCATTGATCGAGCCGCGCATCGAGGCTTTCTCGATGCCGGTCAGACTGGCAGTGGCCGCCTTGCCGAGCGCAAGGCCCATGACGGCGAAGCCGGCGGTTCCGGTCAGCAGCGTTCGTCTGTTCAACATCGGCACAGAATCCCAGCGTTCAGCCTTGGCGTCGCAGGAATCGTGCCAGCCGTTCTGTCTCTCCTGCCGAGCGCGCGACAATGGCTTGTCGAGCAGCCTCTGCGGGCCTAAGTTCAGGAAATGAGCAGAGCTTTCACCCGCGAGGAAGACAGCGAAAATGCCATTGCCGGTGTCGGTGAACGGCCAGTCAGCCACCATCGCAATCTGGTGACGGAACGCGGCCTGGCGATGATCGACGAGAATCTTGCCGATCTGCGCGACATACTGGCGAAGGCCGAACGCAAAGCCGACCGCGAGCGCATTGCGGTCGTGTCGCGCGACCTGCGCTATTGGACCGCCCGGCGTGAAAGCGCCGAACTCTCCGTACCGGAGCCGGGCAGCGACCTGATACGCTTCGGCATGGGCGTCACGATCGAGAGCGATGACGGCAGGAAGGTGCATTGGAAGATTGTCGGCGAGGACGAAGCCGATCCGGCCAAGGGTAGCATTTCGCATGTTTCGCCGATGGCCATGGCCCTGTTCGGCAAGAAGGTCGGCGACTTGGCCAGCGTCAACGGCAAGGAATGGGAAATCGTCAAGCTGTCCGAGAGCTAATCCTCGAGCTTGACGACATGGTCGCGGAAGAAAGCCGCGGCTCCAGTTTCATCGATCTCGCCAGCAGCGACCATCAAGACCAGTTGAATGACGTCCTGCTGGTCGGCCTCGACGCTCAATCCGTTGAAATAAAGAAACAGATCGGCCGCTGCAAAGGCAGTACGTTTGTTGCCGTCAACGAACGGATGATTTTTGGCGATGTCGAACAGGTATGCCGCCGCCAGTTCGCAAAGATCCGGATCGCCATAAATCTCTCGCTGCTGTGGACGGGAGAGCGCCGACTCCAGCATGCCTTCATCACGTATGCCTGCCGCCCCGCCGTGCAGGCGCAACTGCTCAGCGTGAAGCGACTCCACGAACTCCCTCAAATGATGCTCGGTCATTTCGCGAGCGCACGGTAGGCAACCTCGTACTTTTTCATCCGCTCGCGTGCGGTCTTCATCTTACGCTCGAATTCCTCGGCGCTGTCTTCGGTGCGACGCAAACGAAGCTCTTCACCTTCCTGAACGATGACGATGCTGTCGCCTGCCTTCATGTTCAGACGATCGAGCAACTCCTTGGGCAGGATCACACCCTCGGAATTGCCGATCTTGCGAATGGTCGTGTTCATGACAGATATCCTGTTGCAACGCAGGTTATAACTCGACCGGCGAGAAGTTGCAACAGATATTATAACAAGTCTAGGCCAGCAGCCGGTCCAGCAGGCGATCCGCTGCTTCCGGTATGACCGTGCCCGGGGGAAAGATCTCTGCCGCACCGGCCTGCCGCACCGCGTCATAGTCTTGCGGCGGGATGACGCCGCCGGCGACGATCAGCATGTCGCCGCGGCCGAGCTTTTTCAGCGCATCGCGCAGTTCGGGGATCAGCGTCAGATGTCCCGCCGCCAGCGACGAGGCGCCGACGATGTGGACGTCCTGTGCGACCGCCAGCCTGGCGATCTCATCGGGTGTCTGGAACATCGCGCCGACGGTGACGTCGAAGCCGAGATCAGCGAAGGCCGTGGCGATGACCTTCTGGCCACGGTCGTGGCCGTCCTGACCCATCTTGGCGACCAGGATGCGCGGCTTGCCGCCGGTCTTCTTCTCGAAGGCGTCAAGCTTGTCCTGCAGACCCTCGACCACGGGATGATCGCCAAGCGCCTTGCGATAGACCCCGGAAATGGTCTGCACCGCAGCGACGTGGCGCCCAAACGCCCTTTCCAACGCGAATGAAATCTCGCCGACCGTGGCATTGGCGCGCGCGGCTCGGATGGCGAATTCCAGCAGGTTTTCATTGCCTTGCGCGGCACGGGTCAGCGCATCGAGCGCGCTTTCGACGGCGGCGACGTCGCGCGTGCCCTTCAGCCGTTGCAGCTTCGACAATTGCCGCGCCCTGACTTCGGCATTGTCGATCTTCAGCACATCGACCTCGATGTCGGTCTCGGGCCGATGGGCGTTGACGCCGACCAGCATCTGCTCGCCGGAATCGATGCGCGCCTGCGTGCGCGCGGCGGCTTCCTCTATGCGCAGCTTGGGAATGCCCTGTTCGGTCGCCGCCGCCATACCGCCGAGCGCCTCGACCTCCTCGATATGGGCAAGGGCGCGCGCCGCCAGATCATGCGTCAGCCGTTCGAGATAGGCCGAACCGCCCCACGGGTCGATGATGCGCGTGGTGCCGGATTCCTTTTGCAGGATGAGCTGGGTGTTGCGGGCGATCCGCGCCGAATGGTCGGTCGGCAGCGCCATCGCCTCGTCGAAGGAATTGGTGTGCAGCGACTGGGTGTGGCCCTGCGTTGCAGCCATTGCCTCGATCATGGTGCGGATGATGTTGTTGTAGGGGTCCTGCGCCGTCAGCGACCAGCCAGAAGTCTGGCAATGGGTGCGCAGCGACAGCGAGCGCTCGTCCTTGGGCGAAAAATTCTTCTGCATCAGGGTCGCCCACAACAGGCGCGCGGCCCGCAGCTTGGCGACCTCCATGAAGAAATTCATGCCGATGGCCCAGAAGAAGGACAGGCGAGGCGCAAAGCGGTCGATGCCGAGGCCCGCCGCGACGCCGGCGCGGGCATACTCGATGCCATCGGCGATCGTGTAGGCGAGCTCAAGGTCGGCCGTCGCGCCGGCCTCCTGCATGTGATAGCCGGAGATCGATATCGAATTGAACTTCGGCATGTTCTTCGATGTGTATGAGAAGATGTCCGACACGATCCGCATCGAAGGTTTCGGCGGATAGATGTAGGTGTTGCGGACCATGAACTCCTTCAAAATGTCGTTCTGGATGGTGCCGGCAAGATCCTTCTGCGCAACGCCCTGTTCTTCCGCCGCGACGATGTAGAGCGCCATGATCGGCAGCACCGCGCCGTTCATCGTCATCGACACCGTCATCTCGCCCAGCGGAATGCCGTCGAACAGTTGCCGCATGTCGAGGATGGAATCGATGGCGACGCCAGCCATTCCGACGTCACCGGCGACGCGCGGATGATCGCTGTCATAGCCGCGATGCGTGGCAAGATCGAAGGCGACCGACAGCCCCTTCTGGCCGGCGGCAAGATTGCGCCGGTAAAAGGCGTTGGAATCTTCGGCCGTCGAGAAGCCGGCATATTGCCGGATCGTCCAGGGCTGCTGGACATACATGGTCGGGTAGGGGCCGCGCACGAAGGGCGGCAGCCCCGGATAGGTGTCGAGATGCGGCAACCCCTTGAGGTCGCTTTGATTGTACAGATGCTTGGCGATGAGGCCTTCGGGCGTCGTACGCTGGCCTTTGACCTCGACGGGTGCGCGGCGTGGCGGGACCCAGCCGATCTGGCCGAAATCCGGGATCAAGAGGCGGCTCCGATCGACTGGTCGATGCGGGCAGGAAACAGGGGTTCGCAGACGGCAACGCCTTCTGTGAAAGCGGGCCGCCTGTCCGCCGTCAGCGTCTCGACCGGGCGTTCGTCTTTCGATGGATAGAGCGTGGTGCCGATGATGGCCCGTTCACCTGTGCGGTAGGCTGCATTGCGCCGCGCCGCCGCCGCGTGGACGCGCTTCTGGACATGTCCGTCCTGAAGGCTGGACAAGACACCGCCCTCGGCTTCGATCGTCTGCAACTCCGCCCAGGCCAGTTCGCACAATTCCGCGGTCAGCGCCTCCACAGCGCCGGAACCATAGGCGGGATCGGTGACATGATCGATATGGCTTTCATTGGCCATGATCAGCTGCGTGTTGCGGGCAACACGACGGGCAAAACCCGCCGGCAGACCATGCGCGATCGTGTGCGGCAGGATGGAGATCGAATCGGCGCCGCCGCACGCCGCGGCAAAGCATGCAATGGTGGTGCGCAGGATGTTGGTCTCCGAGTCCATCGCCGTCATCATGCGAAACGACGTCTCGGCATGGATACTGGCCGTGGATGTCGGGATCGAACAAGCCTCCTGCAGCCGCGCCCAGAGCCTGCGCAGCGCCCGCATCTTGGCTATCGACAGCAACTGGTCCTGGTCGACGCTGAGTGCAAAACCGATATGAGGTGCGGCATAGACAAGCGGCTGCCGCGCCGTCTCGAACATTCTGAGATAGGAGACAGCCGAGGCCAGCATGATGCCAAGTTCCTGCGCTTCCGTAGCGCCGGCATTGTGGAACACGCGCCCGTCAGCTTCCAGCAGCACGCCCGGAACGCCCATCGCGAAGAAATGCGCCAGCGACTGCGGCATGGAGGCCTGCAGCGCCTCGATCGACATGCGCAGCCGACCGGTTCCCGCGAAGATCGCCGCTGGATCGATGCCGAAGGAGAGGTTGAGTTTTGCCGGGTCCGACCGCCGCTTGCTCAGGAAAGCGACCAGCCAGTCGGCCACGGCGCGGCTCCAGGGATGGGCGTCGATGCGGACCTGGACGCGGTTGAGCGGTATGCCGTCCAGCACCGCCTCCAACGCCTCCGCCGTTCTCGGCAAGCCGTAGCCGAACGCGTTCGGCGCCCCCTCGAAGACCAGCGACAATCCCGTGGCACCTTGCGCCACATCCTCCAGCGCTTGGCTTCTGGCGCGGTTGGTGTCGGGATCGTCGACTCGCTGGCTGACGATCCATGGCGATTTCGGGTTTGCGCGCACAATCGGTTCCGCCGCAGTGCTGCGGTCGTAGAGCGGTTCGATACGGATGTTGTCGTCGCTGTGCGAGACCAGCCTTTCCTCGAAGGAAGCGCCTGCCAATGCCTTTTCCGCCAAGGCGAGCCATCGCTGACGCTCGGCGTTCTTGGGTTCCACGTCCTGGATCAAGGCTCCGGCGCCCATCCGTCCTCCTCGTTTCATGCGGCCGCACCAGCCGGGAGTGGTTCAGTCTACGGTCCCCGGTCCGATATCGCAATGCAATGCGCTTTCAGAGACCGGATTCGATCCATCAGATATAGGTCGGTCCGCGTGGACGACGATTGCCAAACAGCGGCAAAATCCGCAAGCTCCAAAAACCCGATTTGAACGAATGGGGCCGATTTGGACGAATGGCCCCGATTTGGACGAATGGCATTGTCGCTGTGCAACGGCCCCACTATACCTGCGGCAAGGCCACTGGCTTAAACACATCAGTTTGCGGAGACCGGACACATGGCTGACGACACCAGTATTTTCATCGGCGCCAGCCGCAAGCCCGACGACAGCTATCAGCGTGCCGAGCAGCTGTTGCTGCAATATGGGAATCGTCATGGCCTGGTGACGGGCGCCACCGGTACCGGCAAGACAGTCACCTTGCAGATCCTGGCCGAAGGATTTTCCAACGCCGGCGTGCCGGTGTTCTGCGCCGACATCAAGGGGGATCTGTCGGGCATCGCGATGATGGGCACGGCACAGGATTTCCTCGTCAAGCGGGCCGAACAGGTCAAGCTCGATCCTTATGACTTCCAGGAATTCCCCGTTATCTTCTGGGACTTGTTCGGCGAGCAGGGTCATCCGATCCGCGCCACGGTTTCGGAAATGGGGCCGTTGTTGCTGTCGCGTCTGATGAACCTGACCGAGGCGCAGGAAGGCATCATGAACATCGCCTTCCGCCTGGCTGACGAGGAAGGTCTGCTGCTGCTCGACATGAAGGACCTGCAGGCGCTGCTCGCCAACATCGCCGAGCGTGCCGACGAGATCGGCTCACGCTACGGCAACGTGACGAAGCCATCGGTCGGGGCGATCCAGCGCACGCTGCTGGTCCTGGAGCAGCAGGGGGCCGCAAATTTCTTCGGCGAACCGGCACTGCGTATCGCCGATATCATGCGCACCACCCGTGACGGACGCGGCGCCATCAGCGTGCTTGCCGCCGACAAGCTGATGATGAATCCGCGGCTCTACGCGACCTTCCTGCTATGGCTGATGTCGGAACTGTTCGAGGTGCTGCCGGAAGTCGGCGACCCCGACAAGCCGAAGCTGGTGTTCTTTTTCGACGAGGCGCATCTTCTGTTCGACGAAGCACCCAAGGTGCTGATCGATCGCGTCGAACAAGTGGTCCGACTGATCCGCTCGAAAGGCGTCGGCGTCTATTTCGTCACGCAGAACCCTTTGGATATCCCTGAAAAGGTTCTGGCCCAGCTCGGCAATCGCGTCCAGCACGCGCTGCGCGCCTATACGCCGCGTGAGCAGCAGGCAGTCCGGACGGCAGCCGAGACGTTCCGGCCAAATCCCGATTTTGACTGCATGACCGCCATTACTCAGCTTGCCACAGGCGAAGCGCTGGTCTCGACGCTGGAGGCCAAGGGTGTTCCGTCCATGGTGCAGCGGACGCTTATCCGCCCGCCATCCTCGCGGCTTGGACCCATAACCGCCGCTGAGCGGCAAAAGCTGATCCAGGAAAGCCCGGTCGCCGGCCAGTACGATCAGGCCGTCGATCGCGAATCGGCTTTCGAAATGCTGCAGAAAAAGGCCAAGGACGCGCAGGATGCCGAAGAGCAGGCCCAGCAGGCCGGCAGCGGCGGCTCGCGCTGGACCATTCCGGGCTTCGGCAATGACGATCCCGCGCGGCAATCCGGTGGCAGGCGCACATCTGCACCGCGCCCGTCCAACCGCCAGACCGTGGCCGAGGCGGCGATCAAGTCGGTGGTGCGCTCAGTTGGCTCGTCGGTCGGAAGGGCAATCGTGCGCGGGATATTGGGGAGTCTGTCGAGGGGACGATGAGCTTCGGATCTAAGGCAGGGGCATCCGCTTTGGCGAAATGCCCGTGGCTTGGAGCCGCATCGGATAGGCGGCATTGGGACAGCCGGTTTTGCCGGAAAGACGTTGCCGGTTCGAGGAGGGCCCGAACCGACCTTTTCTGCGTCAGGTCGCTTCGAGCACCATGTTGAGTGGGGTCTGGGCAGCCCGCCGGACACGAGAGAACCCACCTGACCGGATCACCTCCGTCAGCCGGTTCTCTCCTGCTTGAGCGCCGAGCGCGAGGCCCATTTCCTGTGCCAGTGATGTGGGAACGCAGATCATCGTCGAGGCCGAGTAGTACAGCCGTCCGACCGGATTGATATTTTCCTCCAGAGTATCTCCCGCCATGGGTTCGACGATCATCCAGGTGCCGCCCTCTTTTAGCGATTTGCGAATATGCACCGCCGCGGCCTTTGGGTCGCCCATATCGTGCAGGCAGTCGAAGCAGGTGATCAGATCGAAGTCGCGCCCGCCAAAATCCTGGGCCCGGCCGACCTCGAAATTCAGGTTCGTCAGTCCATACGACCGGGCATGCGCGGTCGCGGCGGCAATCGAGGCCGGATGGAAGTCGTAACCTATGAAGCGGGAGGCGGGGAACGCCTGCGCCATCAGGATCGTTGACAGACCGTGCCCACATCCAACGTCGGCCACTGATGCCCCTGCCTTCAACGTGGCGACGACTCCGTCAAGCGCCGGTAGCCAGTCCTTCACCAGGGCATTGACATAACCCGGCCGAAACAGACGTGACACGGCGCAGAACAGACACCCTGCCTGATCGCCCCAGGCAACGCCTCGCCCGGTCTTGAAAGCCGATTCCACTTTTGGCTGGTTCTCGACCATAGCAGCCGCGGTATCGAACCCGCCAATCAGATGGACCGGGCTGTCGGGTTCGGCAAATACGAATGACTGCTCGGGCGTCAGCGAAAACCGTCCATGTTCATAGTGCACGTAGCCGGACGCCGCCTGCGCCGACAGCCATTCGCGAACGTAGCGACGCGCGCATCCTGCAGCATCGGCAAGTTCGTCGGCCTTCGCAGGGCCGATTTCCTTGAGCGTTTTGTAAAGACCCAGCGCATCTCCGATCCGAACCAACGGCACGCTGACCGCACCACCAAGGTCGCCCAAAACGCGGCCTACCAATTCATTGAGCTTGGTTTCATTGAGTTGCGTAATGTCGGGTTCCTCCTGATCTTCGGACGACGGCCTATCGCTCCGTCGATTCCGAGGATGAGACACCCTCGGATGATGGGCATGATGCAGCAGTCCCGTGGGGGAAGTGAAAGCGAACGCAAATAGGGACAGAAGTCCCTTGTTTGTGGTCTGCGAGGAACTCAATCGGGCTGGGGCGCTCGCTCTCTGTCGGACAGCGTCATCACGATTGCCTGCGATCGGCTGTGGACGCCGAGCTTGCTGAAAATCATCGACAGTTGATTGCGCACGGTCTTCACGCTCTTGCTCAAGCGCTTCGCGATCGCGCGGTTGTCCAGCCCCTGTTTGACCAGATCCAGAAGCGCCGCCTCGGCAGGTGTCAGGCCGGCCTCTCGGACTGCGCGCGGCTGCCTTGGCCGCTCATGTCCGAGGAAGGCATCGAGTTCATCCTGGAACACCTTCCAGGCTGGCTCGGTCGGCAGGAGAACGTGATTTTTGCTTTCAAGCGGCAGGAAGCGGGCTCCAGGGATCGCTGCGGCAAGCTTGCAGCCTTCATCGAATGGCACGCGCATGTCCCCGCGGCTGTGCGCTATCAACGTCGGGACGCGGAGTTTTACCGCGAGGTCGAGGACGTCGATCCCCTGCATCTGCCAGAGCAGGCGGGCGGCTACGTCGGCGCTTGCCGTCACGCGCTCAAGATCGCCCCACCAGCGATGCTGTTCTTGTGTCCCGTTGGGAATGAAAAGGTTGGTGAAGAAGTGGCAGAACGCAGGATTTTCGCGTCCCCAGCCAATGCGCACGAAATTGACGAGTGTTTCGGCTTCCAATCGCTCGGCCTCGGTCTGCGCTCGAACTCTCGCACCCTGGCCGTAGGCATTCAGCAGCACCAGATGCGACACCCGCTCAGGATGCCGCAGCGCATAGGCGATGCTGAGAGCGCCGCCTTGCGAAAGACCGAGCAGAACGAAACTTGGCTGCTCAATGGTCGCCGTCACGGCGTCCAGGTCTGCGTGCCACGCTTCGATCGAGAGGTCGGCGACATGGCGATCCGACAGACCGCAACCGCGTGGATCGTAGCGCACAAACTGGTTGTGGGCCGAAAGGGACTGGAGCCATGGCCGCCAAACCGGGCTTTCGAGATCATAATCGACATGGCTCAGCCAGTGCGCCGCCCGAACGATCACCTTGCCTTCCCCGCATGATGCGACAGCGATGCGGGTACCGTCCTCGGACGTGCAGAACCGTATGCTCTGGCTGAGTTTCATCACCACAGAATATCGCAGTGGGACGCCACGCGACAGACCGGTCTCCGCCGATGCAGAATCGGTTCCGTTTCAGAGAGACAATCCGGTGAAGGAGCGTCGTAACCGCCGCCCCTTCGCCTGATCAGAAGATGGAGTTGGTGATCGCCTTTACCGGTCCAAGCAGCACCGAACCGTCCGGCACGCCGGCGTCGATCGGGATCGCCTGTCGGTTGGCCGTCGCCACCATGGGTTGGCTGGCGTCGCTGGTCACGACGACCGGCGTCTTCGAGGGCACGCGATCATAGAGGTCGATAATGTCCTGGTTCATCAGACGCACGCAGCCTGACGATACCGACTTGCCGATCGACCGCCATTCAGGCGAGCCGTGCAGACGATAGAGCGTGTCGACATTGCCCTGGAACAGATAGAGCGCGCGTGCGCCGAGCGGGTTCTTCAGGCCGCCGGGCATGCCGCCATTGTCGGCGCTGTAAGGCTTCAATTCCGGCTGGCGGGCTATCATTTCGTCCGGCGGCGTCCACTTTGGCCATTTCTGCTTCCACTGAACGACGGCGTCGCCGGACCATTCGAAGCCGGCGCGGCCAAGGCCGACGCCGTAGCGTATCGCCTGACCGCCTGGACGAACCAGATAAAGGAAGTGGCCGGTGGTATCGACGACTATGGTTCCCGGCTTCTGTTCCGTCGGGTCGGGAACGATCTGACGCAGGAACTGCGGATCGATCTTGTCGACGGGGATGGCCGGCAAATCGAAGCCGCCGTCGCTGACTGCCGCGTACATCGTCACATAATCGGCCAGGGGCGGTTCGACATAGGCTGGCGGCGGCGGCTCGACCGGGCCCGGCCCGGTAGTGGCGCATGCGGAAACCGCGATCGAAGCGGCGCCCAGGGCCGCGGCGTTGAGAAAGCCGCGACGGCTCAGGCGAAAAGATTCGATTTCGGTTATGGACATGGTTGCCTTCTTTAAGTCTCAAATCGCAACAAAGCGTGAATTCGCCGACAGTTCCGCGGGGTGCCTGACAACACCTGGGGCGATAGGCGGTTCCGATTCTGGCCCGAACGTGGGCAAACAAAGGCGAAGCTGTGACCGAGCCGCTACTGTGGCGCCAGAGACACAGGTCTCCTAGCTGCCGGGCACAAGGGCTTCGAGCGACGGCAGGATAAGGGCCGGAGGGAAATCCTGGTATTCTTCGGGCTGGTTGGAACGGTTGATCCACACCGTGCGAAAGCCGAATTTGGTGGCGCCTGCAATGTCCCAGCGGTTGGAGGACTGGAAGGAAACCGCGCCGGGGTAGAGGCGCCAGCCGGTGGCGACCATATCGTAGACAGCCGGATCGGTCTTGAAGCGCCGCACCCTGTCGACGGAATAGATGTCATCCAGAACCTGGTCGAGCGCGGCGGATTTGACCGCTGCCTGCAGCATTTCGGGCGAGCCGTTGGACAGGATCGCCAACTTCGCTCCCGAAGCCTTGAGCGCCTTGAGCACGGCCGGCACTTCCGGATAGCAATCCAGCCGCCAGTAGGCATCCAGCAATATCGCCTTGAGACCGGGGTCGGCCGAGGGAATCTTGCGCAAGGCGAAATCGAGCGCCTGTTCGGTCAGTTGCCAGAAATCGGCATAGGCGCCCATCAGCGTGCGCACCCAGGAATATTCGAGCTGCTTGGCGCGCCAGATCTCCGACAACAATTGGCCGTCCGGCCCGATCCGGTCGGCATGACGGCGCACGGCGGCATGCACGTCGAACAGTGTGCCATAGGCGTCGAAGACATAGGCGGCGTATTGCATGACAACAGTTTTGAGGGCAGGTGCGACAAGGTGCAAGCTTTGATTGCATTGCGCCCCGGCACTGGCCTCAACAAAACTCCATGATGCCGGTTGACGGCGCCCGCCAAAGCATCTTCCAATGGCCGTCACACGAGACCGATTGAGGCGGGACGACAAGATGACACTGGCGGCTGCGGCGCAATCCGCGACATGGACTTTCGTCGATGGTGATTGGCACGAGGGCAACGTCGCCATTCTGGGGCCGCGCAGCCACGCCATGTGGCTCGGCACCAGCGTGTTCGACGGTGGCCGCTGGTTCGAAGGCGTGGCGCCGGATCTCGACCTGCATGCCGCCAGGGTGAATTCTTCGGCGATCGCACTCGGCCTGAAGCCGAACATGAGCGCCGACAAGATCGTCGGGCTGACATGGGATGGGTTGAAGAAGTTCGATGGCAAGACGGCGGTCTATATCAGGCCGATGTACTGGGCCGAGCATGGCGGCTATATGGGCGTGCCGGCCGATCCCGCCTCGACCCGCTTCTGCCTTTGCCTCTATGAATCACCGATGATTCCGGCGACTGGCTTTTCGGTGACCGTGTCGCCGTTCCGGCGTCCGACCATCGAAACCATGCCGACCAACGCCAAGGCCGGCTGCCTTTACCCCAACAACGGTCGAGCCATTCTCGAAGCCAAGATGCGCGGCTTCGACAACGCAATGGTGCTCGACATGCTGGGCAACGTCGCCGAGACCGGAACCTCGAACATCTTCCTGGTCAAGGACGGTCACGTCTTTACGCCTGCGCCGAACGGCACCTTCCTGTCCGGCATCACCCGCTCGCGCACGATAACGCTGCTCGGCGAATATGGCTTCAGGACCACGGAAAAGACGCTGTCGGTGCGAGATTTCCTCGAAGCGGACGAAATTTTTTCGACCGGGAACCATTCCAAGGTGGTGCCGGTCACGCGTATCGAGGATCGCAATCTGCAACCCGGGCCGGTGGCCAAAAAGGCGCGCGAACTCTATTGGGCTTGGGCGCATTCGACTTCCGCCGCTTGAGCGGATAAAAAGGCGACCGACGCTTCATCCGGAGTTGTCCCAATCCATTCCAGACCTATCTTACTCCGGTATCGACACCGGATTTTTCCACGAGGGAGTACTATCCATGGCCTTTGAATTGCCCGCTCTGCCTTACGACTATGAGGCCTTGCAGCCTTACATGTCGAAAGAGACGCTGGAATATCACCACGACAAGCACCACAAGGCGTATGTCGATAACGGAAACAAGCTCGCCGCCGAGGCCGGCTTGGGTGATCTGTCGGTCGAAGAGGTGGTCAAGCAGTCGTTCGGCAAGAATGCCGGCCTCTTCAACAATGCCGCCCAGCACTACAACCATATCCATTTCTGGAAGTGGATGAAGAAAGGCGGCGGCGGCAACAAGCTGCCGGGCGCCTTGCAGAAGGCAGTCGATAGCGATCTTGGTGGCTATGACAAGTTCAAGGCCGACTTCATTGCCGCCGGCACGACTCAGTTCGGTTCCGGCTGGGCCTGGGTCTCGGTCAAGGATGGCAAACTGGCGATCTCGAAGACGCCGAACGGCGAGAACCCGCTCGTTCATGGCGCGTCGCCGATCCTTGGCGTCGATGTCTGGGAGCACTCCTATTACATCGACTATCGCAACGCCCGGCCGAAATATCTCGAGGCGTTCGTCGATAGCCTGATCAACTGGGACCATGTCCTCGAATTGTACGAAAAGGCCTGATGCATGTCGCCCAAAAGTGCGCAGCGGTTTTGGGATAACGACATGCACGAAAACAAAGACTCAAACCGCGTCGTTCGAGTCCGCTTGAACACAGCGCGTTTGATGTCCTGATCGATCGTAGAGAAGCCCCGCGCGATGAACTGCTCCCCCCGAAGGTTGATGCCCAACTTTCGGGGGGCAGTTCATCGCGCGGGGCTTTTCTTTTTCTGCGTCGAGATTCCCGTAACAAAGGTCTGGCAAAAATCATCCGGGGGAAGGGAATTTTTCCCCTGTAGCATCCGTTAACGTCCTGTCCCGAAATGCCTTCATCATGGAGCCAATTGAATGAGAAAGCTTGTTATCGCCATCTCTATGCTCGCACTCGCGGCTTCGGCGGCCTTTGCCGACCCGATCCTCGATCGGCAGGCACTGATGAAGGAACGCGGAAAGATCGTCGGGGGCCTGTCGAAAGTGGTCAAGGGCGAGGAACCCTTTGATGCGGCGGCTGTGTTGACGCAACTCCAGGCGCTGCAGGCGAATGCCGACAAATTCGATGCCGATGCGCTGTTCCCGGCCGGCAGCGACACCGGCGACACCACGGCCTCGCCGAAAATCTGGGAAGACATGGCTGGCTTCAACGCAGCGGAGGACAAATATCTCGCCGACGTCAAGGCCGCGGTCGCTGCGGCTCCCGCCGATGCCGACGCGCTGAAGGCGCAAGTCGGCGCTATCGGCTCGGATTGCGGCACCTGCCATCAAGGCTACAGAATCAAGAAGGGCTGATCACCAGCCATGGCATGGCTGAAGAAACTTGTCGGCGCCGTCGTCATTCTGGGCGGCGTCGGCGCGGTTGCCGGGTGGGTCCTGTCGGCTCCGGTGAGGCTCGACAGGGAAACCCTGGCCAAGCTCGGTCCTGGCGACGCAGCCAGGGGCAAGCGCATCTTTTATGCCGGCGGTTGCACATCCTGCCATGCAAAGCCGGGCTCACAGGGCGACGCCCGGCTTCAACTCGTGGGTGGCCTCGAACTCAAGACGCCGTTCGGAACCTTCGTGCCGCCCAACATTTCGCAAGATCCCAAGGATGGCATCGGCGCATGGTCGGTCGAGGACCTCGCCAACGCCATGCTGAAGGGCGTGTCGCCGTCGGGCGAGCATTTTTATCCGGCGTTTCCCTATGCATCCTACGCGCGCATGAATCCGGCCGACATTGGCGATCTCTATGCCTTCTTGAAGACGTTGCCGGCCGTCGCCGGCAAGGCGCCGGGCAATTCGCTCGGTTTTCCCTTCAATATCCGCCGCGGCATCGGCCTGTGGAAATTGCTCTACCTCAGCGACCAGCCGGTTGTTGCCTTCCCCCAGGGCACGCCTGATCCGGTGATATCAGGCCGCTACCTGGTCGAGGGGCCAGGCCATTGCGGCGAATGCCACACGCCGCGCGATCTTGCCGGCGGCACGAAGAAGAACGAGTGGCTGGCGGGCGCCGTGGCCGCCGAAGGCAGCGGCGTCGTGCCAAACATCACGTCGGGCGAGGGCGGTCTAGGCAACTGGTCGGAGGCTGACATCGCCAACTATCTCGAAACCGGCTTCACGCCCGATTTCGATTCCGTCGGCGGCGCCATGGTAGACGTGCAGCGGAATATCGCCGAACTGACGCCGCAGGACCGTGCGGCCATCGCCGCCTATCTGAAGGCGATCCCGGCGCATCCAAACGGCTATCCGGCCCGCAAGAAGACGGCGAACTAGACCGAGTCTGCGGATGACAGGTGGCGGTCACCGAGAAAATCGAAGCCCGTTTCGAAGAAATGGTTGTAGTTGCATGTCAGCTCTTCGCCAGGCGCGATGTCGCGCAGCGCAAAGCTCTCCTCGGGTGAGGAGACGTCGCAGTTCGGCTCGTCGGCATGGTTCATATAGCGCGCGTCGTCGGCTTCGAAGACGATGTAGTTCGGATCGCGGCGGTCGGGATAGGAGTAGCGATCGAGATAGCTCTTCACCGGGCCGGCCGCGCGCTCATAAGTCTCGACCTTGATGAGCCGATCGAACCTTGGGTCCAGCTTCCAGATCAGAGTACCGCGAGGAATGTGGTTCTTGGCAAAGACGCCGATTCCCTGGATGGACGATTTGTCGAGATAGACGTCGACGAGCAGCATAATGAACCTTTACGCGATTGGAGGTTGTCAGGCCGGGAAAAGCCGCGCACTGGGTAGCGCGCGGTCATCGCAATTGCGAGTGAAAATGAGCAACGGAACTTCAAAAAGTCCTGATCACCCAGCCCTCCGGAAAGGGCGCGTCGATCATCGTCTGGAGTCAGCGTTGCTGCAGCGCCAGACGGACGCCCAAAGCGCAGTAGATGCCGCCGACAACTTTGCCCTGCCATCGTAACACTGACGGATTTCGGCGCAGGAACGTGCCGAGCCGGCCAGCGCTCACGGCAAAGACGACCGTGCTGAAAAGGCCCAGTACGACGAAGATGACCCCCAACGCGGCCATCTGAAGCATCACCGTTCCGTTTTCAGGCCGCATGAACTGAGGCAGGAAGGCGAGGAAGAACAGAGCGGTTTTGGGGTTTAGCACTTCGGTCAGGACAGCCTGTCGAAACGCCTTGCCGGCAGAGATCGCAAGCGCGCCGGCAGCCGGATTGGCCGGTGTTTTCTCCATGATCGCGCGAATGCCGAGATAGATCAGGTAGGCCGCGCCGATGTACTTTATGACGCTGAACAGCGTCGCCGACGCGGCGATGATCGCCGATATGCCGATCATCGCCATGACGGTGTGAAAGACATCGCAGGCAGCGATCCCGGCGCCCGTCGCGATGCCGACCTTGGTTGCGGAACTCGTTGCCGGGCGATCGTCAGCAGGGTGGCGGGGCCTGGAATGAAGACGAAGCCGAAAACGACCGCGATGTAAGCGATCAGGGTGGTGAGGTCGATCATTTGTTGGTTGCTCCCGTAGGCTGCGCCTTGCCCATCACTTTCAGCGCGAAGGAATAGGTGTAGGCGATCTCTTCCAGCCGCGAAAACCGGCCGGAAGCGCCGGCATGGCCGGAATCCATGTTGATCTTGAACAGAACCGGATTGTCCCCGCTCTTGCGGTCGCGCAGCCGGGCCACCCATTTGGCCGGTTCCCAATAGGTGACGCGCGGATCGGTGAGACCGGCCAGCGCCAGGATCGGCGGATAGTCGTGATCAGCGACATTGTCATAGGGCGAGTAGGCGGCAATGGTCCGGTAGTCGTCAGCGGACGCGATCGGGTTGCCCCATTCGGGCCATTCCGGCGGCGTCAGCGGCAGGGTCGCATCGAGCATGGTGGTGAGGACATCGACGAAGGGAACCTCGGCGACGATGCCGCCAAAACAATCCGGCGCCATGTTGGCGACGGCACCCATCAGCATGCCGCCGGCCGAACCGCCCTGCGCGACGATGCGGTCATGCGCCGTGTAACGCTCCGTGACCAGATGGCGCGCGACGGCGATGAAATCGGTGAACGTGTTCATCTTGTTCTCCCGCTTGCCGTCATCGTACCAGCCATAGCCCTTGTCCTTGCCGCCGCGAACGTGAGCGATGGCGAAGACAAAGCCACGGTCGACCAGCGAGAACCAGTTGGTGTTGAAGGCTGCCGGCACGGTGATGCCATAGGAGCCGTAGCCGTAAAGCAGGCAAGGCGCGGATCCGTCCAGCGGCGTGTCGCGATGATGCAAAAGCGAGATCGGCACCAGTTCGCCGTCGCTGGCCGGCGCCATCAGGCGCCGCGTGACATAGTGGTCCGCATCATGGCCGGACGGCACTTCCTGGGTCTTCAGCAGGACCCGCTCGCGGGTGCGCATATTGTAATCGAACACCTGCGCCGGCGTCGTCATCGACGAGTAGGAAAAGCGCATGATCTCGGTGTCGTATTCATAGGAACCCGACAGGCCGAGCGAGAAGGCCTCCTCGTCGAGGGACAAAAGATGCTCCTCGCCGCTGATCCGGTCGCGCACCACAATGCGCGGCAGGCCTTCCTTGCGTTCGAGCCGGACCATGTGGTCCCTGAAGCCGATCACCGACAGGATCAGCCGGCCGGGCTCGTGCGGCACCAGTTCCTGCCAGTTGGCGCGCACGGGATCGCTCTCCGGCGCCGTCATGATCTTGAAGTCTTTGGCGCCGTCGGCATTGGTCAGGATGAAGAAGATGTCGCCGCCTTCTTCCAACTCGTACTGAAGGCCAACCTCGCGTGGTGATACCAGTTTCGGTTCGGCAAACGGATCGTCGGCGCGCATCAGGCGGTATTCCGAGGTCTCGTGATCGTTGATGCCGATCATGATCCACTCGCTGTTGCGGGTGCCGTCGACATTCATGAAGAAGCCGGGATCGGTTTCCTCATAGATCAGCCGGTCGCTTTGCGGGCTGTCGCCAAGCGCATGGAACAGCACCTTGGACGGGCGGTGGTTGGGATCGAGACGTGTATAGAAGAAGCCGTCATTGCCAGCGTTCCAGACACCTGAGCCGCCGGTGTCGGGGATCTGGTCCTCAAGCTCCCTGCCGTCGGCAAGGTCACGCACGCGAAGCGTGTAGAATTCGGAGCCCTTGTCGTCGAACGCCCACAGCAGCTTGGCGTGGTCGGCCGAATGGTCGACGCCGCCGAGACGGAAATAGGCCTTGCCCGCGGCCTCCGCGTCGCCATCGAGCAGGATATGCTCGGCACCGCCGTCTCGCGGCATGCGGAAATAGCGCGGCTGCTCGCCACCAAGCTTGAAGGACGAGCCATAGGCATAGGGTCCGTCCTTCATCGGCACGGAAGAATCGTCTTCCTTGATACGGCCCTTCATCTCCTTGAAAAGCTGCTTCTGCAGTTCGACCGTGTCGGCCATCAGCTTCGACTGGTACGCGTTCTCCGCCTCGAGTTCTACGCGGATTCCTGCATCGAGCAATGACGGGTCGCGGAACATCTCCTGCCAGTTGCCGGCCCGCAGCCAGGCATAGTCGTCGGTTCGCGTGATGCCGTGATGCGTGTCGGAAACCGGCCGCTTCTCGGGCGTAGGCGGGCTGACGATCGGAAATATGGATGTCTTGGTCATTGCTTCTCGCTTTGCCAGTATCTTGAATGGGCCAGTACCTTGAATGGACCATCTCAAATGGAGAAATATCTTGAACGGCGAATGAACACGCCGCTCAGGGCAGGTTCAAGAGCCACAGCGTATGGGTTGTGTCGGCTCCAGGAGATGAGCCGGGAGGAGAGATGACGACTATTTGGTCTCGGACTGCTGCGGCTTTCGCCGTTGCTTCGCTAACTCTGGCCTTTGCCGGCCAGTCTCATGCGACCGTATTTGCGGCTTGGCAAGTGGCCAATGTGCCGTTCGGCGACACGCTCAATGTACGCAAATACCCTTCGGGCACATCCCAGAAGCAGGCGGGATATCCGAACGGGACCGTTCTGCAGATGACCGGGCGATGCACCGGCGGAATAAACCTGCTCGACATCGCCAACCAGCCGGCATGGAAGCAGGAACAGAAGATTCGCTATCGCTGGTGCGAAGTCTGGCATGATCCGGCCCAGAACGGCAATTTCATCACCGGCTGGGCCTATGGCAAATACATCACCCCGCATTGATTGACGCGGCAGCAATCAGCCGATCGGTTGGATGACAGGCATGCATGATTGCTTGCGTATGACCACGGCAACCTACGGTTTTGTGGATAAATGTGAACAACCAATATTGCTCGGGCGATAGCCAAGCAAGATCAAACATTAAAACCCGTTTCGTGAGTCGCCACGAATGTAACGGCGATCTGACGTTACGTCAGCCGCCGCCGGCGGGAGCGCGAAATATCGATAAATTACACAATGCACGAAAGATTGAAGCTGATCGTGGAATAATTGATCAATATCGTTCAATATAGCGTAAGGGCCGAATTGACTTACTTGGTCTGCGCGCTCATTGATGTGCCCGCGACACGAATCGTAGAAACTCTACCTGCACAAAATTCGTGCGATGCCCTGCTTGTAAAAAAGGGCGCAGATCGATGTAACTCTTGTTGGGGCCCGAAGACCATGGATATTGTCGAAACACCTTCCAGAAACAGCGATGCGCTGATCGAATTGACCGCCGATGTGGTGGCCGCCTATGTCAGCAACAATCCCGTGCCGGTCGGCGAATTGCCGAACCTGATATCCGATGTCCATGCTGCGCTCGGGCGTGTGGGCGGAACCGCCGAACAGCCGCCTGCCGACAAGCAGAAGCCGGCGGTCAACCCGAAGCGGTCGGTTCATGACGACTACATCGTCTGCCTTGAAGACGGCAAGAAGTTCAAGTCGCTGAAGCGTCATTTGATGACCCACTATGACCTGACACCGGATCAGTATCGCGAAAAGTGGAACCTTGACCCGACCTATCCGATGGTTGCACCCAACTATGCGGCTGCCCGGTCACAGCTTGCCAAGAAGATGGGCCTCGGCCGCAAGCGCAAAGCGCGGTAATCGCTGCCAGAGCAATTCCAGCGCATAGAGCTTTCCCTTGGGAATTGCGTTAAAATAAGCCAGATCGGATCGACATCAACGGCGCCTTCGGGCGCCGTTTGATTTTTGCGCGCCGCGACGCGCGGATCGGGTATGGAGGTGTCAGGCGGTCTGCTTGAGCGCTGCCTCGGCGTCGCGCTTGATGCGCTTGACCATCGAGCGAAGGCCGTTGGCGCGCTGCGGCGACAGATGTTCGTCGAGGCCGAGTTCTTTCAATGTCGCTTCCGCATCGGTCTGCTGGATTTCGCTGGCGGTCCTGCCGGAAAACAGCGCCAGCATGATCGCAACCAGTCCACGCACGATGTGAGCGTCCGAATCGCCGGTGAAGGTGATGACTGGGTCGGCTCCAGCCCCGCGTTCGGTGGTCAGCCAGACCTGGCTCACGCATCCCGGCACCTTGTTGGCGGCGCTGCGCTGCTCGTCGGGAAATGGCGGCAGCGCCTCGCCGAGTTCGATGACATAGCGATAGCGGTCTTCCCATTCCTCGAGGAACGAAAAATCGTCGCGGATCGTCTGGATCGTGGTGGTCATGGCCCGGATATAGTCACGCGGCGGCGCCGCGTCACGGAAAAAACAAGGACACCGCGGGCGTCGAGAGGGCAGACAGCCCGCGGTGCGCCGTCGAAGCGGCTTAATTCTGAGGCGGCAGGTTGACGGTCTCGGGCAAGACGATTTCTTCGGGCAGGCTGCCGGTCATCGTCGACGTGTCGGGGCCGGCGGCGGACTTGTCGTCCATTATCGCTGCCGCGATCTTGGCGGTCTCCTTGGCGCGGGCGGTAATGGTGTGCATTGCCGATTTGCCGGTCTCGCAGACATCGGGCTTGCGTTCGCAAATGCCGGCGATATCGCCAACCGCTTCGCGTGCCGCAAACAAGGCCTGGATCGGCCCGACGCTTTCGCGGCCCGATTCATCGGGGCCCACAGTCAGCGGCAGCGCCAGCAGCACCAGCGAAAACCAGAAAGCCATTCTTATGAGGAAGACCATGTCCTTGCCCTCTCGTCGTGACTGGATCATGCATCCATATGGCATGACCTCTTTTGTAGGCAGGATCTTGGCACACAGGCGCAAAGGACCGCTTGCGGGCAAAGAGAGAATTTTCCTCAAATTTTAGGCAAATTCGAAACGAAGCGTTCTGCAATCGATTTGTCTCAATTGCCAGTGATTTTCCTTAACAACAAATAACCATATATCCCCATGATTTTCCTGTGTTTTTCTTGGAATGTGGAAGTCCGGGTGCCGTGTGCGTCTGTCCGATAGGTGCCGTCGCCGGATAACTCTCCGTTTACTATGGCTGCATTTGCCCGTGCTTTCGGCGGCCGGCATCCCGATATTTGCCGCAGGCCAGGGCCTTGGTCGGCCCTGCCTTATCCATTCCTTAAACGCTGGATGCGAGTTTCAAAGCCAACCAAAACCATCTGCAAAGCAGAGCTGTCCACGACAAGTGCGAGTGCGTTGAGTTGAGTTCAATCAAGGCCAGATACGTTGAATTGCCTGGCGCGATTTCTGCCGGTTGCGAACGTATGGTCCATCCGTCCATCCTTGGGCGGAGCGACCGCGAGCGCCAGCGCCGTTTCATCGGCGTCATGCTCGCCGCTCCTTTCTTTGCCGCCGGCGCCGCGGTCACGCTGGTCACTTCAGGCATGGGCGTTGCCGTCACCATGGCCGCCATCTTCGCCGCCTTTGGCCTGTGCTGGTTCGTCGCCTTGCTGGTGGCGGCGACCGGCAAGATGGCGATGGCAAGTCGGGTCGCCCTGGTGCTGGCCGGCATTTCTCTCGGCAGTCTCATTGCCGCCGCGGGCGGGTTGGGTTCGCCTGTCGCCATGCTTGTCCTGGCGCTGCCTTTCGAAGCCGGGTGGATCGGCGGCTCGCGACGTGCAGCACTGTGGGGAGCCGTGTCGGCCGCTGTCGCCATCCTGGCTCAGCCTTTGGCTGGAACCGTATTCCCGTTCGCAGGAGCGCAGATCGCGGCGTGGCACTGGCTGGTGCCGCTGGCGTGGGCGCTGACACTGATGCCGCGTGCATCGGCGTTTCAAAACACGGCCGACGCGGCTGTGGTCGACACTGCCGACCAGCTCGAAGACATCATCGATGCGGTGGTCTTGCGCGTTGCCCGTCATGGCGAGGTCCTGGACGCGTCGCCGAAAGCGCGCACGCTTTTGAAACTGCCGCCCGAACTGCTGTCCGGAAACGGCCTCTTCGATCGCGTCCATCTGTCGGATCGCGTTTCCTATCTCAGCGCAATGGCCGACATGCGCGACGGTGCGCTGTCGCGCCGGCTCGAATTGCGCATCCGGCTGCCTCAGAACGGCAATAGCCTGACGGCCGACAATTACCGGCCGTTCTCGCTTGATCTGGTGCGTGGTGAGGAACAGGGTGGCGTCTTTACGCTCGTCCTGCGCGAGAATGACGAGATCAGCCGGTTGCGTGAGGATCTCGCGGCGGCCAATGAGGCGGCCGCATCCGCCGAGGTGGCGAAGGGGCGCTTCCTGGCGGTGGTCAGCCACGAACTGCGCACGCCGTTGAATGCCATCATCGGCTTCTCGGATATGCTGCTGCATGAGATGTTCGGCACCTTCAAGGATCCGCGCCAGAAGGAATATGTCGGCTTGGTACGGGATTCGGGCCAGCATCTGCTCGCCGTCGTAACCTCGATACTCGACGTGTCCAGGATTGAATCGGGCGTTTATGCGACCGAGCCGGAGCCGTTCCGGTTCGCGGAAGCGGTCGACATGTGCCAGTCGATGATGCAACTGCAGGCGCAGGCCAAGAACATCGATCTGCGGGCGCAGATCGCGCCGGACGCCGGCGACATCAATGCCGATCAGCGCGCCGTGCAGCAGATGCTCATCAACCTGGTCTCCAACGCGATCAAATTCACCCCCGACGGCGGCGACGTCGTCGTCGGTGCCAAGCGGATCGGTTCGCGCCTGCATTTCTGGGTCAGGGACACCGGCATCGGCATCGCCGAGGAGGATTTCGCCAATCTCGGCAAGCCCTTCATGCAAATCCAGAACGACTATACCCGCCGTTTCGAGGGGACTGGTCTTGGCCTTTCACTGGTCAAGGGCCTGGTGGCGCTGCACGAAGGCACGATGTCCATCGAAAGCATGCCGGGCGAGGGCACCACGGTGACCATCAGCCTGCCGGTGAACGGACCGAAGGGACATCAGGCGGAGAAGGCCGGCGTGCTGACCATGCCTGTGGCGATGGCGAAAGGGGACAGAAATGGCTCGCTCCGCAAAACAGGCTAAGGCGGTCAAGCGCCGCAGCAACGCCTTTCAGGACGGCGCTGTCGCCGTCGGCGGCATGATCTCGCGCAACCCTGTCCTGGTGGGCGGCTCGACGGCATTCCTGGTGACGCTGTTCTACGTCTCCGCAAATGCCTTGTGGTACCAGCCTTTCCCGCATGCCGGCGCATTCTTCGCGACCCGCAGCATTGCGGGCTTTCCGCACGCGGCGCCCGACGAGCCGGAAACGACGTTCAACATCGTGCGGCCATCCGGCGCGCCGGCGCCGATCAAGGGCGATCCGGTTGTCGAGCAGGTGCAAGGCATATTGAAGGATCTCGATTTCTATTCGGGAACGGTCGACGGCATTTCCGGACCCAACACCCGCAAGGCTATCCAGGACTATCAGCAGAAGGTTGGGCTCAACACGTCCGGCGAGATCGACGCGCTTCTGCTCGATCAACTGGGCGCGACGCCGAAAACCGCTTCCGTGGTACCCAGGCCGCAGCCGCGTCCGGATACGCCGGCCGCGGTTCCGGTGTCTTTGCAGACAGGTTCGGGACAGACAAATTCCGGACAGGCGAATGCCGCGACGCAAGCGCCCGATGCCCGCATCGTCAAGATCCAGGCCGGGCTCAAGGCGTTCGGCAATGACGACATGCAGCTGGATGGTGTCGTCGGCGCGCGCACCAAGGCAGCGATCAAGGAATTCCAGTCGCTGTTCGGGCTGCCGCAGACCGGCGAGCCCGATGAGATCGTCTACGTCAAGATGCGCGAGATCGGCCTGACCAACTGACGGCTGAAACGACGGCTCGCCCAGCGGCGGAAATATCGACAAAGCAATTCCAGGAAAAGTGTGAAACGGTTTTCCGTCCGGAATCGCGTCAAACAAGGGCTAAAGTAGTTTGCCGTTTCCTTGAAACGGCAAACTACTTTAGAGAACCCGCCTGCCTTGTTCTCATGCATGCCGTTGTTCCAAAACCGGAACCCACCTTTTGGGCGACATGCATTCGCGGAGTTTTCTCATGCGTGTCACATCGGATCTGTGGGTCTCGGCCCTGTTGCGCCGGGTTTTCGGCGCCGGCGGATTTGCCGCCGTGGTCAAGCGCGGCGCGACCGAGGCCGGCGCTGTGTTCGTGCTGGCGCGGGGCAGGCTGGGTGAGGTTGCCCTGTTCGGGCCGGCGCCGCAGACAAGCTATGATTCGGCCAAGCCCGACGACCGGTTTTTCACTCTGCTCGGAGCCGGCGAGGATGCCGCGGTGCTCGACGCCAGGCTGGAAAGGGAGAAAAAGTTCGATCCCGACATCTGGGTGGTCGAGATCGAGGCCGGCACCGTGCCCGTCGAGGAGCTTATTTCCGTGAAGACGCCCTGAGGCCGGAGGTATCAGCCGCATCGTCGCTGTTCGAGGCGGTGCGTGTATCGCTGTTGGCAGGTGCTGCGCCGCGAACCGCCCTTGAAAGGGTTTCCGCCCGCCACGACCGCATCTTGTCCTGGGCCGCTTCGCGATGCAGCAGCCGGTAACGGTCGAGGAAAGTTCGGATAGCCTGCGGATGCGGGAACTGGCTGGGATAGACGGCAACCGCGATCAGGAAGGCCCTGTCTTCGCTGAGGTCGAGCGAGCGTAAGGCGGCAAGCAGCGAGGCATAATTCTGGTTGGCGGTGAGCGATCGCGCGATCTCGAAATCGATATCGAGTGCATCGGCGAGCGCGGTTTGGAAGAACGCGGCGTTTCCCGTCAGAGCTGTCTCGCGCAATTTCACATAGGTGTCGGCGCCCTTGAAAGGATCGGCGTTCGTCGCTGCCGCCTCATCGCCCGTGCGCATCATCGAGCGCAGCCTGCGCCGTGCATTCTCGGCTGCGATGCCGAGCGCCTGTTCCCGGGCCAACTCGCCAGAGGCGGTTTCCGCGCTCGCTGGCGCGATCTTGTCTGCCGCGGCGGCGTTCGCATCCGGTTCAGGCGCACGCACCAGGGTTGGCCTCTCTAGGGCCCTGATCAGATCAGCAATGGTCGGGTTCAAGCCCTTGCGACGGGCGATGGCACGCGCATGCGGCAGGCCATGTCGCCCGATCAGGGCGATGAGATCGATGTCGCTGACGGCGCGTGAGCGGATGAGCAGCGGCGCGGCAATGTCGACCGGTTCCGCGCAAAGGCGGCGCACCAGGGCGGCGGGGGCGTATTCGCATTCGGAAAGGGCGGCCGCCACGTAACGGCGAGATTCGACGGACACGTTGTCGAACAGCGGCAGCGTCAGGTCTTCGAGTTGGCCAATCTCACGGCGTGAAGGGCGGGTGAGCGAGCAGAACGCCGACACCGCGGCGCGGAACAGCCTTTCGGCCTTTCCCGAGTCTTTTCGTACCGCGATTTGCCTGAAGTCCGAAGATGACACGAAGGATACGCCCGTACTCGACACAAACTTGGCCGCGCTCGACCGGGACTGTGCCGGTTTCGCGAGCGCCAAGAACAAAGATCAAGTTAGCGACGATCCGTTAGCGTTCCGTTAACCTAAGCGGTTGATCTAACACGCATCCGCTTTAGAAATTTAAATAACGAGAACACTTTACTTAAAGCGCCGAAAGTGTTCTCGAAATCCCGTGATCATGCTGCCGCATCCAACTTGCACTCCTTCGGAGCGCTTCAAAGAAACCCTCTGTGCAGCCGCGAGGTTTTCACGGTCATAGACTGTGGAAATTGTAAGGATGTCGAGTGACCGGCCATTTGACCAAGGTCGGTGATCCAGGCGTCACAATCTAGCTTCCGTGATGCTCTACGCTCTCAAATCTCTGGCCCTCGTCAAAAAGATGACTGGCGCTTGCGAGATGACCGCATATTCCTTGGCAAAATAATCGATGACCTGCAGAAGATCCGTGCTGGCTTATTAGTAGTGGCGCGATGACTCGTCAGGGAGGAACAGATAGTTATCCAACCAACCAGCTATTGATTCGAATCTTCGCGGACGATGAGAGTGCTGGTCAATTTTAGGGTGGAAAATGAGCCAGCTTACAAGCCTTTGGCATTACCTAAATTCCAGCCAAAACGTCAGTACGGCGATTGTCGGCGTGGCAGCATCGTTTGCTGGTGCATGGGGAGCACAGGTCGCGATCTTTCGCAGAGATCAGCGTCGCGAGATAGTGGCTACGTTGAGAGCCGTGAACGCCGCGCAAGCCCTTTGTTTCTCAATCGGCAACAGTTTCATGTCGCTGAAGAAGCAGCATTTGATTGGGATGCTGGCCCGGTTCCGCGAAATGGAAAAGCAGTTCGCGGACTTCATTGAGAAAAGGCAGGCAGCAAAGGAGGGTGAGCAACAGGAGAAATTTCTGTTTCAGGCAGACTTGCATAGCCTGCCTATCTCGAAAGTTCCGATGGATCGGTTGGAGACCATCGCTTTTGAAAAACTCACGCTCGATACGAAAACGCTCTCGCTAGCGATCGCGGTGAGTACTGCGATTGACGCGCTCAACACGTCGATGGCGGCCAGAAACGACATGATAACGAAATGGTATGAGGGGCCTGCAAGGCCAGACGATGAAATCCTGATCCGCTATCTTGGCATTCCGTTCGAAGGTGGTGCGGATGAGAAGTACAAACAGACGCTTTTTGCGATTGAGAGCTATTGCAACGATTGCATCCATTTCTGCAAAGAGTTGGCAGAGGCCCTGACTAAGCACGGCCAAGAGGTTCGCAGAAAATATCGGCATCACATTCTCTGGCGGTTACCGAAAGTTGCCAAAGCTGACTATTCCGCGCCAGAGGTGCAGGCATTGCTCCCAGACCCGAAGGATTATGAGCAATGGCATAAGGGCTTTGCGTCCGAACCGACCGAGTGGCAGAAATGCAAGGCATTCTTCAGCCGGAAGAAGAAAGACGCTCGCCCGTCTGAAAAGCCCTGAAAGTAGCATGGCGCAACTTTATCGACGGCTAATAGACGAAGGGACCGGAGGATTTTCACCGCCAGCCCCTGAAATCGAGGCGTTTTAAGAATTCGTTTTAAGCGTTTAGGGCGTTTTAATTAATTGTCCTTTGAAAACAACGATACGCGGTAACGTTCCGTTAACCCTCTGCCGGCCTTAATGACATTTGGAGGCGTTGCGTTGTGCTCCGGGGAAACCGAGAGGAATGCGCGAACCATGGGCATGGTACTGTCTTTCGTGCCGCGTACGGCACCAAACACCAGAGTAAAGCAAACCGCTGAAATGCCGGCGGCGGTGATCATCTTTCCCGGCATCCGCTACGAGCGGCCGTGTGCCGGCGAAGTGCGGCCGGTCGATCCCGACAAGCCGGGCTCGCCAGGAACAAAACCGATCCCGCACCACTGAGTTTCGGCGGCCACCGACCACTGGTCCGGGATCATGGCTAGTGCATGTCGCGCAAAAGTGACCCCGGTTTTGGGATAACGACATGCATAAACAAAGATCTAAAGCGGGTCGTCTGAATCCGTTCAGACGCGACACGCTTTAGAAGTCCTGCAACTCGCAGGAACTCTGTTCGAAGAAGTGCGACACGATCGGCTTCCAGCTGCTGTCGGGCACGAAGGCGCGGATGACGAAGATGCCTTCCTCGATCGGCGCTTCGACGAAGATCGCCCCCTGAAGATCCTCTGGAAGATCCTTGCGCACGTCGATCATCTGCGCCGGCGTCAGCACGACGGCATCCAGAACGCCGCCGGTCGCTGTGTGGTCGTTGAAGGAATAGATGTTGTGGCCGCTGCGGTCATAGACCGAGACCGACCAGAACGGGACATGTCCAGGTGCCTTGACGCGGACCATGCCTTCGCCCAGATCGAACCGGCACGCCGTTGCATAGAACAGCGGGTCAACGGATTTCACCACGGGCGCGCCCCCGGCCTCGGCATCGAGCCGTGTCATCTTGTAGAGATCCGACGCCATGGACAGCCGTGACCAGGCATCGCGTTCGGAAAATTCAGGCACCAGAAGCAGCACGACGATGTGGACGATGCCGGCGCCGAGCAGGCCGAGCAGGACGGCATGCAGAAGTCCGCGCATCGCAGCGTAAAAACTACGCATTGCAGCCGACCTTGACGATATGCGGCAGCGAGACGTCGGACAGGCCGGTGCTGCTGGCGATCGGCGTGTCATAGAAGGTCAGCACGAAATACATCCTGCCGAAGCCGTCGGTCAGCAGCCAGTTGCCCGGCATCGGGTGATGTCCGGCGGAAATGATGACCGAATTGTCGGGCTGGCGCACCACCCCGTAGGATTGCAGCGCCGCCAGCCGGGGTTTGCCGGTTTCGACGACGCCGAGCGACTGGTCGGCGGCATAAAGCGTCCAGAACCGTGCCGTCGGGAAACCACCCTCGATTGTGTAGGTGCATTCGCGCTTGAGCTCGGCGCCGCCCGTGTCGCGCTCGGCGACGAAGGACAGCCCCTCGGCGCGGCCGAGCGCAAGCACACCCTCGCGCGCCACGCGGGCTTTGGAATAGGGATCGGCGGCCGGCGTGCCGATATCGGGAAAGGCCGTCCATTGGCCGATCCTGATGGCGCCGACACCATCCTGGACTTTCAGCGCATACCAGACGCTGCCGCCACCGCCGACGATGGCTATGGCAAGCGAAAGCAGCGTCAGGAAGGCAGTTTTGAGCATGAGGGGCCGGGGACACAGAAGAGTTGCCGCTCGGGGATATCGCGGCGCGGGGCCTTGTGGCAAGCGGGCCGATGGATTTGCCGCCGCGGACCAGTCGAAAGACCTGCCCATCGGAAAGATCACAGCGCCGACAGCGTCTCCGGCGGCTGCGGCGTACTGAGGACGGGGGCCGACTGGAACAGCGTGGTCATGTCTCGCAGCGTCTGGGTCGTGCGGCTGGACAGCACCGGCGGCCGCTCGGCCGCCGCATTGGCCGCCGCCTGTTCGTCGCTCTTCTTCAGCGCTTCCTCGGCCTTGGCCGCGATCTCCTCGTCGACGAAAGGTTTGTCGATGCCCGGGATCGGCTTGAGGTCGATATTCTGGTGCGCGTAGACCATCAGTCGCTGCCACACCATCGCCGGCAGCGAGCCGCCGGTCATGTTCTTGGTCGGCGTGAAGTCGTCATTGCCCATCCACACCGCCGCCGTGTAGTTGCCGGTGAAGCCGACAAACCAGGCGTCGCGGTAGGACTGCGTCGTGCCCGTCTTGCCGGCGACGACGATGTTGGGAAGTTGAGCCCGCCGCGCGGTGCCCATCACCGGCACTGCCGCCAGCATGGTGTTCATCGATTTCAGTGCCTGCTCCGACAGCACCCGGTGCGGCGGCGGCGCATCCTTGGCGAAATCATAGACCACCTCGCCGGTGCGGGTGACGAGCTGGCTGACGCCGTGCCGGGAGCCGACGAAGCCATTGTCGGCGAACACGCTGTAGCCCGTCGCCTGGTCCATCACGGTCATGCCCGAGGTGCCGAGAACCATCGTCTTGTGTGCTTCGATCGGCGATTCCACACCCATCGCCTCGGCCATGGCCTTGATCGGGCCGATGCCGAGATGGTCCTTGGCCAGCCGCACCGGCACGGTGTTGATCGACTTGGCCATTGCCATGATCAACGTGACGTTGCCCGCCGACCCGCCGTTGTAATTATGCGGCGACCAGCTGCCCCAGCTGATCGGGCCGCCGGAAATGATGGAGTTGGGGGTGAAGCCGTGTTCCATCGCGGTTGCGTAGACATAGGGCTTGAATGACGAGCCGGTCTGGCGCAGCGCCTTGGTGGCGCGGTTGAACTGGCTGGCGCCATAGTCGCGGCCGCCGACGATGGCGCGCACGGCGCCGTTGGTCTCGATGACGACGACGGCACCTTCGGTGACGTTGTACTCCTTGCCGAACTGGCGCAGGTGGAATTCCACCGATTCTTCCGCCGCCTTCTGGATGTTGGCATCGAAGGTGGTGTGGGCGACGAGCGAGTGCTGGCCAGGTTTGGCGATCTTCTTGACCTCGTCGAATGCCCAGTCGAGGTAATAGTCAGGGCTTTTCTGTTCGCCGCGGTCGACGACATCGGCCGGATGCAGCCTGGCCTGCAGAACCTGGCCTTCGGTCATGAAGCCGGCATCGACAAGGTTGGACAGCACCACATTGGCGCGCGCGCGCGCCGCCGGCAGGTTGATGTGCGGCGCATATTTGGTCGGCGCCTTGAACAGGCCGGCCAGCATCGCCGCCTCGGCCAGGTTCAGGTCCTTGACGCTCTTGCCGAAATAGAAGTCGGCGGCAGCCTCGATGCCGAACGTGCCGCCGCCCATATAGGCGCGGTCGAGATAGAGTTGCAGGATCTCCTTCTTCGACAGATTGGCCTCGAGCCACAGCGACAGGAAAGCTTCCTTGATCTTGCGCTCCAGCGTGCGCTCATTGGTGAGGAACAGGTTCTTGGCCAATTGCTGGGTGATGCTCGATCCACCCTGGACGACGGAGTTCGCCCGCACATTCTCGAAGATGGCGCGCGAAAGGCCGAGCACATCGATGCCGTAGTGATCGAAGAAGCGACGGTCCTCGGTGGCAAGCACCGCCTTGATGACGTGATCGGGCATCTCATCGACCGGCACGGAATCGCGCTGGATGATGCCGCGCTGGCCGATCTCGTTGCCATAGCGGTCGAGGAAGGTGACGGCGAAGTCACCCTGGGCGCGCCAGTCGCCGGCCGTGTCCTGGAAAGCCGGAATGGCCAGCGCCAGCATCACCACGATGCCGCCGGCGCCGAGCGTGAAACCTTCGCTCAACAGTTCGATGATGCCACGGCGCCAGCCGTTGACGCGGAAGCGCCGCGAGAAGATCGTCGCCGATTCCCAGAACTGGCGCGCCTTGAAGCCGATCTCGTAGAGCGACGAATCGATCCACGCATCGAGCGCCAACAGCCGGGCGGCGATCGGACCTCTTCTCTTGCGCGGTTCGGGACTGGCCATTCGATATCCGGCTAGCAATTGCACGACCTGAGAACCGCAAACCGGCAATTTCAGGGCGATGCATTCCGGGAGACTATTCCTCCATTTTTCCAGCACTCACAAGGGCAGCGAAGACACAGTATCGGGTTTGTTGCTGATGGGCCGGGCTGGGAATACAGCCCCGCGCCAACAGCATGTGACAGCAAAAGCCCGCGCCTCCAGCGGCGACGTGAGCTTTTTTATCACTGCAGCACGGGCGCGCCTCAAGCAGCTCGCAGGCTTTCTTTCGGGCGCAAATTCTGGTTCATGCGGAACAGGTTCAATGGGTCGTAGCGCTGCTTGATTTCCAGAAGCCGTCGATGGTTGCCACCATAGGCCGCTTCGACCCGGTCGACCTCGTCCTCCGGCATGAAGTTCACATAGGCGGTGCCGGCGGCATAAGGTTTGGCCGCCTCGTAGATTGAACGAGCCCAGTCGGTGCAAGCCTTGTCCATCGTCGGTTCGCGCCAGCGGGCGTGAACGTTCATGACGAAATGCGAACTGCGCTGTGGGAACGCCGTTGCGTCCGCCTTGACGCGACCTGCCGCGCCGCCGACATGGCCGATAAATATCTCGCATTCGGGTCCCGGCAGCCTGGCTATTGCCCCCCTGACGACCGCAGCCGCCTCCTCGGAAAACTCGGTGAAGTCATGGCTCTTCCAGTAGTTGCGGGCGCCGGGCGTGAGCAGTGGGTCGAATGCCTGCTGCCAGCCGGTGAACGGGCTGGGGCCCACGACATCGGCAATCGGCGTGCCGATGGCTCGAAGTTTTTGCGTCGCCTTTTCGCCTGCCTCGATGTCGCCGCAATAGCACATGGCCAGCACCAGAACCTCCTTGCCATGCCACTCCGCGGGCAGGAAGGGCAGCGGCGGCGCCTGCCGCATGACCACCCAGCAGGTCAACTCGTCAGGTGCGGTCTCGAGCGCCTTGCGATACTCCCGCAGCACCTTTTCGGCATCGGCGAAGGGATGGACGACAAGCCCCGCCAGCACTTGCGGTCCAAACTCATGGAGTTCGAACTCGAATGCCGTGACGACGCCGAAATTGCCGCCGCCGCCGCGCAGCGCCCAGAACAAGTCCGGATTTTCGGCATGGCTGGCCCGGAGCAGTTTGCCATCGGCGGTGACCACATCGACGGAGGCAAGATTGTCGATGGTCAGGCCGAATTTGCGGGTGATCCAGCCGAAGCCGCCACCCAGCGTCAGGCCGGATATGCCGGTGGTCGAGTTGATGCCGGTCGGTACCACCAGCCCGAAGGCCTGCGTTTCCTTGTCGACATCGGCAAGCGTCGCACCAGGCCCGACCCATGCCCGCCGCGCAGCGACATCGACCCGGACCGATTTCATCAATGACAGATCAATCATCAGGCCACCATCGCAGACCGCACTTCCGGCAATGTTGTGGCCGCCGCCGCGCACGGAGACGAGAAGCCTGTTCTCCCTGGCGAAATTCACGGCACTGATGACATCGGAAGCGCCGACGCAGCACACGATCAGCCCGGGCCGTCGGTCGACCGTGGCATTCCAGACGGTTCGTGCTTCGTCGTAGGCGGCATCGCCTTCGCTCAGCATTTTGCCGCGCAATTGTGCCGAAAACGCTTCCAGGGCTGCGGCGTCGACTGTCGTTTTGCCGCGTTCAAGCGTGGTGAGGCTCATGGTGTTCATGGTTTCCTCCCGATTTGCAGATGAGCTGTCCTCTCCCAAAAGACGGTTTTACTGTGCGCTTATATTAGCTATGGCGCAAGTTTCGCATCGGGCAGCGTTCCGACTCGCAAGCCGGGCACATGGTGCCGCCAGCCGGCGATCTCAGCCGTTTTGCCCGCGCGACCTTGCACCCTCGGCCGCCAGGATGCCGATCATGCTGATGCGAATGTGAGCGAAGCAGCGTAGCGCTATCCCACTCCTCAGGCCGGTTCGCGCTTCAGCGCCTGCGCCATGCAGTGGATGCCGCCGCCGGTCTTGGAAATCTCGCTCATGTCGACGGCCGCGACCTCGAAACCGCGCGCCTTGAGCTGGCCGATCAGCGTCTGGCTGGAGGTCGGTGCGATCACCCGGTCCCTGCCCAGCGACATGAAGTTGCAGCCGAGCGCCATTGTATCCTGGAACGGCACGTCGATGATCTCGTGGCCCTTGCCCTTCAACCAGTCGACAATGCCGGGTTCGGTGCAGGCGAGGCAGACAGCGGTCAGTTTCTCGGCGATCGGCACCACCATCAGGTCGATATGGACATAGTACTCGTCGATGAAGGCGATGCGGGTTTCCCAACCTTCCTTGTCGAACCATGCCTGCACCTGGCGGGCACCTTCCTCCTGCGTACGCGCGCCGCCGCAGCCGATCAGCACGACGCCGTCCTCGATGACGTTGAAGTCGCCGCCCTCGAACGTGCCTGCCGTGACCATGTCGTAGATCGGGATGCCGAGCTTTTCATAGGTGCGGATCGCGGCATAGTTCTCGCCGCGTCGCCACCAGTTGGCCATGGCGGTGATGAAGGCGCCGTAGGGCGTCATGACGCTGGAATCGCGGGAATAGACCTGCATCGGCAGCTCAGGCGTCGGCTCGTGCCAGTGGATGTTGACGCCGAAATGCTCGTAGGCGGCGACCAGGTCCTTGTGCTGCGCCTGGGCGATCTGGACGTTGCAGGGCGCCTCGCGCAGATGCTTTCGCGACAGCGAGCTGGTCGACAGATGGCGCAGGAAATTGGGCGAACCGAGCAGGACGTCGGTCAGCACGTCGGTCTCGTTGGCGAAGCCCCAGGCGGTCAGCGGCTTGGTGCCGCCGGCGGGGTTCCGGCGCTGCAGCGAAAACGGCTCGGCGACAATGCGGTCATGAACGGTCATGGGGTGCTCCTCGTGAGGTGACTTGGGGGTGTCTGATTGCTCGGTATCCACCAGTCGCGTCCACGCGCAGTGGTGACATATTCTGGCCAGCGAAACCCGATCGGCGGCTCGTAGTCGCAAAGCGGCGCGATCCAGTTCGAACCGCCGATGCCGCCGCCGGTGCGGGCGACGAATTCATTCATCGCCGCATCGCGGGCGGTCTGGTCTTCCAGCAGGCGAAGGGCGGCGAGCGCAATCGTGCGGGAGGCGCAGGCCACCATCGGGTCTATCGTGGCCGAAATACCGCCCAGCGCATTCATCACCCAGGCTGGATAGGGGTAGCCGGTTTCCGAACGCAGCGCCGGGCGGGCGACATAGAAGCGCGCCGTCGGCGTATGCCAGCTCATGTCGGTGTAATCGTCGGAGGTCGAGTTGACCTGCGAGGGCGGCAGGTCGCGGCGCAGGATCGCTTCCGCTGCCTGCGGCTCGATCAGGCGCTCCAGCTCTTCGATAAACGGCTCGTCGCTCGCCATGCGCCCGGCATTGACCTGTATTTCGCGCGCGACGGCTTTGGCGTCTTCGTCCCAGCGCGGCGGCCCGACCGTCGACAGTGCTTCATAGGCGATCTCGGCCATGGCATGGTTGGCAAGTCCCGGTCGTGACTTCGACACCCAATGCCGCTCGGTGCGGCAACCACTCATCGCTGCCGCCGCCTCGGCATTGCGGTCGAGCACCGCGGTGACCTGCTCGGCCATGGCAAGCGTCGGCACGCGGATCATGTACTGGATCTCGGCCAGCCCCGCCGGCAAATTGTCGGCGGTCGCTTGCCCCGCCGTCAGGATCGCCTCGCTGATCGACCAGCCGCCCTGGTGAGGCAGCATGGAATCGCGCAGAGCCTTGGAGGCCATGTACATCATCATCAATGCGTCGTTGGCGCCGGGCGCGCGCGCCGCCGAATGTGCTTGCGGAATGGGTGCGGCACCCGCAGCCAGCGCCCAGCGCTCCGGTTGGTCGCAGATGAAGCGATAGATCATCGCGTAGGCCGCGCCGCAATGCGTGTCCCAGCGCGCCGTGTTGCAGAGCGGCAGCATGTAGAACGGATGAAAGGAGATCATGCCGGCAAGGCCGTCATAATAACCCTTGGCGGCATGGATCGGCTTGGACCCACGCACCTTTTCCGCCGGCTCGCCGGTGAAGCGCAGCGTGCCTGGTATGCCGTGGCGCTGCATCGCCGCCTTGGTCGCCAGCAGCCCGCCGAGGCTCGAAATACCCAGTCCGGAATGCGGGTCGGTGTGGCCGCCGGCCTGGTTGCCAAGTCCCCGGCGCGGACGCTCGACCGTAGCGGCATCCTGGCAATTGCCCGGCACCGCGTCGTATTCGGCGTACATGCCGATGGTCGGGCCGGGGCCGTTGGTCCAATGCGCGCAGAAGGCGGTCGGCATGCCGCCGGAACCTTCTTCGACGGAAAAGCCTTCGAGTTTCAGTCGCTCGACATACCAGGCGGCTGATTGATACTCCCGCCACGCGGTCTCGCCGTAATCGAAGATGGTGCGTGTCCACGCGGACAACAACGGCTGGATGCCGTCGAGACAGGCAAGGGCGGTTGCTTGCGCCGAGGTGGCCACCGGTTTCTCCATGGCATAAGAAGAAAGCAGTGAAGCGGTCCGCTAAAAAGTGATATGTTTTCCCGGTTCGTGCAAATTCGGTTCACCTGAGGCTCCTTGCGAATACCATCGACACAAGCGCTGCGCGCGCTCGACAGCTTCGCCCGGCACGGCAGCGTCTGGCGCGCCGCCGACGAGTTGCACCTGACCCGCAGCGCTGTCAGCCATCAGCTTCGCCTGCTGGAGCGCGACCTCGGCTTCGACCTGCTCGAACGCATCGGCAAGGGCGTGGCGCTGACGCCGCGCGGCCAGCGCTACGCCAGCGACGTGCGCAAGGCGCTGACCGTTCTGGGTGACGCGGTGACGCGTGATGCCGGCACCGGCGTCGGCGGCTCGTTCGCCGTCAGTTGCACGCCCGGCTTCGCCTCGCTGTTCCTGTGCACCCATATCGGCGAGTTCCGGCAGATGTATCCTGACGTGGCGCTGCGCATCCTGACGCCGCGCCGGCTCGACGACGTCAGCAACGCCGATGCCGATGCCTTCATTGCGTTTGGTGTTGGCAATTGGCCGAACCGGGCGGTCGAGCCGCTCTGCGAAATCTCGTTCACGCCGCTCTGCAGCCCGACGCTGCTCAACAAGGTCGGCGGTTTTTCCCGGCCGTCGGACGTGCTGCGCGCCAACCTGCTGCATCTCGATGACACCGAGGATTGGGCGCGCTGGCTGGCGCTGTCCAAGGTGGAAAACCCCGACATTGAGGGCGGCATCTTCTTTTCGGACATGAACCTCGTCTTTTCGGCGGCGATTGCCGGCCAGGGCATCGCCATGGGCGACGAACTGACCAGCCGGCGGGCGCTGAGCGAGGGCCGGCTGGTCAGGCCGTTCGACATAGCGATCAAGTCGCCGCGCTCCTATTTCCTGGTCTCCGAACACGCCAAGGCTTCGCATCCGGTTCTGGAAGAGTTCGCAGGATGGCTGCGGTCGAAACTCCAGGAGAACCGCATTCTGCCGTATTGAGGGCAGGTGGCGACATCTCGCCATAGATGAATGGAATTTGCCGATCAGGCGAAAACTATTCGGTTGCGGTGAACCGGCACCCTGCCTACGATTTCGACAAGCGTTAGGGAAAGGGCAGTATGCAGCAACCCGGCCGTGCCGCAGAGATCAAGGCAATCGGGATCGGCAAGAGCTTCGGCTCGTTCCGTGCGCTGGACAATCTGTCGCTCGATATCGGCCGTGGCGAGTTCCTGACCCTGCTCGGGCCGTCCGGTTCGGGCAAGACCACCTTCCTGATGATCCTTGCCGGCTTCGTGCCGCCGACCGAGGGCAGGCTGCTCAGCGACGGCGTCGACATCACCGACCGGCCGGCCGAGCAACGCGCCGCCGGCATGGTGTTCCAGGGCTACGCGCTGTTCCCGCATATGAGCGTCGAAGCCAACATCGCCTTCCCACTCAAGGTGCGCAAGAAATCGGCCGCCGACATCAAGCGCCGTGTCGGCGAGATGATCGAGCGCGTCGGCCTCAAGGGCCACGAGAAAAAACTGCCGGCGCAACTGTCGGGCGGCCAGCAGCAGCGCGTGGCGCTGGCTCGTGCGCTGGTGTTCGAACCTGGCGTGCTGTTGCTCGATGAGCCGTTTTCCGCGCTCGACAAGGGCCTGCGCGGCCAGATGCAGGCGGAAATGAAGCGGCTGCACCAGGAGACCGGCACCACCTTCGTCTTCGTCACCCATGACCAGAGCGAGGCACTGGCGCTGTCGTCGCGCGTCGCCATCTTCAATCATGGCAAGCTGCTGCAGGTCGGAGCGCCCGACGAGGTCTACGACCGGCCGGACAACCGCTTCGTCGCCGAGTTCCTTGGCGAGATCAACATGCTGCCGCTAAAGGGGGTCAAGCCCGCCGGCAATGGCTCGACCGGCCTGTGCGAAGACCGCGCGGTCAGCATGGGCTGCAAGGCCGAACTCGTGCGCGGCGATGCCATCCTGGCGATCCGGCCCGAATACATGTCGATATCGGGCGAGGCGGCAGATGGTGAGAATGGCATCGCCGCGACGGCCACCAACTCGACCTATCTCGGCGCGGCAACGCGGCTCGACCTGACAACGCGGCAAGGCGCCAAGGTCACGGTCTCGGTGCCGAACGAGGTGGCTGCCGCGGCGTTGAGCAAGGGTAACTCCGTCTGGCTCACCTGGCCGGCGGAAAAGGGTTTCCTTCTTCCGCATGGAGGACAATGACAAGCGGTGTGGCGAGACATCGCAGACCGCTTTCCGGCACTATCAACAACAAAAAAGGGGAACTGACATGACACATGATACCAAGAAACAAGCCATCGATAGCCTGTCCGCCAGGGCAGGTCGCGGCGAGATCTCGCGCCGGCAGTTCACACAGTTGGCGGCACTGGTGCTGGCCGGCACGCCGATGCTGCTGCGCTCGACAGGTGCCTTTGCGCAGGCCAAGGAACTTGTGCTGGTCAACTGGGGTGGCGATGCCATCACCGCCTACGATGCCGCCTATGGCCAGGCCTTCACCAAGGACACCGGCATCACCGTCAAGATGGACGGTTCGGGTCCGACCGAAGGTGCCATCGCCGCGCAGTTCAAGAGCGGCGCGCCGACCTGGGATCTCGTCGATGTCGATCCGTTCTCGGCCATCACGCTCGGCGCCCAGGGGGCTCTCGAGCCGATCGATTACAACATCGTCGACAAGAAGAAGATGCGGCCCGGCTTTGGTTGGGAATACGCCGCCTCGACCTATTTCTTCTCCTATGTCATCGCCTATGATTCCGAGAAGTACGGCAAGGACGCGCCGACCGGCATGGCCGATTTCTTCGACGTGAAGAAATTCCCCGGCAAGCGCTCGCTCTACAAATGGGGCGTGTCGAGCTGGGAAGCGGCGCTGCTCGCCGACGGTATCGCGCCTGCGTCGCTCTACCCGCTCGACCTCAAGCGCGCCCATGACAAGATCGCCGCCTTCAAGGAAAACGTCGTTGCCTATTGGGGCGGCGGCGCCGAAAGCCAGAGCGTGCTGCTCAATGGCGAAGCCTCGATGGCGATCGTCTGGTCTACCCGCGCCTCGCTGATCGAGCAGGATTCGGGCGGCAAGATCAAGTTCATCTGGGACCAGGGCCTGATCTCGCCCGGCGCGCTGGCCGTGCTCAAGAACAACCCCGGCGGCAAGGACGCTGCGATGAAGTTCATCGCCAGTGCCCAGGACCCTGAAAAGCAGTTGGTCATGTTCGACAAGCTCGGCCAAGGTCCTGCAAACCCGGCGGCAGACGCGCTGATCCCGGCCGACAAGAAGCGCATCAACCCGGTCGATCCCGAGAACATGAAGAAGCAGATCGCGCTCGACATGGACTGGTACGCCAAGAATTACGGGCCGGCGCTCGACGAATACACCAAGATCATCTCGGCCTGATCAGGGGCGGGGTAATCGGGCCGAAATGAGATCCTATCTCTCCGACAGGATGGGCGCGGCGCTGTTGATGGCGCCGCTGCTCCTGTTTCTTGTCCTGGCCTATGCCTGGCCGTTCCTCGGCGTCGTCAAATGGAGCTTTACACTGCCGACGCCCGGCCTCGGCCAGTATGAGGCGCTGCTCACCGACGATCTTGTGCAGTCGGTGTTCATCCGCACGCTGCGCATCGCGGCGGTCGTCACTGTCGTTTCGGTGGCAGCTGCCTACGCCATCACCGTCGTCTGGGTGCGTGGAACCCCGGCACAGCGCCTGATCGCCGAGTTCTGCATTCTCGTCCCCTTCTGGATTTCCGTGCTGACCCGTGCTTTCGGCTGGGTGGCGCTGCTCTCCAATCGCGGCCTGATCAACACCTGGCTGCAGGCGATCGGCTTCATTTCCGAACCGTTGGCGTTGGTGCGCAACGAATTCGGCGTCATCGTCGGCATGACGCACTTCCTCATTCCTTTCGCCGTTTTCCCGCTGGCATCTTCCATGCGCAGCCTCGACGACCGCGTGCTTTTAGCTGCGCGTGGCCTCGGTTCCAGCCGCATGCGCACCTTCTGGACGGTGTTCGTGCCGATGACGCGCTCCGGCATCATCGGCGCGGCGATGATCGTGTTCGTCTTCTCGCTCGGCTTCTTCGTCACGCCGGCGATCCTCGGCGGCGGCCGCAGCGTCATGATCGCCGAACTGATCTATCTCAGGATTTTCCAGAGCCCGGACTGGGGTCTGGGTGCAGCGATCAGCGTCGTGCTGGTGCTGTTCGTCGGCGCGCTGATGGCGCTGCTGTTCCGTTATGTCAGACCGAAGCAGTTGATCTGATGCCGACCTATCGCCCCGGTCCCGTCTCGCTGATCATCGCCGCCTTCGTGGCGCTGTTCCTGCTGATGCCGCTGCTCGCGGTCATCCCGGTGTCCCTGACGCCGAGCCGCATGCTGGCAATGCCATCGGGCGAACTGTCGCTGCGCCACTACCGGGCGCTGGTCGAGGATCCGCGCTGGCTCCAATCGATCCTGCTCTCGATCCGTATCGGTGTCGTCAGCAGCGTTTTTTCCACCGTGCTCGCGCTGTGCTTCAGCCTTGGCGTCTGGATGTTCCAGCCGCGCTTTACCGCAGCCCTGGTCGGCTTCGTTCTGCTGCCGATGGTGGTGCCGCCGGTGGTCTCGGCGATCACGCTCTACTTCCTGCTGACCTCGATCTCGGGCTTCAGCGCGTTCTTCGGCTATGACACCTGGCTTGGCGTCGCCATGGCCCATTCGGTGATGACGGTGCCCTTCGCCACCGTGCTGATGCTGGTCTCGCTCAGCCAGCTCGACCGCCGCATCGACCTTGCCGCCCGTGGCTTAGGGGCCACTGTATGGGAGCGCGCCACCCGCATCATCATGCCCAACATCAAGTTCGGCATCGTCACCGCCGCACTTCTCTCCTTCGTGCTGTCATGGGAAGAAATCGGCGTCACCCTGTTCATCACCTCGGTCAACGCCATCACGCTGCCGAGGCTGATGTGGATGGGCCTGCGCGACAACATCGATCCTGCGATCGCCGCGCTCTCGGTGATCCTGATCATCATCACCGTTCTGGTGCTGGCGGTGCGCAGTTTCGTGGCCAGGCAGCGCGGAGCCTAAACAAACCGCACAGAGACACGGCCAAACCTGCCTAGATCGCCAGTGACTTCGTCACCTGCCTCGACACTTATCGGCGTCACGCAGGTGCCTGTAATCACCACCTGTCCCGGCTGGAGCGTTATGCTGAGGCCCGACAGTTCGTTGACGATCCATGTGAGCGCAATGCGAGGATCGCCCAACACGGCCGCTCCCGATCCGTCATGTTGCGACTTTCCGGAAACGAAAGCGACCACCGGGTGTTTTGCGAGATCCACGTCGCGCCAATCGTTTTCCACGGCCTCGCCGATGACAAACAGATTGGCGCAGGCATTGTCCGCAATGAGCTGCGGCGCCCCGACGGCGCAGAAATAGTCATACCGTGAGTCCGGGATTTCGATCGCCGGGTGCAAGGTTGCCACGGCTTCCATCACCTCGGCGATTTCATAGGGTGCCGGACGAGGCGGCAGCTCGCGGCCGAAGCGGAAAGCGAACTCGATCTCGGCCACGCGCATCTTGCTCGTCGCCAGGGAAACGGTCCCGCCAACCTCAACCGCTTTTTCGGCCAGCAGGCGCCCGGCCATCGGGCCGTCGACGTTGATGTGCCTTTGTCCGGCCAGACTGGTTGCGGCAATCTTCCAGCCGAAAAGTGGGGCCACCGAGCGATCCATGACATGCGACTGGATGGCGTAACCTTCGAGCCGTGTTTGTGGGCGCAACGCCTCAGGTATGGCGTCGAGACGGGTGCCCTTGTCCCAGTGGCCTACCAACAACCGAGACGCAGCCCTGGTCTTTTCTGCATCGAGCATCATCAGCTTCCGAAATGGCTTCGTGGATCAAAAACGGCAAGGAACATTGCGTCATGCGACCCTATATGGAGCGAGAATATGTGACCAGGAATCGAGAGTCCATGTTCACAGCTCGGTGCCCGCGGACGATGGTGTTGGCAAAGTCGCCCTTTCGAGATCATCGGCATCCATCATTCCGATGACGAATCGCCATCGCCTCCGCGCGTCGAATGGCTATATCTGTCAGAACAGGCAGAACGCGGACAGGCTTCCGAAAAGCAATAGTCGGCAGCGCAGGAACCGGAGGAAAAGACGATGACCGCGCCAGGCGATTTACAGCAGGCACTGTTTCTCAGGCTGAAAAGCGATGCATCGCTATCGGCCTTGCTGGGCGGCGCCGGACTGCTCGAACGGCCAGCCGAGAATGCCGCTTTTCCGTACGTGACCTGCGGCCAGACCTCCGCTTTCGACTGGGATACGAGCACCGAGAACACCGACGATCAGTTGATTACGCTGCATGTCTGGTCGAAAGCCCATGGCGACGCGGAAACGCTTGCCATCATGGCCGCCATCCAGGCGCGCCTTGCCGACGCAGCATTGGTGATCGGCCCTCGCGGCCAGACACGACTGTCGCTGGAATTTGCCGAAGCCCGCCATGACGAGGATCTGCTCGTGCATCACGGGCTGCTGCGTTTTCGCGCGATGACGCAGGAAAATGCCTGATGCGCTTTCAATATGGCCAAAACGGAGTCTAGACTGGGCTTTCGCGGGATTTCACCTGTTCGAGGCGGTGAAATTCCAGATTGACTGTCTCGCGTTGCAGGGGTGTGGCGAGGATGTTTTCAGCGGCGTTCACCGTTCATTTCACGTTCAGCACCGATGCGTTACAACGCCGGTCATGAAAACGCTTCGCTCCCACTTCCGAACCGCGACACTGGCGCTTTGTGCTGCCGGGCTGTTCGCGTCGCAGGCGATGGCGATGCCGGTCATCGCGCCGCCCGAATTGGCCAGTCCGATCGTACTGGCGGCGTCCGATTGCTACGCCATCGGCCAACAGGTGGCCGAACAGAATGGCGGAACGCTGGCCAAGGCCTCGCAGTCGACGCGCGGCGGCCAGCCGGTCTGTGTCATCGTCGTGCTCGTTCCGGGCAAGGACGGACAACGTCCGCGCCGTTCCGAAATCGTCGTTCCGCTGAACTGATCCAATCAACCTTAGGCTACGTTTCCCAGGCCGCCGGAATCGGCCTATATCTGCCCCAGTCTTCAATCTGACAAAGCTCTTCAACAGGTAAAGCTCTTCAACAGGTATCGAACTCCGCATGCGTGTACTCGTCGTCGAAGATGACAAGGATCTCAATCGGCAGATATCGGATGCGCTGGTCGATGCCGGCTATGTCGTCGACCGCGCCTTCGACGGCGAGGAAGGCCATTTCCTTGGCGACACCGAACCCTACGACGCCGTCGTGCTCGATATCGGCCTGCCGCAGATGGACGGCATCAGCGTGGTGGAGCGCTGGCGACGCGGCGGCCGCAAGATGCCGGTGCTGATCCTGACGGCGCGCGACCGCTGGAGCGACAAGGTCTCCGGCATCGATGCCGGCGCCGACGACTACGTCACCAAGCCGTTCCACATCGAGGAGGTGCTGGCGAGGTTACGGGCTCTGATCCGGCGCGCTGCCGGCCATGCCTCGTCCGAACTAACCTGCGGGCCGCTGCGCCTCGACACCAAGGCCTCCAAGGCCGATGTCGGCGGCATGCCGCTGAAACTGACGTCGCACGAATTCCGCCTGCTTGCCTATCTGATGCACCATATGGGCGAGGTCGTCTCGCGGACTGAACTGGTCGAGCATCTCTACGATCAGGATTTCGACCGCGATTCCAACACCATCGAGGTGTTTGTCGGGCGGCTGCGCAAGAAGATGGGCATCGACATGATCGAAACCGTGCGCGGCATGGGCTACCGTATGCGTGAGCCGGAGGCGTAACTCGGAACCGCTCAAACCAACCGCGAGGACGCCGCTTTCGCTGCGTTTGTGGCCGCGTTCGCTGACGTTCCGCGTCATCGCCTTTTCCACGGTCTGGGCGATCGTGACGCTCGTTGTCATCTTCACCTTGATCACCACCCTATACCGCCAGGCCAGCGAGCGCGGCTTCGACAGCCTGCTTTCGGCGCATCTGTTCAACCTGATCGGTTCGATCGGCATCTCCGACAGCGGGGCGCTGACCGGCGCGCCAGACCTCGGCGACCTTCGGTTCTCGGAGCCGAATTCGGGCTGGTACTGGTCGGTCGAGCCCGCTTCGGAGGGCGTGCATGGCGATCTCCACTCGTCGTCGATGACCACGACGATCCCGTCACCGAGCGTTGCCGAGGTGCCGTTCAACACCAGCTTCCAGCGCAGCTACGCAGCCGAAGGCATCGACGGCGAGCAACTCGAAGTTTTCGAGAGCGAATTCGTTCTCGACGCCAAGAACCGGGCCGCGCGTTTCCGGGTCATGGGCAACCAGAGCGAACTCGAACAGGAAATCGCTACCTTCCAGCGCCGCCTGCTGACCTATCTCAGCCTGTTCGGCGTCGGCATGATCGCCATCAACGCGATCGCCATCCTGCTCGGCCTGCAGCCGCTGCGCCGGGTCAGGAACGCGCTAGCCATGGTGCGCGAAGGCACCGCGCAGAGGCTCGACGGCCGCTTCCCGGCCGAGATCGAACCGCTTGCCAACGAAACCAATGCCTTGATCGAAAACAACAGGCGCATCGTCGAGCGGTCGCGAACACAGGTCGGCAATCTCGCCCATTCGCTGAAGACGCCGCTGGCGGTACTGCTCAACGAGGGCCGCGCGCTCGGCGGCGCCAAGGGGCAGCTGATCGCCGAACAGGCCGCTTCCATGCAGAAGCAGGTCGAACACTATCTCCAGCGCGCCCGCGTCGCGGCACAACGCGACAGCGTCGTCTACCGCACGCCGGTGATGCCGCTGGTGCAGCGCATGGTGCGGGTTCTGCAGAAGCTCAACCCGCAGACAAATCTGTCGCTGTCGCTGCCGGCAACCGAGATCGTCTTCGCCGGCGAGCGCGAGGACCTTGAGGAACTGCTGGGCAATCTCCTTGAAAACGCGATGAAATGGGCAAAGAGCGCGGTGCAGGTTTCGGTCGTGCCCTTGACCGGCAAGGACGACCCGGCCGGCCTGTTCGAGATCGGCATAGAGGATGACGGTCCAGGCATTCCCGAGGACAAGGCGCGCGAGGCGCTGAAGCGAGGACGGCGTCTGGACGAGACAAAGCCCGGAACAGGTCTGGGGCTGGCCATTGTCGCAGACCTTGTCAACGAGTATGGAGGCGTTCTGGCGCTCGAACGGTCCGGTATGGGCGGATTGAAGGCGGTGGTGCGATTGCGGAGCCTGCAGTGATGTTCACTAGGGCCAATCGACATAGAGGGACGGGAGATGTTATTGGGCGGCTTGTCGATTGGTCCTGCAGCGGCCAGCGGCCAAATTTCCGACAAATATCAATACTATGGCCACGCCAACTTCTCCGATGACGCGGCCCCCGGCGCATCCATGGCAGGCTCCCACTCAAGAAAATCGGTTGTTGGCATGAAGATTCGCGTCGCTCTCGTTTCCGCATTGCTGGCTGTTTCCGGCTGCACCACCTTGAGCGGCAAGGGTCCAGCCGTGGCAGTGACACCGGCCTCGACACCTCCTTCCAGCGGCAAGGTGACCACGACGATCATTTCGGCGATGGGCGGCGGCCTCATCAGCGGGGCGATCGGCAACGGCCTCAGCGAGACCGAGAAGCGCAGCGCGCTCGAGGCTGAATACAAGGCGCTAGAATATACGACCAGTGGCCAGAAGGTGACGTGGAAGGGCGCTCAGGCTTCGCGCTACGGCGAGGTGGTTCCGGCCCAGCCGTACCGCGTCGGTTCGCAGGACTGCCGCCAGTACACGCAGACGGTGTTTTCCGCCGGCGCCGGGGTCACGGCGCGTGGAACCGCTTGCCGCAACGCCGATGGTAGCTGGACGCCACTGACCTGACGACCGTCTGCCGACGATTGGCGGCTGGCGTCGTCAAAGCGTCGCAGCATGCATCTGTTGGCACGGCAGAGCTCTGCCGGTATTGGAAGAACCATGCTGTTCTGGGTCATAGCCGCCATTCTCACGCTGGGTGCAAGCCTGGCGGTGCTGCTGCCGCTGGCCGCCAGCGCCAAGGGCGCGTCGTCGAGCGGCGAACATGATCTCGAAGTCTATCGGGACCAATTGTCCGAGCTTGACCGCGACGCCGCGCGTGGCTTGATCCAGCCGGCCGAAGCCGCCGAGGCCCGCGCCGAGATCGCTCGCCGCATCCTTCGCCTTGACAATGCGGGTACCGCCGGCGGCGCAAACCCTGGCCGAGCGTCGATCACGGCAAGGCTGGTGGCAACCGTAGCCGTGCTGGCGGTGCCGCTGGTCAGTTGGGGGCTCTATGTGAAGCTTGGCTCTCCTGACCTGCCGTCGCAACCGCTCAGCGAGCGGTTGGCCAAGAATCCCGCCGACAGTTCGGTCGACGAGCTGGTGGCGCGGGCCGAAGCCCATCTGGCCGCCAATCCCACTGACGGCAGGGGCTGGGACGTGCTGGCACCGGTCTATCTGCGCATGCAGCGCTTTTCCGACGCGGCAGGAGCCTATCGCAACGCCATTCGGCTCGATGGCGACAGCGCCGTTCGCCAGGCCGGTCTCGGCGAGGCGATCGCCAGCGCGGCAGGCGGCATTGTCTCGGCCGATGCCCAGGATGCTTTCGAAGCAGCCCTGAAGCTCGATCCGGCCAATGCGAAGGCCAGCTTCTACCTGGCCATGGCATTGGCGCAGGAGGGTCGCGCCAAGGAAGCGACCACGGCATGGCAGGCGATGCTGGACAGATTGCCGCCGGATTCGCCATGGCGCGGTGCCGTCGAGCAGGCGCTCGCCAAATCCGGAAGCTCCGACGTCGCTTCCGGCGGCGCCACCAACGGTCCCGATGCCGGCGATGTCGACGCCGCATCCTCGATGTCGCCGCAGGACCGGGAGACCATGATCAATACGATGGTTGCCGGCCTCGACGACAAACTGCGGCAAAATCCGCGCGATCCGGAAGGATGGATGCGGCTCGTTCGTTCCTATGTCGTGCTCGGCAAAGCCGATCAGGCGCGTGAGGCGCTCGGTCGCGCCATTGCCGTCTTTGGAGCCGACAGCGACCAGGCGAAGAAATTCACTGCCTTTGCCGCTTCGCTTGGGCTTGCGGCGACGGAGTAGAACAAGACATGACGCGCAAGCAGAAACGATTGTCGGTGATCGCGGGCGGGCTGGTCTTCCTGGGTGCCGCGACCGGGCTGACTTTTTACGCGCTTGGCCAGAAGGCCTCCTATTTCTACATGCCGGCCGATCTCACCACCGCCAGCGTCCAGCCTGGCCAGCGCATCCGGTTGGGTGGATTGGTCGAAAAAGGCACGATCCAGCGCGGACAGGGGGCCACGGTCGGCTTTTCGGTGACCGACACGCACAAATCGGTCAAGGTCACCTACACCGGCATCCTGCCCGACCTTTTCCGCGAAGAGCAGGGCGTCATCACCGAGGGTACTTTCGGCCCGGACGGGGTTTTTGTTGCCGATAGCGTGCTGGCCAAGCATGATGAGCGCTACATGCCCAAGGAGGTTGCTGACGGCCTCAAGGCCAAGGGCGTCTGGCAGGAGAACAAGAGTGAATAGCTCCGGCAGGAGAGCGACAATGGATCACGGGCATGGTTGAAACCGGACATTTCGCCCTCGTCCTGGCGTTTGCGCTTTCGCTGGTGCAGACGGTGGTGCCGCTGTTTGGCGCGCGCCTGAACAACCAGCGCCTCATGGCCGTCGGCGGTCCGGTCGCAGTGACCGGCTTTGCCTTGACGGCGCTGTCCTTCGCAGCGTTGGCGAGTGCCTATGCAAGCTCCGATTTCTCGGTGGCAAGCGTGTGGGAAAATTCGCATTCCTTGCAGCCGTTGATCTACAAGATCACCGGAACCTGGGGCAATCATGAAGGCTCGATGCTGCTTTGGGTGTTGATCCTGACCTTTTTCGGTGCGCTCGTCGCCGCTTTCGGCTCCAACCTGCCGGCGACGTTGCGCGCCAATGTGCTAGCGGTGCAAGGCGCCATCGGCGCCGCCTTCTTCCTGTTCATCCTGGCGACGTCCAATCCGTTCATCCGGCTCAATCCGGCGCCGATCGAAGGCCGCGATCTCAACCCGATCCTGCAGGATCTCGGCCTCGCCATTCACCCGCCTTTCCTCTATCTCGGCTATGTCGGCTTCTCGATCTGTTTTTCCTTCTCGGTTGCCGCTCTCATCGAAGGCCGCATCGACGCGTCCTGGGCACGCTGGGTGCGGCCGTGGACGCTGGTCGCCTGGATGTTCCTGACCGGCGGCATCGCCATGGGATCGTACTGGGCCTACTACGAGCTCGGTTGGGGCGGTTTCTGGTTCTGGGATCCGGTCGAGAACGCCTCCTTCATGCCGTGGCTGGCGGGGACCGCGCTGCTCCATTCGGCCATCGTCATGGAAAAGCGCTCGGCGCTGAAGATCTGGACGCTGCTGCTCGCCATCCTGACCTTTTCGCTGTCGCTGCTCGGCACCTTCCTCGTGCGTTCAGGCGTGCTGACCTCGGTGCACGCCTTTGCCACCGATCCGACGCGCGGCGTGTTTATCCTGTGCATACTGACGCTGTTTATCGGCGGCTCGCTGGCGCTGTTTGCGCTGCGCGCTTCCCGGCTGACGACCGGCGGTCTGTTCCAACCGATTTCCCGAGAAGGGGCGCTGGTCCTCAACAATCTGTTCCTGACGACGGCGACGGCGACCGTCCTCGTCGGCACACTCTATCCGCTCGCTGTCGAAGCCTTTTCAGCCGACAAGATCTCGGTCGGCGCGCCGTTCTTCAATCTCACCTTCGGACCGCTGATGGTGCCGCTGCTGCTCGTGGTTCCGTTCGGGCCGTTGCTGGCCTGGAAGCGCGGCGATGTCTTCGCCGTCGCGCAGCGCCTTATGGTGGCCTTTGCAGCGGCGCTGCTGGCGACGCTGGTCACCGCTTTGTTCATCGACGGCGCCTCGGTGTTCGCAGCCCTGGGCGTTGGCCTTGCCGTCTGGCTGATCCTTGGCGCGCTCACCGACCTCGCCGTCAAATCGGGGGTCGGCAATGTCGCAGCGGGGATCATGGTCAGGCGCTTGCTCGGCCTGCCGCGCTCGGTCTTCGGCACCGCCTTCGCTCACCTTGGCCTCGGTCTGACCACGCTCGGCATCGTCGGCACACTTTGCTTCGGCACCGAGAAGATCCTGTCGATGCATGCCGGTGAGACCGTCGAACTGTCCGGCCATACGCTGCGTTTCGTCGGGCTTTATCCGGCCCAGGGACCGAATTACAGCGAGGATCTCGGCCGCTTCGAACGGATCGGCGTCAGCGGCAGCCCTGTTGGCGAAATCAGCTCCGCCAAACGGTTTTATCCGGTGCGGCAGATGACGACGACGGAATCGGGCATCAGGACGATTGGTTTCTCGCAGCTCTACATCTCGCTCGGCGACGAGGGCAATGACGGTTCCGTCGTCGTGCGTTTGTGGTGGAAGCCGCTGGTGACGTTGATCTGGGGCGGCGGCCTGATGATGATGGCGGGCGCGGCGATGTCACTGATGGACCGGCGCCTGCGCGTCGGCGCGCCGTCGCGGCGGCGCAAGCAGGCGAGCGCGGTGCCATCCGCGACCCTGCCATGAACGCGCGGCTTTCGCTGACCTCCATTGTCCTGCTGCTGGCGCTGTTCTTTGCCGGCACGGCCCTGGCGGTGAAGCCTGACGAGGTGCTGCCTGATCCGACGCTGGAGGCGCGGGCGCGGGCGCTGTCGGAAGGCTTGCGCTGCATGGTCTGCCAGAACCAGTCGATCGACGAATCCGATGCCGACCTTGCCCGCGACCTGCGCGTCCTTGTGCGTCAGCGCCTCGTCGCCGGCGACACCGACCAGCAGGTGATGGATTACGTCGTGTCGCGCTATGGCGAGTTCGTGCTGCTGAAGCCGCGTTTCGACCTGCGCAATGCGTTGCTATGGGGCACGCCCGTCCTGCTGTTGCTGGTGGGAGGTATTTTCATCGTGCTGACCGCGCGGTCGCGCCGCGTGCTGGCAACCAATGCGTTGACCACTGAGGAACAGGCGGCGCTGGACAAGATACTAGGCAATTAGCTCGGCCATTCCTCCGAGGGCCAGTCCCGCGACGTGCGAATGATGCGCAGGATAACGACGCTCTGACGGCCAGCGATCGGGCGCAACTCATAGGCAATGATGTAGGGCAGGCGGTCGATGAGCTTCTCATATGTGCCTGTCACTTGGCCTGGGCGGCCCGTCGCCATCTCACCAAGGCCCTGGCCCATTTCACGAATACGATCCGCCAGGCGTCGGGCGGCAGCAGGATTGTCCTGAGCGATAAAGGCAACTTGCTGCTTAAAATCGTCCAGCGCTTCTCGCGACCAGGCGACGAACCGCTTCACGCCTTGCCCAAGCGCCTGGCTTCCGCCGATTCGATGACCGCGTCGATTTCCGCCATCGCATCGTCGTGAGGCACGACACGGCCAGCAGCCGCATCTTCAATGCCGCGTTTGATGCCTTCAATAATATCGAGTTCGCGATCGACGTAGGCCGAGACCGCCTCGGCGGCGAGGAACGATTTGCTACGCCGGGTGTCGGTGGCGATCCGCTCCAGCTTCAGCTTGGTTTCGGGAGAGACCCGGATGGTCATGGTGGTGCTTGCTGTCATTTATGAAAGCCTTGTGCTGAGTTGTGTACAAGATAGCACATCGGACATGGCAGCCAAGGGGATTGTACGTCCCCTGACTCCCAAACATTACCAAAGTTTCATGTGTCGGAAATGGCGCTGTAATGTGTGCCGCTCTAATTCTCTTTTCCTGAGGATGCCGATCAAGCAGCGTCCGTTGAAAGAGGATAAGAAATCCATGAATATTGCCCCCAATTCATATTCCGTCACCCGCAAGCGTCTCATGGCTGCCGTCGCGTCTGTCGCCGTGGCCGGTGCGATCGGTGTCGGCGCGCTGACCAGCGGAACCAGCCCTGTTCTGGCCGATGCCGTGCGTGTCGAGGCGCCGCAGGTGCCGGGCTTCGCCGATGTTGTCGAGCGCGTTTCTCCCGCCGTTGTTAGCGTCAAGGTCAAGGCCAAGATCAGCCCGGCCGCCGATGATGGCTCCGACCCGTCCGACGACCAGGATGGCATGAACAACCTGCCCAACAATCCACAGCTGCGCCGCTTCTTCAAGGAATTCCGTGGCTTTGGTGACCAGGACGGCCAGGGTGGCGGCAACAGGCGCTTCAGCCACCGCGACCGCAACAACGACCAGCCGCGGCCGGTTGCTCAAGGGTCTGGCTTCTTCATCTCGGATGACGGCTATCTCGTCACCAACAACCACGTTGTTTCGGAAGGCTCGGCCTTCACCGTGGTGATGCATGACGGCAAGGAGCTCGACGCCAAGCTGATCGGCACCGACCCGCGCACCGATCTCGCCGTGCTTAAGGTCGACGGCGTCGGCAAGTTTACCTATGTCGACTTCGCCGATGACTCCAAGGTTCGCGTCGGCGACTGGGTGGTGGCCGTCGGCAATCCGTTCGGCCTTGGTGGAACCGTCACCGCCGGCATCGTCTCCGCCCGCGGCCGTGACATCGGCGCTGGCCCTTATGACGACTTCATCCAGATCGACGCATCGGTCAACCGCGGCAATTCTGGCGGTCCGACCTTCAACCTCAACGGCCAGGTCGTCGGCATCAACACCGCGATCTTCTCGCCGTCAGGCGGCAGCGTCGGCATCGCCTTCGACATTCCCGCTTCGACCGCCAAGCAGGTCGTTCAGGACCTGATGAAGAGCGGTTCCGTGCAGCGCGGCTGGCTCGGTGTGGAAATCCAGCCGGTCACCTCCGACATCGCTGAGTCGCTTGGTCTGAAGTCCAACAACGGCGCACTGGTTTCCAGTGCCCAGGACGATGGTCCCGGCAAGAAGGCGGGCATCACGGCCGGTGACGTGATCACCCAGGTCGACGGCAAGGATGTCGCTTCGCCGAAGGAACTGGCCCGGCTGATCGGCGCCTATTCGCCTGGCAAGTCGGTCGACGTCACCGTGTGGCGCGACGGCAAGAGCCAGACGGTCAAGGTCGATCTCGGCAAACTGCCCTCGAACGACAAGCAGGCCTCTGTCGACCAGCAGCAGCCCGCCGCCCCGGCCAAGCCCGACACGCTGGCCGATCTCGGCCTGACCGTTACCAAGTCTGAAAACGGCAAGGGACTGGTGGTGACCGATGTCGATCCCGACAGCGATGCCGCCGATCGCGGTATCCAGCCGGGCGACGTCATCACATCGGTCAATTCGACCGAAGTGAACGGCACCGACGACGTCACCAAGGCGATGACCGATGCAGTCAAATCCGGCCGCAAGGCAGTGCTGATGCAGATCACCCGCGACGACACCAATCGTTTCGTCGCGCTGCCCGTCGCCAAGGGCTGAGGTCGTCCCGGAGCGTTCTCTCGGCCTTTCCAGGTGGGTGAGGGCGTTCCGGCGGCAGGTTGGACTTTTCCAGTGCGGCAGTTTCAACACCCCGAGCCGCCGTACGGGAAAGCATGGAGGAGCGCGCGTTAGTCAGTCATCGCGCCTTCCCCCGGCGGCAGCGGGCTTCCCATCGTCCGCTGCCGCACACTTTCAAAAGCGCTTCCGCGATCCGATGCAAATGACATCGGCGGCGAGCAGCTTTATCGCGCACGGCTTCGGGCAATCTTGATCGCGGTGCGCTTTGGCAAAGGCCACAATGCAGATGTCTGCCACTCAACCTTCCGGCGAAATCGCGTATAACAGCCCTATGAAGATTCTCGTCATAGAAGACGATCGCGAGGCTGCGGATTACTTGCAGAAAGCCTTTGCCGAGGCCGGTCACACCGCTCATGTCGCCGGTGACGGCGAAACCGGCTTTGCGCTCGCCGACGCCGGCGACTACGACGTGATGGTGATCGACAGGATGATGCCGCGTCGCGACGGCCTGTCGGTCATTGCCGGTCTCAGGTCCAGGGGCAACACGACGCCGGTGCTGATCCTGTCGGCGCTCGGCGAGGTCGATGATAGGGTCACGGGGCTGCGCGCCGGCGGCGACGATTACCTGACAAAGCCCTACGCCTTCTCCGAGCTTCTCGCCCGCGTCGAGGTGCTGAACCGTCGCGCCAGTGCCAAGGAAGCCGAAACCGTCTACCGCGTCGGCGATCTCGAACTCGACAGGCTGTCGCATTCGGTCCGCCGTGCGTCACGCGAGATAACGCTGCAGCCGCGTGAATTCCGCTTGCTCGAATATCTGATGCGGCATGCCGGCCAGGTGGTGACACGCACCATGCTGCTGGAAAATGTCTGGGACTACCATTTCGATCCGCAGACCAATGTCATCGACGTTCATGTCTCCCGGCTGCGCGGCAAGATCGAAAAGGGCTTCGACAAGCCCATCCTGCATACGGTTCGCGGCGCCGGCTATATGCTGAAGAGCGGCTAGCTGCGGCATGGCTCTTTCCGTGCCAGCCATCATGAAGACGACGGCAGCGCGGCTTTCGGCGCTCTACTTCCTGCTCTTCGCGCTGTGCGCGGTGGCACTCGTCTTCTACATGACGTCGCTGTCGGCGCGAATGCTGACCGCGCAGACGCAGGAGACCATCAATGACGAAGTGCTCGGCCTTGCCCGCGCCTACCAGCGCGGTGGCCTGCCGATCCTGGTGCGCGTGGTGGAACAGCGCTCGCGCCAGCCCGGCGCCAACCTTTACCTGATCGCCGACGCCAACGGCCAAATCCTGACCGGCAATGTGCAGAGCCTGGAGCCGGGCGTTCTCGAGAACGAAGGCTGGACCAGCAGTCCGTTCTCTTATCAGCGCTTTGGCGAGGGGGAGCTCGAGCGCCTGCGCAACCTTCCCGCCGAGCAGGGTACCACCACCCAATCCGAGCAGAACGATGCGCAGGCGCAGGGCGAAAAGGGCCACAACGCCATTGCGCTGGTGCTGCGGCTGCCGAACCAGATGATCATGCTGGTCGGCCGCGACCTTGGCGAGCCGGAGCGGTTTCGTGCGGTCATCCGCCGTGCGCTGATGCTGGCGCTCGGCATGATGGGGCTGGGCGGATTGCTGATCTGGTTTTTTGTCGGCCGCGCCGCGCTGAAGCGCATCGACAGCGTGTCGGAAGCCAGCCGCCGCATTATGGGCGGCGATCTGTCGGGCAGGCTGCCGGTGACGGGGGTTGGCGATGAGTTCGACCGGCTCTCCGAAAATCTCAATGCCATGCTGGCCAGGATCGCCGCGCTGAATGAAGGCCTGAAGCAGGTTTCCGACAACATCGCGCATGATCTGAAGACGCCGCTGACCCGGCTGCGCAACCGGGCCGAAGCGACGCTTTCGGGCAAGCAAAAGCCTACCGACTACCGGCAGGCGCTGGAAGGCACCATTGCCGAGTCAGACCAGTTGATAAAAACCTTCAACGCCATCCTGATGATCTCCCGGCTGGAGGCTGGCTACTCCTCGGAGAACACCAACCGCGTCGATCTGGCGGAGGCCGTGCGCGATGTCGTCGAACTCTACGAGCCGGTGGCGGAAGAGGCAGGCGTGTCACTGGAAGCAGACGCGCGCGAGGCGGTGTCCGTCAACGGCAACCGCGAACTGATCGGCCAGGCGCTGTCGAACATCGTCGACAACGCCATCAAATATTCCACCGGCGCCAATGCCCAGCCGGCGGTGCGCGTCACGCTCGAGCGAGCCGGTGCGGACGTTCGCCTGTCCGTTGCCGACAATGGACACGGCATTCCCGACGATGGCGACCGCGCCCGCGCCACGGAACGTTTCGTGCGGCTGGAGAAGAGCCGTTCGCAGCCGGGTTCCGGTCTTGGCCTCAGCCTCGCCAAGGCGGTCATGACGTTCCACAATGGCCGGCTTGAACTCTTGCCTGGCAATCCTGGACTATCCGTGGTCATGAGTTTCCCGGCTCGGGAGGATCACTGATGAGCGCTGCAGCGAAGCGGGTGGAGACTGGATGGCTGCTGAAGCCGGCTGCCAAGCTTGCTCCGCTCGACAAGGACCGTGCGCGGTTGGAACTGGCCGAGATCGCTTCCGCCGCGCGCGAAGAAGGACTGACGCGGCTGGCCAAGTTCCTGGCAGGCAAAGGGGAGGGCCAGGATTTCCTTGCCGCCGTCTTCGATCTGTCGCCGTTCCTGCGTGATACCGCACGTCGCCGGCCGCAAATCCTGGACGGGCTGTTCGAGCAGACGATCGAGGCTCGGCTGAAGGCGATCGGCGCCGCCATCGACCAGGTGCATCTAACCGAAGCAGTCTCGGAATCCGGCCTGATGATGGAGCTGCGCCAGTGGAAGGCGGAGGCGCATTTCCTGATCGCGCTGGCCGATCTTGCCGGCGAGGCCGAAACGGCGCTGACGGTCCGGCGATTGAGCGATCTTGCAGACGCCTGCACCCGTGCGGCCGTCGACTTCCTGCTGCGTGACGCGCATGGCCAGGGCAAACTCAAACTGCCGGATGTCGGCAATCCATCGAAACAGTCGGGCTGGATCCTGCTCGGCATGGGCAAGCTCGGCGCGCATGAGCTGAATTTTTCCTCCGACATCGATCTGGTGGTTTTCTTCGATCCGGAAGCGCCCGCCGTCGTCGATCCGCTCGACGCCACCGAGTTGTTTTCGAGGCTGACGCGCCGCCTGGTGCGCATCCTGCAGGACCGCACCGAACACGGTTATGTCTTCCGCACCGATCTGAGACTGCGCCCAGACCCCGGTTCGACACCGCTGGCGATCCCCGTTGAGGCTGCACTGCGCTACTATGAGGCGCGCGGCCAGAACTGGGAGCGCGCCGCCATGATCAAGGCACGCCCGGTGGCAGGCGATCTGGCCGCGGGTGCGGCCTTCCTCAAGGAGTTGCAGCCCTATATCTGGCGCAAATACATGGACTACGCGGCGATTGCCGACGTCCATTCGATCAAGCGCCAGATCCACGCCCACAAGGGCCATGGCGAGATTGCGGTCAAAGGCCACAACGTCAAGCTTGGCCGCGGCGGCATTCGAGAGATCGAGTTCTTCGTCCAGACCCAGCAGCTCATCGCCGGCGGACGCTTCCCTGAACTGCGTGGCCGCGAGACCGTGCCGATGCTCGGTGAGCTTGCGACCCGCGGCTGGATCACCGCCGAGGCGCGGGATGCGCTTGCCCGCCAGTACTGGTTCCTGCGCCGCGTCGAACATGCCGTGCAGATGGTTGCCGACGAGCAGACGCACACGCTGCCGGAAGATGATGAAGGCCTGGAGCGCATCGCCCGCATGCTCGCCTTTGCCGACGCTTCTGCCTTTTCCCAAGCGTTCCGTGCCTCGCTGCAGCAGGTCGAACGCCACTACGCGGCACTGTTCGAAACAGCACCCGAACTATCGACCGGCATCGGCAACCTGGTCTTCACCGGCGATGTCGACGATCCCGATACGCTGCAGACCTTGCACGGGCTCGGCTTTCAGCGGCCAAGCGACATCTGCCGCGTCATCCGTGGCTGGCATTTCGGCCGCTATCGCCTCACCCAGTCGGCGGAGGCACGCGAGCGGCTGACGGAACTGACGCCGGCGCTGCTGCGCGCCTTCGGCCAGACGCGCCGGGCCGACGAAGCTCTGATGCGCTTCGACGAGTTTCTCGCCGGCCTGCCGGCTGGCATCCAGCTGTTCTCCCTGCTGCAGTCCAATCCTGCCCTGCTGAAGCTTCTGGCGACGATCATGGGGGCCGCCCCCCGGCTGGCGGCGATCATCACCCGCAGGCCGCATGTCTTCGATGGTTTGCTCGACCCGGCCTTGCTCACCGAACTACCGGACCGCGCCTATCTGTCGGCGCGGCTTTCCGCCTTCGTCGAGGGCGACCGACTTTACGAGGATGTGCTCGACCGGCTGCGCATTTTTGCCTCCGAGCAGAAATTCCTGATTGGTGTCCGGCTGCTCGCCGGCTCGATCGATCCGGCGCGGGCCGGCCGCGCCTTTTCCGATCTGGCGGATCTCACCATCGAGGCTGCGTTGCAGGCGGTGACGGCCGAATTCGCGGCACGCCACGGCATCATTGCCGGCGGCGTGGTTTCGCTGCTCGGCATGGGCAAGCTCGGCAGCCGCGAGTTGACTGCCGGATCGGATGTCGACCTGATCCTGCTCTACGACCACGCGCCGGATGCCGAAGAGTCCAACGGCGACAAGCCGCTGGCGCCTTCGCATTACTACACCCGCATGACGCAAAGGCTGATCGCGGCGGTGTCCGCGCCGACGGCGGAGGGGGTGCTCTACGAACTCGACCTGCGCCTGCGGCCGTCCGGCAACAAGGGGCCGGTGGCCACCCATATCGATGCCTTCAAGAAATACCAGCGCCAGGAAGCTTGGACCTGGGAACACATGGCGCTGGCCCGCGCCCGCGCCATTGCCGGCGACGCCAGCCTGTGCGGCGAGGTTGAAGCGGAAGTGGCGACGGTGCTTGGACAGCCGCGCGACGCCGCCAAGGTGATGGCCGAGGCTGCGGACATGCGGGCTATGATCGAGAAGGAAAAGCCGCCGCGCGATCTCTGGGACATCAAGCTTATTCCCGGAGGATTGATCGATCTGGAATTCATCGCCCAGGTGGCCGTCATTACCGGGCAGGTCGAGACCGGGCGCCGCGCCACCGGCACCGCCGAGATCCTGTCGCGCCTCGCACCGGGCTTCGCCGATGCCGGGATAAGGCAGGAGCTTGGCGATGCCTACGCGCTCTATCTTGCACTGACCCAGATGACGCGGCTGTGCCTCACCGGAGCCTTTGAGCGCGACGACGTTCCGCCGGGGCTTTCGGATCTGCTTCTGGCGGTGACCGACTTGCCGGATTTCGGTGTGCTGGAAGCACACCTCAAGGAGACGTCGCAGAAGGTCAGGAAGGACTTTCATCTTTTGTTTCGTTCGGGATCACCGTGAAGTGATCGTCCCTTGGAATTGAAGACGTTTCGTGTTTTCCAGTCTCATGCAGCTACTCTGTTCGCCGAATCTGCCGGAGCGCGCGGCGTGCGTGAGCCTGCAAAATTCTCTCCCGCAGATAGGCGTAGAAGCGCGGCGGCAGCATACCATAGTCGAATCGGGACGGTTTGCTTCCCGCGATGGGCCTGAGATCGGGACCCGGCCAGAGGAAGTCATTGGTTTCGGTCACGACGATCCATGACGGCGTGTCATCGAGGCCGAGATGGGCTTTGAGTGGCGCAGGTATTTCTACTGCATCGGCAGGATCAGCCGGTGGCGAGTGTGTGACCGGAACGACCGTTATGACTTCATGGCCCTCCACGACCCGGCGCGCGGCGACAATGGCGCATGGTCGGTTTTTGCGACCTTCTTCGGTACCCTTTTCGTGTTCTCTCACCCAGAGGTAAGAATAGGAAATCACCAGACCCGGGATAGGTTTGGGCAGGCTCACGGTGTCCAGTCTTTGAGCATCGCATCGAGCCCGGCATATTCGCTCGGTACGGCGCTTTCGGCGATGGCGTTCAGCGTCTCATCGTCCAGTTCTTCCGCGTTACGGGCGACTCGTCCCTTGACCAACACCTCGAACATCGCCGCCGACAGGAGTACCGTGTGGGTCCGGCCATTCTTTGTGATTGCGACCGGCGCACGCTGGGCAGCGTCCTGAAAACGCCCGACATTCTGCTGGAATTCTGTTGAAGTCACTCGCATGACAAAGTCTCCTTTCTTATCTAAGGTAGATAAAATAGATAACTTTGTCAAAGCGTTTCACCTTGCGTCCATGAGGTGGGATCAGGCCTGGGATGGTGATAAAATATTCACGCTGCAACCCTGATCGCCGGCGCGGCCTTCTTCACGGGAATGCGCACGGACACGATCGTGCCGACACCTTCGCTCGACCGGATCTTCAGCGCGCCGCCCTGAAGCTCGGCCAACGAACGTGAGATGGCAAGGCCAAGGCCCGACCCGGCATGGCTCTTGGAGAACTGGTTCTGCACCTGCTCGAAAGGCCGTCCGAGCTTGCCGAGCGCCTCCTTGGGGATGCCGCAGCCATTGTCCTCGATCGTCAGCACCAACGCGCCGGATGTGTTGCGGGCCCTGACCGATATGTGGCCGCCCTGGCCGGTGAATTTCACCGCATTGGACAAAAGGTTGATGACGATCTGCTTGATCGCGCGGCGATCGGCGACCAGCGTCAGCGCATCGGCAATGCGCGTTTCCACGGTGATGGCCTTTTGCGCCGCCTGCAGCGAGACGACGCGAACCGTTTCGCTGATCAGCGGGCCGAGGTCTATCTCTTCCCGGTCGAGCGAGAACTGGCCGGCCTCGATCTTGGACATGTCGAGAATGTCGTTGATGACGCCCAGCAGATATTTGCCGCTGCTGTTGATGTCGGTGGCATATTCCTCGTAGCGTTCCGATCCGAGTGGGCCGAACAGCCCCTGTTCCATCAGTTCGGAGAAGCCGATGATGGCGTTCAGCGGCGTGCGCAATTCATGCGACATGTTGGCCAGGAACTCGGATTTGGCTCGGTTCGCTGCTTCGGCCCGCTCGGTTTCCTTCATGTATTTGCGGTTGAGGTCGACCAGTTCGCGCGACCGCTCCTCTTCCGCCCGCCGGGCGAGGCTGAGATCATGGATCGTCGCCATCAGCCGGCGCTCGCTGTCGACCAGCTTCTCCTGGTGCAGCTTGATCTGGGTGATGTCGGAGCCGACCGAGACGATACCGCCGTCCCGGGTTTTCAGTTCGTTGACTTGCAGCCAGCGGCCATCGGCCAGCTGCCGCTCGAAAGAGGCACCGCCTTGCAGGCCGCTGGTGTGGGCAAGCCGCCGTTCGGACGCAAAGGCCAGCATGCGTTCTTCCAATGCCGCGCGCGCGGTGCCTGGCATCACGTCACGGTCCGAAAGCCCGTTATCCTGCTGGTACTTGGAATTGCACATGATCAGGCGCTGCGCCGAATCCCACAGCACGAAGGATTCGTTGATGTTTTCGATCGCCGTTCTGAGGCGAAGGTCGGCAGCCTCGGAACGCAGCGCCAGATGACGCTGTTCGGTAACGTCGACGGCAATTCCGATCAGCTGGATCTCCGGCGCTTCCGGATCGATGACCTGTGCCCGTGCGCGCATCCAGATCCATTGGCCGTCGGCATGGCGCATGCGGAACACCTGGTCGATGTGATCGATCTCGCGTGCGACGATTCTGTTGGCGAGCTCGAACAGGTCGCCGTCCTCGGGATGGATGATCTGATCGACCTCACCGAAGGACAGCATCGTTTCGCACGGCTTGTAGCCGAGCATGTCGTACATCGAGCGCGACCAGTACATCTTGCCGCGCACCATGTCCCAGTCCCACAGGCCGCAGCGGCCGCGAACCAGCGCCATGTCGATGCGCTGATGCGCTTCGAGGTAGATGCGGTCGGCCGCCTGCGCACGCGCGGCCTGACCGAAATAAGCGTAGAGGATGACGATCAGCACGCCGGCCGTCAGCACGAACAGGGTGACGTTCAGCGAAACGGTCTTGCGCCAGGCATCGAAAACCGCGTCCTGTGGCACCAGGGCCGCCGATGCGCCCTTTCCGCCATCCGCCAGGCTGACCGCCGCATACCAGTCCCGTCCGTCGATGTTGACGTCCATGACGCCGGCACGATCGCCGAACATGAACAAGGGCTGGCCGCCCTCGACTAGGCCGTCGAGCGAATGGCCCTGCCATGGCGTGGAGCGCGGCGTCACCGCGACGATCTTGAAAGCGCTGTCGGTGATGACAAGCACATGGCTGCGGCCCATCGCGCCCTGGCGGCTGGTGGTCTCCAGCAGATCCTGTATGGCGCCGGGCACCGTTTCCGAGGTGGTGGCGAGCGAACTGGCCAACTGGCCCGCCGCCAGCGTCAGGATCGCCTTGGCATTGCGCTCGACATCGTCGCGCTCGTTCATCAGTGACAGCACGCGCAGCGCTGCGATGACGATCAGGAAGGTGATGATGAGGACGGGTATTGATCGGCGCAGCAGCGGCTCGGCGGCCAGAAGCCGCCGGTAGGCCGGTTCGGCGATGAGCCGCGTATTCCCGGCAAGACCGTCGCCGCGCGTCTCGCGATGCGCAAAAACCGTCCCTCCGGGCGCGCCCCACGCGTCCGCCTTCGCCATAAATGGCACTCCCCGAATTTGCCTATGCTGCTTGGTGATCCGGCAAACGCCGCACATCCGAATCGTCAGTAAAGAATCAAAGGTGATTCGCCTTGTCCAGTGGTCCGGCGAAAAAAGATTAAAAATCGACTAAAATAACGCCGAAACGGCCCAATGTCTCTTGCCGGGCGCCCGCTTATGCCAGCGTACGCTCGACAATATCCCGCAGATCCGCCGATAGGTTTTCGGCGCCGGCGATCGACAGCAGCGCTTCCCTGGCCTTGGCTTGCCGCAAAGGTTCGAGCGAACGCCACGATCTGAGCGCCGTCGCCAGCCTGGCTGCCACTTGCGGGTTGCGCTTTTCAACCTCGAGCACAGTCTGAGCAAAGAACCAGTAGCCTTCGCCGTCAGCACGATGGAAGCCGGTCTGGTTGGCGCTGGAGAAGGTGCCGATCAGCGAGCGAACTCGATTCGGATTGCCCATCGAGAAGGCCGGGTGGTTGGTCAGGGCCTTCACGGTGTCGACGGTTTGCGGCCCCGGAACGCTGGCCTGGATCTGGAACCATTTGTCCATGACCAGCGGGTCGGACCCATAGGTCGTCTCGAAAGCCGCCAGCGCCTCGACCGCCTCGGGCGAACTGTGGTGACGATGCGCGAGCACGGCAAGTGCTGCCGCGCGGTCGGTCATGTTGGTCGCCGACTGGAAATGCCCGGCGGCGAGTGCTGCTCCACCAGGTTGCAGCGACAGATAATCCAGCAAGGTGTTGCGCAAGGCGCGTCGTCCGGCGCTCGCCGCGTCGGGGCTGAACGCTTCTCTGTCATCAAGGCCGCGGTAGAGGCCCGAAAAAACGTCCCGGTTCGCAGTGCCGATCGCCAGCGCCAGTGCCTCGCGAGCCGCATAGATGGCATCGGGGTCGATGTTCCTGCCGATGTCGCGGGCGATGTCGGCTTCGCCGGGCAATGCCAGCGCCAGTGCTCGATAGGCCGGCTCCAGCGTATCGTCGCCGGCGATGCTGCCGGCGAGTTCGATCAGCCGCGGTGCAAAGGCCGGCTGCTTGCCGCCGAGGACCTCGCGGAAGGCTGATATCAGCGCATCGGTCAGCAATGTGTTGAAGGCCTGCCAGCGCGAGAAGGCGTCGCTGTCATGGCGGGCGAGAAAGAACTGGTCGTCGGCTTTCTGCTCGACGGACAATGTCACCGGCGCCGAAAAGCCGCGGTTGAGCGACACGGCCGGGCGCTCAGTGACGCCTGAGAACCGCACCATGTGGCGGCGCTTGCGGATATGGATGACGCCGTCCTCGACGCTGGCGCCCTCGACGCCGCTATACGGCACAGGCTTGCCGCCGGCGCCGATCAGGCCGAAAGCCAGCGGGATGTGCATCAGCCGCTTGCGGCTTTCGGAGGGTGTCGGCGGCACCGACTGCTCGATTTCGAGGGTGAACTCCCGCGCCGCCGGATTGTGCGTCGAACTGATCGTCAGGTTCGGCGTTCCCGCCTGATGATACCAGAGCGCGAACTGCGACAGGTCGCGGCCGGACGCATCCTCGAACACCTTGATGAAATCCTCGATCGTCGCCGCGTCACCGTCGTGTCGCTCGAAATAGAGGTCCATGCCGGCGCGAAAGACGTCGGCACCGAGAATTGTGCGGATCATGCGCACCACTTCGGAGCCCTTCTCGTAGACCGTCGCGGTGTAGAAATTGTTGATTTCGCGGTAGCGGCGCGGCCGCACCGGATGCGCCAGCGGGCCTTGGTCCTCGGGAAACTGGTGGGCGCGCAAGGTGCGCACTTCGGCGATGCGCTTGACCGCGCGCGAACGCTGGTCGGCAGAGAATTCGTGATCGCGGAAAACCGTCAGGCCTTCCTTCAGGCAGAGCTGGAACCAGTCGCGGCAAGTGATTCTGTTGCCTGTCCAATTGTGGAAATACTCATGCGCGATGATCGCCTCGATATTGGCGAAATCGGCGTCCGTCGCGGTCTCCCGGTCGGCCAGCACATATTTGTCGTTGAAGATGTTGAGGCCCTTGTTCTCCATCGCGCCCATGTTGAAGTCGGACACGGCGACGATGTTGAAGACGTCGAGATCGTATTCGCGGCCGAACGCCTCCTCGTCCCATTTCATCGACCGCTTCAGAGCATCCATCGCGTAGCCGGCCAGCTTCTCCTTGCCGGGCTCGACATAGATGCCGAGTTCGATCGTGCGGCCCGATAGCGTGACGAAACTGTCCGCAAGCTGGCCGAGATTGCCGGCCACCAGCGCGAACAAATAGGACGGCTTGGGAAAAGGGTCGTGCCACACTGCATAGTGCCAGCCGTCGCCGAGGTCGCCCCTGTCGACCGGATTGCCGTTGGACAGGAGCAGCGGCGCTTCGTCACGCATTGCCTCTATGCGCACCGTGTAGACGGACAGGATGTCGGGACGATCGAGGAAATAGGTGATGCGGCGAAAGCCCTCGGCTTCGCATTGCGTGCAGTAGACATGGCTCGAGCGGTAGAGGCCCATCAGGGCTTCGTTGCCGGCCGGCGCCAGTTCGGTCTCGATTAGCAACTGGAAGCGATGCGCGGCCGGCGGCTTGAGGATGGTCAGCTGATCTGGGCTCGCTAGCAGATCCGCCGGCTTTGCCTTCTTGCCGTCGACCTCGATGCGCTTCAGCGTCAGCCCGTCGCCATCGAGCACCAAGGGTGCCGACACGGAGACACCCTCACGGCGCTCGATCGTGAGCACGGCGGTGACACGCGTTGCGTCTGGCGAAAGGCGGAAGGTAAGGTCGGTTTTCGGAATGAGGTAGTCGTTGGGGCGATAGTCTTCGAGTTTGAAGACCTGGCCGGTGTCCGTGCGCATTCCGTGGGTTTTCCTGTCGATTGCGTTGGCGGCGGATTGTGTCCGCTGGTCCAAGAAATTTGAAGTCCGCGCTCTTTACACGAAACCGCCCCTCGACAAAACTGAGGCAATGCCTATTTCAGGCGTTCCTTCTCCTGTCATCATCACGAGGCATCCATGACCGTCGTCACACCGAAATTCGGCATGGGCGCATCCGTGCTGCGGCGCGAGGATGCCGCCTTCATCCAGGGCCAGGGCCGCTATACCGACGACATCCAGCCGGCTGGCGTCCTGCATGGCTATGTCCTGCGCTCGCCGGTCGCCAAGGCCAGCTTCACCATCGGTTCGACCGAGGCGGCGAAGGCGGCACCTGGCGTCCATCTGGTGCTGACCGGCAAGGATCTTGCCCATCTCGGCGATCTGAAATCCGGCGTCATGCAGGAACAGCCGGACGGCACCAAGGCTCCGACGCGCGACATCCCGATCCTGTGCCGCGACCGCGTCAACTATGTCGGCGATGCCGTTGCCTTCGTCGTCGCCGACAGCCGAGCCTTGGCGCAGGATGCCGCCGAACTGATCGATGTCGACTACGACGGCGAAGACGCGGCCTCGGGGACGGCAAATGCACTTGCCGAAGGCAAGCCGCTGGTCTGGCCGGAGCTTGGTTCCAACCGCGCCTTCAGCTACCACATGGGCGACAGGAAAAAGACCGAAGCGGCTTTCGCCAAGGCCGCCCATGTCACCCGCATCGAGTTCGTCAACAACCGGCTGGTGTGCAACTACATGGAGCCGCGCTCCGCGATCGGCGAATGGAACGTCGAGGAGAAGCGCTTCGTGCTGACCACCGGGTCGCAAGGCGTGCACTCCATGCAGTATATCCTGGCCAGCGTGTTCAAGATCAAGAAGGACCAGCTGCGCGTCATCACGCCTGATGTCGGCGGTGGTTTCGGGCCGAAGAGCTTCGTCTACCGCGAATATCCGCTGGTGCTGGAAGCGGCAAAGCGGCTTGGCCGCCCGGTGAAATGGGCCGGCGACCGCACGGAACACTTCCTGACCGACGCGCAAGGGCGCGACAATTTCGTCACGGCCGAGATGGCGCTGGATAAGGACGGCCGCTTTCTCGGCATGAAGGTGGACCTGCTCGCCAACATCGGCGCCTATATCTCGCAATATGGTCCGTTCATCCCCTATATCGGCGTCACCATGTCGACCGGCGTCTATGATATCCAGGCGCTCGACGTCTCGGTGACCGGCCTCTACACCAACACCTGCCCGGTCGACGCCTATCGCGGTGCCGGCCGACCGGAAGCAGCCTTCCTGCTGGAAAAGCTGGTCGATGCCTGCGCCCACGATCTCGGCCTGCCCGTCGAGGAGATCCGCCGCCGCAACTTCATCCGGCCGGAGCAATTTCCCTATCGGACGCAAACCGGCCGCCTCTACGACACCGGTGAATTCGAAGGCCATATGGAGCGCGCCATTGAGCAATCCGAATGGAAAGCGTTTCCGGAGCGGCTGGCGCAATCGAAGGCCGGCGGAAAAATCCGCGGTCTCGGCATGGCGACCTATATCGAGGCCTGTGCCTTCCCGGGCTCCGAACCGGCCTTCGTCGAACTCAATGGCGATGGCACGGTGACGCTGAAGATCGGCACCCAAACCAACGGGCAGGGGCACGCCACCGCATATGCACAGTTCCTGTCGGAAAAGCTCAATCTCGACATCGACAAGATCCATGTCCGCCAGGGCGACACCGACGAATTGAAGGCCGGCGGTGGCACTGGCGGCTCGCGCTCCATTCCGCTGGGGGGTGTATCGGCTTCCCGCGCGGGCGAGGATCTGGCCAACAAGATCAAACGCATCGCCGCCGACGAGCTTGAAGCCTCGGCCGGCGACATTGAGCTGTCTGATGGTGTTGCCCGCATCGTCGGCACCGATCGCTCGATCGATTTTTCCGCCATCGCCAAGGCCGCCAAGACATCAGACGATCTCAAGGGCTTTGGCGAGTTCGTGCAGGACGAATGCACCTATCCCAACGGCACCCATATCTGCGAGGTCGAGATCGATCCCGACACCGGCGCGACCGAGATCGTCCGCTACACCATCGTCGACGATTTCGGCGTCACCGTGAATCCGATCCTGCTCGCCGGCCAGGTGCATGGCGGCGTCGTGCAAGGCATCGGCCAGGCACTGACCGAAGACACTATCTATGGCGAGGATGGACAGCTTTTGACGGCGAGCTTCATGGATTACGCCATGCCGCGCGCCGACAATTTCCCGTTCTTCCATTTCGAGACCCGCAACGTGCCTTCGACCACCAATGCACTCGGCATCAAAGGCGCGGGCGAGGCCGGCACCATCGGCTCGACGCCGGCGGCACTCAATGCGGTGACCGACGCGCTCTGGCGCGCTTATGGCGTCAAGCACATCGACATGCCGGCAACGCCGGCGCGTATCTGGGCGACGATCCGAGAAGCGTCGGGAGCGTGACAGCAGGCCCCGGCAGCCCCTCGGCCACAGCCAGCGATAATGCCGGCGGGCACGACACGCTTACCGGCATCATGCTCAAGATCGTGTCGGTGGCGGTCTTCGTCGGCATGCAGACCTGCATCAAAGCGGCAGGCACGGTTCCGGCCGGCCAGATTGTCTTCTTCCGCTCTTTCTTCGCCATCTTCCCGATCATCGCCTTCCTGGCCTTCAGGAAAGAACTCGGCACTGCCTTCACCACCAAGCGTCCGTTCAACCACATCGCCCGCGGCCTTGTCGGCGTCTGCGCCATGGGGCTCGGCTTTTTTGCGTTGACCCGGCTGCCGCTGCCGGAAGCGATCACGCTGAACTACGCGCAGCCGCTGCTGGTGGTGGTGTTCAGCTCCATCTTTCTCGGCGAGGCCATCCGTGTCTATCGCTGGAGTGCGGTCGCGGTCGGCTTGGTCGGCGTGCTGATCATCTCCTGGCCGGAACTGACGCTGCTGAGTTCCGACGAGGCGCTCGACGATCAGGAAGTGCTTGGCGTCATGGCCGCTCTTGTCGCGGCGGCGATCTCGGCCGTCGCCATGCTCTTGGTGCGCAATCTCGTGCAAAGCGAGCGCACAGCGACCATCGTGCTGTGGTTTTCGGTGACGGCGAGCGTCATGTCGCTGCTGTCGCTGCCATTCGGCTGGCAGGCGCTGACGCCGCTCCAGGCGGCTCTTCTTGTTGCCGCCGGCTTCTGCGGCGGCCTCGGGCAGATCCTGATGACGGCGGCCTATCGCCATGCCGAGGCCTCGGTGGTGGCGCCGTTCGAATACACCTCGATGATCCTCGGCGTCGTCGTCGGCTATCTCGTCTTCGGCGACGTCGCCACGCTCCATATGCTTGTCGGCGGCCTGATCGTCGTCGCCGCCGGCATCTTCATCATCTGGCGCGAACGCCAGCTTGGCCTGGAGCGCACCCGCACGCGCAAGGCATCTTTGCCTGAAGGGTGATTACGACAGCTCGGCTCGCTCCTTCGCCAACCGAACCAGCACGGTCCTCGTCTGCTCGTCGGCGGGGAAAAACGATTCGATCGCCAGTTCCGAAAGCGTCACGTCGAGCGGCGTGCCGAACACCGTGATGGTGCTGATGAATGATAGCACTTGATCGCCATGCGCCAGCCTGAGCGGATGCACGATGGCATTCGGCTCGACCGGCGACGGCCGGCTGCCTCTCAGGCCGGACGGGTAACTGCGCAATTCGCGCTCCAATTCGACCAGCACAGGGTCACCGCTCGCGTCGTTCTGGTATTTCAGGCGCTCGAGCAGATGCGTTCGCCATTCCTGAAGGTTGACGATGCGCGGTGCGATGCCGCCGGGATGCAGGCTGAGGCGAAGCACGTTGACCGGCGGCGTCAGCAGCGAAGCCTCGCTGACATCGGCAAGGAAGGGTGCAATGGCGGCATTGGCCGAAACCAGGTTCCAGTGGCGGTCGACGGCGAGTGCCGGGAAAGGCTCGTGGCCTTTGAGGACGATCTCGACGGCCGCCATCGCCGGCGCCAGCGTCGTGTCGGTCAGCGAGCGTTCGCCGAAGCTGGGCGCAAAACCGGCGGCGAGCAGCAATTGATTGCGTTGCCTCAGCGGTATCGACAATTGCTCGGCCAGATGCAGCACCATGTCGCGCGAGGGCGCGGCGCGGCCGCTTTCGACGAAGCTCAGATGCCGCTGCGAGATCTCGGCCTCCATGGCGAGGTCGAGCTGCGACATGCGGCGGCGGGTGCGCCACTCGCGAATGAGGCTGCCGGCGGAGGTTTGGGCTGTTGTCATGAGTGAATGACTAGGCCGGAGAGGCGTGCATTTCAATTACCTGCGAGGTTATCGCTAGGTGAGCGCGCGCAGCTTCGCCTTGACTTCGAGGAAATCCCGCCACGCCAGCTTCTTGTGCGACGGGGTTCGCAGGAGATAGGCCGGATGCAGCGTCGGCATGGCCGGGATGGCGATGCCGGATGCCGTCGTGTGAACGCGCCAATTGCCGCGCAGCCGCAATATGCCCTCCGAGGTGTTGAGCAAGGTCTTGGCTGACGGGCCGCCAAGGTTGATCAGCACCTTGGGATTGACCAGTTCGATCTGCCGCTCGATGAACGGCCGGCAGATCTCGGTTTCGTGCGGCGTCGGCGTGCGATTGCCCGGCGGCCGCCAGGGAATGACATTGGCGATATAGACTGAAGTGCGGTCGAGTCCGATCGCCGCCAGCATGCGGTCGAGCAGCCGGCCCGATCGGCCGACGAAGGGCAGGCCCTCGATGTCCTCGTCGCGGCCGGGTGCCTCGCCGACCAGCATGACGGCGGCTTCCGGGTTGCCGTCGGCGAACACCAAGCTCTTGGCGGTGGCCTTGAGATTGCAGCCCTCGAATGCCGCCATGTGCTGGCGAAGCTCGTCCAGCGTCGTTGCTGTCGTCGCCAATTGGCGAGCCAGTGCCGCCTGCGCTTCATCGGGAACCGCAGTCGTCGCAGACGGCGACCGCGCAACGGGTGGTGCATCTGCTCTGTCCCCGGCTTCGCCGCGGGACACGGTCGTCGAGCGCAGCGGAGCGGCGGTGTCACCCGAAGGCGCTGCGGTCGGCGCGCGCTCCATCGGCTTTGGCGAGACCTCGGTGAACCGGTTCACCGGCTGCTCTTCGAGCGCCTCGTCGACGCCTACGCTGGCGTAAAACGCCAGCAGGTCGGCGATATCAGGTCTGTTGGTCGGGGAAGCGGCAGTCATGCCGGCACATTCGTCCGCGCGAGCACGATTTGCAACATCGGTGATTGGCGAAAGCGGCGGTGAAAGCTGATCTCCCTCCTTGAGGGGGAGATGGCCGGCAGGCCAGAGGGGGTCGCCGCGCGTAGAACGCCAGCCTCCTCTGTCGGCGAAGGGGTGTCGCGTCCGGTCGTGCCGACCCCCTCTGTCGCCTTCGGCGACATCTCCCCCTCGAGGGGGGAGAGCGCGCCCCCACGTCCGCTTCTCTATCCCGTCGGTATGCGCGGATCCTGCACCAGATAGAAGGTCCAGCGCGGCGTGTAGTCGGTCATCAGGAATTCGAACCTGGCGGTTTTCAACGGGTCGACCTTGCCATTCCTGAACAGAAGCCGGTCATAGGGTTCGAAATCGCGATCGAAATCGGCGAAATTGCTCGACAAAATATTGTCCGGCGTCTTGTTGCGCTGATCGAAGGAAAGCCCGTCGCCGAACACGCTCGGCTGGTTCAGGATCTCCTGCAATTCGAACTGGAATTCGATCCAGGCCTGGCCGCTGTTGTTGAGCACCTCGATGCGCATATACATCATGCCGTTGGCGAATTCGCCGGCCTTGCCGAAGGCCTGGATCGGCTTTGTCGTGCGGATCGTCAGCGTCACCGGCGTTGACGAATTCAGCTCTTCGGTGATGATGAACGGATCGTCCTTCGTTCCGATGCCGGAGGCGCCGGTGATGCGGAAGCCGCCAAGCTCGTCGGAGAAGGAGTAGGCGCCTGCCGCCCAGACCTTCACTTCGTCGGCGGCAGCGTGATGCGGCGCCAGCATCAGAAGGGCCAAAAGGAGCGCCCGGCGGATCCGGCCGGGCGGGAAAAGAAAGCGCGTCGATGAAAAGCCGGCTGGCCCAGGAATGCGCATGGCGTGAAGTATGGCCGATAAGCAAGCCGTCGAACAATTAAAAACGCGCGCCTCGCAGGCAATGCCGGGCGAAAAGCAGTCTTCCAGCCTCGCAATGCGCGACTTTTTGGCCAAAACGGCATTGTCACGTATGCGCCGGTTTCCTGTCGTCAATTGATGCGCTATGCAGCGCGGGAGCCAGCAAGATACCCGAATGGGATAAGCCAGTGCGGAGGGGTTGATGAGCGACATCGAACGCGAAAGCATGGAATTCGACGTGGTTATCGTCGGCGCCGGACCGGCGGGCCTCGCCGCCGCCATCCGCCTCAAGCAGGTCAATCCCGAGCTTTCGGTCGTCGTCCTGGAGAAGGGCGGTGAGGTCGGCGCCCATATTCTCTCCGGCGCCGTTGTCGATCCGATCGGCATCGACCGGCTTTTGCCGGGCTGGCGCGATGAGGACGGCCATCCCTTCAAGACGCCGGTCACATCAGACCATTTCCTGGTCCTTGGCCCTGCCGGCTCGTTTCGCCTGCCCAACATTTTCATGCCGCCGCTGATGAACAATCATGGCAACTACATCGTTTCGCTCGGCAATGTCTGCCGCTGGCTGGCGACCAAGGCCGAAGCGCTCGGCGTCGAGATCTATCCGGGCTTTGCCGCTGCCGGCCTGCTCTACAATGAGCAAGGCGCCGTCACCGGCGTCGTCACCGGCGACATGGGCATCGAGAAGGACGGAACGCACGGTCCGGGCTTCGCACCCGGCATGGCGCTGATGGGCAAATATGTGCTGATCGGGGAGGGCGCTCGCGGCTCGCTCGCCAAGCAGCTGATCGCCAGATACAAGCTTTCCGATGGCCGCGAACCGGGCAAATACGGCATCGGCCTGAAGGAACTCTGGCAGGTCAAGCCGGAGAACCACCGTCCGGGGCTGGTCCAGCATTCCTTCGGCTGGCCGCTTGACTTGAAGACCGGCGGCGGCTCGTTCCTCTACCATCTCGAGGACAATCAGGTGGCGGTCGGCTTCGTCCTCCACCTCAATTACAAGAACCCCTATCTGTCGCCGTTCGAGGAATTCCAGCGCTTCAAGACCCATCCGGCGATCAGCGGGACTTTCGACGGCGCCAAGCGCCTCGGCTATGGCGCGCGCGCCATCACCGAGGGCGGCTGGCAGTCGGTGCCGAAACTCTCCTTCCCCGGTGGTGCGCTGATGGGATGTGCGGCGGGCTTCGTCAACGTGCCGCGCATCAAGGGCTCGCACAATGCCGTGCTGTCCGGCATGCTGGCGGCCGAGCATGTCGCAGAGGCGATCGGTGCCGGGCGCGCCAACGACGAACTCGCTTCCTACGAGGAAGCCTGGCGCGCGACCGACATCGGCAAGGATTTGAAGAAGGTGCGCAACGTCAAGCCGCTGTGGTCGCGCTTCGGCACCATCGTCGGTGTCGGCCTTGGCGGCCTCGACATGTGGCTGAACACGCTGTTCGGTGTCTCGCCTTTCGGCACGCTGAAGCATGGCAAGGCCGACTATGCGACGCTCGAGCCTGCCGCTCAGCACAAGAAGATCGCCTATCCGAAGCCCGATGGCGTGCTGACCTTCGACAGGCTGTCCTCGGTGTTCCTGTCCAACACCAATCACGAGGAAAACGAGCCGGTCCACCTGCTTGTCGGCGACATGGAACTGCAGAAGCGGTCCGAGCACGATGTCTTTGCCGGACCCTCGACGCGCTATTGTCCGGCCGGCGTCTACGAGTGGGTCGACAAGGACGGCAACGCCGCCGCCGATCCCACGGCCAAGGATGTGCGCTTCGTCATCAACGCGCAGAACTGCGTCCACTGCAAGACATGCGACATCAAGGACCCGAACCAGAACATCAACTGGGTGCCGCCGCAAGGCGGAGAAGGCCCGGTCTACCAGGGCATGTAGGCCCACGCCGGCCACAGCGTGCAAAGGCTCCTGTGGCATGTGAAACATTAGGACTGTTGAAACTGCCGCGCGCTTGTGGTTCCATTCCTTGACGATAAGGAGATGGCCAATGCGCCTGGCGGTTCTGGCATGCCTCGTGGCGATCGGTGCGCTGTTCGGTTTGGCTTCGGCGGCCTCGGCGGCCTCGGCGGCCTCGGCCGGCACCAGGGTGGTGGTCAAGACGCGGACCTACGACATCACCGGGAACACGGGGCTGGCGCTGATGCAGGCTATGGACCGCAAGGGGCCGAAGCACGGCTTCATGACGCATGCCATCGCGCTGACCGGCTACGCAGTGGACTGGGACCTTGACACCAGCCAGGACAATGGCGTTTGCCGCTTGCGGCGTGCCAACGGCACGCTCAATCTCTTCTATACGTTTCCGCGTGTCGCCTCGGCCACCACTCCGACGCTCCGGAAGCGCTGGACGCGGTTCTTCGCCGGCGTCCGCGCCCATGAGGAAACCCACGGCCGCATCGCCAGGGAGATGATGCGGGCCACGGAAAGATCGATCTCCGGCCTCAGGATTGCCGACGACCGGTTCTGCTACAAGACACGTCGCGAGGCACAACGACGTATCAAGGCCACCAATGCCGCATATGAGGCCAAGCAGCTCGCTTTCGATGCGCGCGAGCATCGCGATGGCGGCCATGTCCAGCATCTCGTCATCGCTTTGGTCAGGCCCTGATCCTTCAGCCTGGCGTCTTGCCGGTCTGGCTTATGGCCGCGGTCGCGGTTTCATGTTCGTCGAGCGGCTTTTGCTGGCTCAGCCTGAGTGAGAACTCCACCATGACCGGGAGGTGATCCGAGCCCGTGTCCTCCAGCCGTGTCGCGGAATGGATGGTCACGCCGCCCTTGCTGAAAACCTGGTCGATCGGCAGGCCGGCGAAGCGCCGCAGCAAGTCCGGCAGCTTGATGTGGATCCAGGTCGGGCCGGCGGACGGCATCACGGTCAGCCCGCCAAGCGCCGCGACCCGCCGCACGGCGGCACTCCACGGCGCGGCATTGCAGTCGCCCGCCATGATGGCCGTCTCGCCGAGCGCGGAAAGCGGCTCCGTCAACTCGCCGATCTGCCAGTACTGTTCGCGTGGCCACGGCCAACTGAGATGGATCGCGGCGACATCGACGTCGATGCCGCCGAAGTTGACGGTCGCTGTCGCCATGGCGCCGCGCCTTTCGCAACGCGCCTCGGTGCCGGCGGCAAAGGGCCGCCGCGAAAGCAGCGCGACGCCGAATATGCCGTTGGGATAGGGACAGAGGATCCGGTATGGATAGGCGCTGCTGATATAGCCAAGCTCGGTCGCCCACATCGCCGATACCTCGTCCAGGGTGATCACGTCGGGATTGGTCCGACCGATCAGCGACAGCACCTTCTTCGGCGTCGGATTGTCGTAGCGCAGGTTCATCTGCAGCAGCTTGTAGATCGCGCGGTCTTCGTTCTTGGCTTCATAGGCGGCCTGAACCGGCCACAGGCGGGAGAAGGACAGCGAGCCGGAAGTGGTGGTGAAGGCCGCCACGGCAAAAAGCAGTGCCACGGCCGCCTGCAGGCGAAATGTCGTGGCCAGCAGCGGCAGCGCGCAAAGCGCCATCAGCACGGCAAGGTGGACGCGGAAATGCGAGAAGGAATCGAAGGCGGGGTGCAGCGTTCCGAAAAACCCGGCCACCAGCGCGATCGAACAGGCCAGCATTGCCAGGAATGCAACCGAAATCAGCAATGTCCCGAAGCTCGCTCTCTCCATGCCGCCTGCTTATCGGCAGAAATGCGGCCCAATCAAGATGAGAAATGCCTACGCGATGCGTGGTATCGGCCTACTGGAACGCCGTTTCCGAAAAACTTCTGAGCTTGCGCGAATGCAACCGCTCCATCGGCATTTCCGCGAGCTTCTCCATCGCCCTGATGCCGATGGTCAGGTGCTGCGCCACCTGGCGCTTGTAGAATTCGGTCGCCATGCCGGGCAGCTTCAACTCGCCATGCAGCGGTTTGTCCGAAACGCACAGCAGCGTGCCGTAGGGAACGCGGAAGCGGAAGCCATTGGCGGCGATGGTCGCCGATTCCATGTCGAGTGCGATGGCGCGAGATTGCGACAGACGCTGGACCGGGCCACGCTGGTCGCGCAGTTCCCAGTTGCGATTGTCGATGGTGGCGACGGTGCCCGTGCGCATGATGCGCTTCAGGTCGTAGCCGGTAAGGCCGGTGACTTCGGCGACGGCTTCCTGCAACGCAACCTGGATCTCGGCCAGCGGCGGGATCGGCACCCAGACCGGAAGGTCGTCGTCCAGCACATGGTCCTCGCGCACATAGGCATGCGCCAGCACATAGTCGCCCAGCGCTTGGGTGTTGCGCAGGCCGGCACAGTGGCCGAGCATCACCCAGGCGTGCGGCCTCAGCACCGCAATATGGTCGGTGATGGTCTTGGCGTTGGAAGGCCCGACGCCGATATTCACCATGGTGATGCCGCCATGTCCCGATTTCTTCAGGTGATAGGCCGGCATCTGCGGCAGGCGCGGCGGTGCAACGCCTTCGCTGGGCGCGCTTTGCCCGCTCTTGGTGATGACATTGCCCGGCTCGACGAACTCCGTGTATCCGCCGCCGCCATTGGCCATCAGGTCGCGGGCGCGGGCGACGAACTCGTCGATGTAGAACTGATAATTGGTGAACAGTACGAAGTTCTGGAACTGCTGCGGCGTGGTCGCCGTATAGTGCGATAGCCGGTGCAGCGAATAATCGATGCGCTGCGCCGTGAAGGGCGCCAGAGGCCTCGGCTCGCCAAAGGCGACTTCGAAGGTGCCGTTGGCGATCTGGTCGTCGGTGCCATCGAGATCCGGCACGTCGAACAGGTCGCGGATCGGCCGCTTGATGCGCTCTGCCGTCGCGCCGTCGACATGGGTGCCTTCAAGGAAGGCGAAATGCAGCGGGATGGGTGTGGTCGATTCCGACACCGTGACCGCAACCCCATGATTGCGCATGATCAGGCGCAACTGCTCGACGAGGTAGCTTTCGAACAGGCCCGGCTGGGTGATGGTGGTGGAAAAATGCCCAGGCGTCGGCATATGGCCATAGGCCTGGCGCGAGTCGATCTGGGTGAATGAGTTGGTGGTGACGCCGATCTCCGGATAGAAGGCCCGGTAGCGCTTGCCATTGTCGCCGCCTGCTGCCGCCAGCTCTGCGAAGGAGTCGCGCAGGAACTTGGTGTTGCGGTCGTAAAGCGCCTGCAGTGCCTTGACGGCTTTTTCGGCGCTATCAAAGCTTTGCCGGCCAAAAGGCTCCGGCATGACGACAGATTCGATAGCTTGTGGGTAGATTCGCTTTTCCATGGCTCAATATAGAGACTTGGATCGGCACTTGGGAGGGGTGTCGCGACCGAAGGCGGCCAAAGCGCCGTTTTTCTTCAACCGCGCTGCAGGCTGACCAGGAGCACAAAGCCGACGCCGGACTTCTTCAGGGCAGGTGCGTCGATCGTCGAGCCGGCATCGGAGCGCATCATCGGCACGGCCAGAACCGGAGCGGCCAGAACCGCCAGGATAAGCGCCGCCCGCGGCAGAAGCCGAAGGGTCTTGAGAGCGTTGGCGGCGATGCGGTTCATGGTGTTTCAGCTTTTCTTTTCGAGGTCTTGGTTCTTTGTTCAGTTGCGAAGATGGGTAGGGCAGGCGAGGCGGCAGGTTCTGGAACTGGCTTCGTCCCAGGCGCGGGCCGGCCGGCCCGCTTCGGCGACGAGGATGGCGAAGAACATTCCAAACAGGCTCACCAGCAGGCAAACGATGGTGAAGCGGCGAGCAAGCATTGGGTCGGTCTCCTTCAACACGCCGGAGAATGCCCTGATGCAACTGAACCGGCTCTGATGCCGGCGTTCATCTGCGGTTCAAGATGATTGACGGGGTTTCGACGGCGCCGGCGTCGGTTTGGATGGCCGCCGGCGGGTATCGAGCATCACCGGTGCAGGATGTGTCGGCAAACGAAAACGGGACCCGTCGGGGTCCCGTCCTCATGTCGCAAGGATGCGCTCGATCAGAGCTTGTGCCAGGTCTGGCTCTTGCAGATCAGTCCGCCGAGCACGCAGCCGCTCATCTTGAGAGAGGTGCCCGACAATGTCGCCTTGCCCGAATAGGTCTTGTCGTTTGCCGGATCGGTGATGTTGCCGGCATATTTGTTGTCGCCTGTCGCCTTGAGCGAGCCGATGGTCTTGCCGGCATATTTGCCGGACTTGAGCGTGATGGAAAACGAGCCGCCGCCAGCGATGGCCGCGGTATCGCCGGCCTGCGTCTTCCAATTGCCCTCGATCGGATCGGCCCAGGCCGCACCGGCCATGATCAATGTGGCCGCAAGGGCCAGGCTCACTTTTCGAAACATGTCTTCCTCCCTTTGGATGTCCGGCCGGATGCTCCGCCTCGCCGGTCTGCCGCTTACGCAAACGTAAGCTAATCCAGCTCCCGGCAAAACAAAAGCGGTGCCGCAACGGAAGAGTTTCGGATTTTGAAGGGGCCTGAATGAGCCTCCTGGCCAAGGAAATGAAACGATCGGCGCTTCGCCTTTGTCTCCCGTGGTTAGCGAAGTCTTGACTTGGCATTGGAAAATTTTCGTCAAATTTGACGCAAGCAGGCTGAATTGCTGACTTTGTATCCTTAACGAATTTCCGTGTTTACCTCTTGTTTTAGCTTTGTTTTCCTCAAATTAAGCACGCCATTTAACGACGGATTCAAGCCTGCACGGCATTCTCGAAAGCATCGGAAGAGCAGCCGCCAAGGGCAAAAGAAGGCAGCTCTCGGGAGCCTGACAGGGGCCGGAAACAGGGGATTGAAATGGCACGTTTTGAAATGCTTGAAGCAGGTTTCGGCGCCATGGGGGCAACTGCCCAGGCCGACATCCTTTTCGAACTGGGCATGATGTATGCGACCGGCCGCGATTGCGAGACCGATGTCGTTGCCGCCCACAAATGGTTCAACATCGCCGCCATCAAGGGCTCGGCCCGCGCCGCGGAACTGCGCTCGGAACTGTCGGCCGCCATGTCGAAGGTCGAGATCGCCACGGCACTGCGCGAAGCCCGCGAATGGATGACCATGCACTGAAATCTGCCAATCGCGGACAGGTCCATCGAAGACAGGGAAGCTCCGGGATCAAGGCCGCACAGACGGCCAGACCCGGCGAAATCGAAGGCCGCGCAAGACGGTCACGAAGGCAAGAGAAAGAACGTGGCAGGCCGCAAGGCTCAGCTGTGCGCGACACGGGGAAGGCGAGCGGGATTCTTAGGCGCGGGGGCGCCTGGAGATTGCTCGACGGACAAAAAAGCCACGACCAGCCGGAACAAGGCTGGCGTGGCTTTTTGCGTGGATGACGTCTTGCAGGCCCAATCGAGCGGCGCCAATGCGCCTAGACAGGCCGAATGAAGGATGAAATTGTCCGGCCTCTCTGGAAGAAGCGGGGCCGGGGCGGCCGCGCGTGAGTGGAGGAGTTCTACCATCATGAAAAAATTGAGTATTTTGAACGCGGCCGTATTCGGCCTGATGATGAGCACGCCGGTCGCATTCGCCGATGACATCACCTTTGCGGTGATCGGCCCGATGACCGGACAGCTCGCCACCATCGGCGATCAGTTCAAGCAGGGCGCACAGGCCGCTGCCGACGCGATCAACGCCGCTGGCGGCGTCAACGGGTCGATGATCAAGCTCGATATCGAAGACGACCAGTGCGATCCCAAGCAGGCCGTCTCGGTTGCCAACCGCGTCGTCGCCGATGGCGTCAAGTTCATCGACGGCCATGCCTGCTCCGGTTCGAGCATTCCGGCCTCGGCCGTCTATGCCGAAGCCGGCGCGCTGATGATGAGCCCGGCTTCTTCCAACCCGGTGCTGACCGACGCGGCCGCCAAGGCCGGCTGGCCGACGATCATGCGCCTTTACACGCGTGACGATGCGCAGGGCGCCTTCATCGGCCCATGGATCGCCAAGAAGTTCGCCGGCAAGAATGTCGTCGTCCTGCACGACAAGAGCGCCTACGGACAGGGCGTGGCTGACGCCGTCAGGGCGACGATGAATGCCGGCGGCCTCAAGGAGGTCTACTATGACGGCATCAACGCTGGCGAGAAGGACTATTCGGCTCTCGTCACCAAGCTCAAGGACTTGAAAGCCGACGTCGTCTATTTCGGCGGCTACCATCCTGAAGCTGGCCTGATCCTGCGTCAATCGGCGGAACAGAACCTGAAGTTCCAGCTGATCATGCCGGACTCCATCGCCTCGCCGGAATTCTGGCAGGTCGCTGGCCCGGCCGGCGAGGGCACCATGTTCGTCTTCCCATCGGATCCACAGGCAAAGCCGGAAGCCAAGGCAGCCGTCGAGAAGATCAAGGCCGGCGGCTTCGTGCCGGAGGGCTTCACGCTGTTCTCTTACGCCACCATCCAGGCTTTCGCCGAAGGCATCAAGCGTGCCGGCAGCGACGACCCGGCCAAGGTTGCCGAAGCGTTGAAGAACGGCACGCCGATCAGCACCGTTGTCGGTGATGTCACTTTCGACGAGAAGGGCGACCTCAAGAATGCCAGCTACGACATCAACCAGTGGCATGACGGCAAATACGCGCCGATCGCGCAGTAATCGTCGCCCTGGCGACTGGATAGCTTAGAGAAATGGCCGGGTTCGTCCCGGCCATTTTCTTGTTTGCCCTGTCGTTGGCCTTCCGAACCGTCAGCTCACTGCTGTGGTCGCGGCGTTGTGCTCCTCGACGAACCGCACCAGCACCGTCCCGTCGGTCACCTGCGCGCCCTCGGTGGCGATCTCGGCGATCACGCCGTCATGCGGCGCGGCGATGGTGTGTTCCATCTTCATCGCCTCCAGGATCAGCAGCGGCTGGCCCTTGATCACCGTATCGCCCTTTCCCACGCGCACCAGCTTGACCAGTCCCGGCATCGGCGCGCGCAGGCTGCCTGAACCCGCCGCTGCCTCATCGGCCCGTGCCAGCGGGTCCGGCACGGCGAAGGTGTAGCCAACGGCGCCTTCGAACACGGTGATGTGGCCTGGCCAGCGGGCGAGGCGTGGTGTTGAGCGAAAATCATGCGAATTGGTGTCGTCATAGGGCTTGTCCAGCGTCACCTGGAACCGCCCGTCATGCCGCACCGAAACCTTCGCCACGATTTCGTCTTCGCCGAACTTCAATCGTGTACGCCGCGCCACGCTGTGGAAATGCGCATAGCCGGCAAGCGACGACCACGGATCGTCGGATGACGGCCATGCTCCGGCGCCGGAGGCCGCAACGGCCGCGGCGGCGATGGTTTCGCCGGTCGGCGGCGCGACCTCGGTAAGCGCCGTCTGGTGCCTGGCGATCAGGCTGGTGTCGACGTCGCCTGCGGCGAAATCCGGATCGGCGGCAAGAGCGGCAAGAAAGGCGGTGTTGACGGTCGAGCCGGCGATCTCGGTCCGGGATAGCGCCGCGCCAAGCGCTTCCAGAGCCGCCTTACGGTCCGTGGCGTGGACGACCAGCTTGGCAATCATCGGGTCGTAATAGGGCGAGATGGCGTCACCCGCCCGCACGCCTGTCTCCATGCGCATCGTGGCGCCTTGCGGGGCCGCGTCTGGAAATTTCAGATGGTGCAGCGTGCCCGTTGCCGGCAGAAAACCTTTTGCCGCGTCCTCGGCATAGATGCGCGCCTCGAAGGCATGGCCGGCGAGCGCGATCTCGCTTTGCGTCTTGGGCAGTTTTTCGCCGCTGGCGACCCGCAACTGCCACTCGACCAGATCGGTGCCGGTCACCATTTCGGTGACCGGATGTTCGACCTGCAGGCGGGTGTTCATCTCCATGAACCAGAAGCGGTCGGCTTTCAGGCCCTGCGAAGCATCGACGATGAACTCGATGGTACCGGCGCCTGAATAATTGATCGCCTGGGCGGCCTTCACCGCCGCATCCGTCATCGCCTTGCGCAAAGCCTCGGTCATGCCGGGCGCGGGCGATTCCTCGATCACCTTCTGGTGGCGGCGCTGCGCCGAGCAGTCGCGCTCGTAGAGGTGCACGGCGTTGCCGAAATTGTCGCCGAACACCTGCACTTCGATATGGCGCGGCTTGTCGACATATTTTTCGACCAGCACACGGTCGTCGCCGAACGCGGCTTTCGCCTCGCGCCGCGCGCTGGACAACGCCTCGGAAAATTCATCGGGATGTTCGACCCGGCGCATACCCTTGCCGCCGCCGCCGGCGCGCGCCTTGATCAGCACGGGATAGCCGATCTCGCGTGCCTTGGAGGCAAGCAGCACGATCTCCTGCGCCTCGCCATGGTAACCCGGAACGACCGGAACGCCAGCCTTTTCCATCAGCCGCTTGGCCGCGTCCTTCAGCCCCATGGCACGGATCGAGGCCGCCGACGGGCCGATGAAAATGAGCCCCGCCGCCGCCACCTGGTCGACGAAATCGGGATTTTCCGACAGGAAGCCGTAGCCGGGATGAATGGCTTGTGCGCCGGTAGCCAAGGCCGCGGCGATGATCTTGTCACCGCGCAGATAGCTTTCGCCGACGGGCGAGGCGCCGATATGCACCGCCTCGTCGGCCATCTCGACATGCAGGGATCTCGCGTCGGCATCCGAATAGACGGCGACAGTGCGCACACCCATCTTGCGCGCCGTGCGGATGACACGGCAAGCGATCTCGCCGCGATTGGCGATTAGGATCTTGGCGAACATGGAGCCTCCGCATGTAAGGTTCGAAGCGCGCGGAAAGCAGGGCGCTTGAACACCCCCCTCTGTCCTGCCGGCCCCCGCAAGGAGGGAGATTGGCAGCTTTGCCCTCGCTGCGAACTTTCAATGTTGGAATTTGGCGAAAGCGATAGCGACAGTCGATCTCCCCCAATGCGGGGGAGACGTCCGGCAGGACAGAGGGGGGTACTGTCCAGCGAGCCATTCCAGCCCTCGGCGTAGACCTCTCCCTTACCAAGGGAGTGCTCTACCTTGCGGTCGGTAGTATCTATTTCGATGACGAAATTGCGCAGCCGCCACTCGCGGTCTTGAGCTTCCACCGTGTCAAGCCGGCCTGGCAATTGCGTAGCGCCGTCTCTTCCGCCGCCTTCTGGGACGGCGCGTTGAGCTTCGTCCCGCAGACAATGTAGAGGTCGACGACACGCGAATAAAAGGTTGTGGCGTAGGCCGAATGGCCGCTCGCCCCGACGTAGCCCTTGTAGGCAACGTTGCATTCGCCCGAACCCAAGGTCGGCGGAAAACGCACGTCTCCCTTGCGTCCCGCGAGCGATTCCGCCGAGCCGATGCCGGTCGATGTTAATATTAGAAATACAGAAAGTATCGAAGCAGCCGTTCTCTGGCAATATTTCAGTTTCATTTCCAGCCCGTCCCCATTGCCCCATGCTGGATAAGCAGTATCGAATATTTTGCCTCGCCGCCAGTTCACTGTTTGAGATTCGAAGCCGCCTATGCTGATGAATCGGTTGGTCCATACAGTTCAGCCTTTTCGCACGGCAGCAACGGCCTGCTGGTATAGTTCCGCCGTTTGTCCGTCGAAGTTGACCGTCCATTCTCACATCCGAAACACGCCGAAGCGCGTGTCCTCGATTTCGGCGTTGAGCGCAGCGGACAGGCTGAGCGCCAGCACGTCGCGGGTCTTCGCAGGGTCGATGATGCCGTCGTCCCAGAGGCGTGCGGACGAATAGAGCGGATGGCCCTCATGCTCGTATTTCATCAGGATCGGCTTCTTGAATTTCGCCTCTTCCTCGGCGCTCCATTCCCCGCCCTTGCGCTCGATGCCTTCGCGCTTGACCATGGCAAGCACCGTTGCTGCTTGCTCGCCGCCCATCACCGAGATGCGGGCGTTCGGCCACATCCACAGGAAGCGCGGCGAATAGGCGCGGCCGCACATGCCGTAATTGCCGGCGCCGAACGAACCGCCGATGATGATCGTCACCTTTGGCACGCGGGCGGTAGCGACCGCCATCACCAGCTTGGCGCCGTCCTTGGCGATGCCGCCTGCTTCATATTTTCGACCGACCATGAAGCCGGTGATGTTTTGCAGGAAGACCAATGGGATCTTGCGCTGGCAGCACAGTTCGATGAAGTGCGCGCCCTTCACAGCGCTTTCGGAAAACAGCACGCCGTTGTTGGCGATGATGCCGACCGGCATGCCATGGAGATGGGCAAAGCCGGTGATCAGCGTGGTGCCGTAATTCTGCTTGAACTCGTCGAATTCGGAACCGTCGACGATGCGCGCAATCACCTCGCGTGCGTCATAGGGCTGGCGCAGGTCGGTCGGCACGATGCCGTAGAGTTCATCCGCCGGATGAAGCGGCGGAATCGATCTCTGTAAGTTTAGGCTTACAGTCTTGTTCCGATTCAGGTTTTTGACGATGCGGCGGCAGATGGCGAGCGCATGGTCGTCGTCCAGCGCATAGTGGTCGGCAACACCGGAGAGCCTGGTGTGCACATCGGCGCCGCCGAGATGCTCGGCGCTGACGTCCTCGCCGGTCGCCGCTTTCACCAGCGGCGGGCCGCCGAGGAAGATGGTCGCCTGGTTGCGCACCATGATCGTCTCGTCGGACATCGCCGGCACATAGGCGCCGCCCGCCGTGCAGGAACCCATGACGCAGGCGATCTGCGGAATGCCTGATGCCGACATGTTGGCCTGGTTGTAGAAGATGCGGCCGAAATGCTCGCGGTCGGGAAACACCTCGTCCTGGTTGGGCAGGTTGGCGCCGCCGCTGTCGACGAGGTAGATGCAAGGCAAATTGTTCTGCAGCGCGATCTCCTGCGCGCGCAGATGCTTCTTCACCGTCAGCGGATAATAGGTGCCGCCCTTCACCGTGGCGTCGTTGACGACGACCATCACCTCGGTGCCCTCGACGCGGCCGATGCCGGCGATCATGCCGGCCGAAGAGATCTCCTCGCCATACATCGACCATGCCGCGAACTGGCCGATCTCGAGGAAGGGCGAGCCGGTGTCGAGCAATTGCGCCAGGCGCTCCCGCGGCAACAGCTTGCCGCGCGAAACATGCCGCTCGCGCGCTTCCTCCGAGCCGCCGCGCTCGACGGTGGCTGCCTTCTCCGCAATGTCGGCGACCAGCGCCCGCATGCGCTCGGCATTGGCACGGAAGGTTTCGGAGGAGGGGGATATCTGGGTTTGCAGCGTAGCCATGCTATACCCCCTCCGCCATGATCTCGCGCCCGATCAGCCAGCGTCGGATCTCGCTAGTGCCGGCGCCGATCTCGTAGAGCTTGGCGTCGCGCAGCAGGCGGCCTGTCGGATAGTCGTTGATGTAGCCATTGCCGCCAAGCAGTTGGATAGCGTCCAGCGCCATCAGCGTGGCTTTCTCGGCGGCAAACAGCACGCAGCCGGCGGCATCCTTGCGCGTCGTCTGGCCGCGATCGCAGGCGGCGGCAACGGCATAGACATAGGCGCGCGCGGCGTTCAGCGTCGTGTACATGTCGGCCAGCTTGCCTTGCACCAGCTGGAACTCGCCGATCGCCTGGCCGAACTGCTTGCGCTCGTGCACATAGGGGATTGCCACGTCGAGGCACGCCGCCATCAGGCCGATCGGTCCGCCGGCGAGCACGGTGCGCTCATAGTCGAGGCCCGACATCAGCACTTCGACGCCGCGCCCTTCCTCATGCAGCACATTGTCGAAGGGCACCTCGACATCCCTGAACACCAGTTCGCCGGTGTTGGAGCCGCGCATGCCGAGCTTGTCGAGCTTTTGCGCCACGGAAAACCCGGCAAAAGCCTTCTCGACGATGAAGGCGGTGATGCCGCGCGAGTTTTGCTCCGGATCGGTCTTGGCATAGACGACCAGCGTCTCAGCATCCGGCCCGTTGGTGATCCACATCTTGGTGCCATTGAGCACGTAGCGGTCGTTGCGCTTTTCGGCGCGCAGCTTGAGCGAGACGACGTCCGAGCCGGCGCCAGGTTCCGACATCGCCAGCGCGCCGACCCGCTCGCCCGAGCACAGTGGCGGCAGGAATTTTTCCTTCTGCGCCGGCGTTCCCCAGCGGTTGATCTGGTTGACGCAGAGATTGGAATGGGCACCGTAGGAGAGGCCGACCGAGGCCGAAGCGCGCGAGATTTCCTCGACGGCGATCACATGCGCGAGATAGCCCATGCCGCTGCCGCCGAAATCGGGATCGGCCGTGATGCCAAGCAGGCCGAGCGCACCGAGTTCACCCCACAGATGCGCCGGAAATTCGTTCGAGCGATCGATGTCGGCGGCGACCGGAGCGATCCGGTCCTGGGCGAAGCGCCGCACCAAGTCGCGCAGCGCCTCGATCTCCTCGTCATGCCCGAAGCTGAGCGTGTTCGTGTACATGCTTTTCCTCCCTGCGCATGACCCCGAAAATCGCCTTTGATTTTCGGAAAGGGATCATGCGCGAAATCAAAATGCTGCAGCGTCCTTTGCGCGTCCGAAGGGACGCGCGGCGCTGTAGGCGTCGATCTTCGCGCCGACGAGCCGCATTGTCATTGAAAGATATGTCGCCGTGACTTCAGCGATTGATAGCCGCTGGCCCGGCCGAAACCAGACGATGACGCCGGTCATCATCTGGATCAGCGCCATGGCCGTCAGCCCGGTGTCGTCGATGCTGAAGGCGCCCGTCTCGTCGCCATCGCGCAGGATGGCGCGCAGTTCCTTCTCGTAAGCTGTGCGCATGCGCAGAATCTGCGTCAGCCGTTCGGGCGACAGGCTGCGCAATTCCATGTTCGACACATGCGTGGCGTGCCGTCGCTCGATGTGAAAGGCGATGTGATTGCGCACATAGGCGGAGAGCAGTTGCGCCGAATCTGCGTTCGCCGGGCGGGCTGCTTCCCATGCTGTGGCCAGATCTTCCATGTGCTCGCGCATCAGCGTGAACAGAAGCTCTTCCTTGGTTGGAAAGTAGCGGTACAGCGCAGCCGCCTGGACGCCGACCTCGGCGGCAAGCTGGCGCATCGACATCGCCTCGTAACCAAGGCGCGCGATGAGGTTGACCGCCGCCCCACGGATAGTCGCTTCGGTCTTTTCGCCATCGGACCCAGCGGTGCGTGCCATGTCAGCTCCTCTGCGGAGCAATAATAAAACGAACGTTCAATTAATTCAAGCCCCCATCCAAACTCACCTTCATGCAACGATCTTGAACCCAACAGAGGCGTTTTCTGCCACCAACTCCTCGATGTCGACCTTGGAAACAGAAGCTCCGGCCGGCCCTTCCCAGAGGCGCTTGATCATTGTCGAGACCGCTTCATCAAGGCCTGCAATTTGCGTCGTTACGGACCCATCCGCTTCATTGCAAACCCAGCCCGCAAGACCAAGGCCTGTGGCCTCATCCCGGGCCCATGCTCTGAAGCCGACGCCTTGCACATTGCCGTAGATGCGCGCCTGCACTTTCCTGCGATGACCAGTCATGAATCTCTCCAAGCCTGTCTCGTTGAAATCTGGTGCATGGCTCAGGGAATGCAACATGAGAGTTGCGCGCACGACGCAATAGCTGGGCCCTCTGGCTTTGAAATTTCATTGACTCAGTCCATTAATTTTGAAAAATGGAGCTGCCTTATTGGGAGCTGGCTGCGGATGTTGGACGAACGCAACGCATTGGTGGCCGATGTCAGGCGCTTCAATCGCTTCTACACGCGCACCGTCGGCCTTCTCGACGAGACGCTGACACAAAGTGCATTCACTTTGACCGAGGCGCGCGTGCTGTTCGAACTGGGTCACCGCAGTAACCCGGCTTCCGCCGAAATCGCCGGGGAGCGGGGTTTCCTGGCTGGTGCTTTTCGGCTGGAGAATGGCCCGGCGGCCTCCGAAATATCAAGACAGTTGCGTGTCGATGCCGCCTATCTGACGCGGATCCTGCGCAAGTTTGCGGGCCAGGGGCTGACCGAGGCCAGAACGGACCCGGCTGACCGGCGCCGAAGGGTCCTCTCGCTGACCTCACGAGGCGAGGCAGCGCTTGCCAGGCTGCAAGCGGCGGCCGATCGGGACACGGCGCGGCTGATCGAAAGCGTCCCCGACGACAGGTTGCATGAACTGCGCAGCGCCTTGCGCAAGGCGGGGGAATTGCTGGGCGATCCCACCCGTGACAGCAGCGAGGTGACGTTGCGGCCGCATCGCGTCGGCGATGTCGGCTGGGTCGTGCAGCGCCAGGCCCAACTCTATGCCGAGGAATATGGCTGGACGATCGAGTTCGAGGCCATGCTCGCCGAGATCGGCGCCGATTTCATTCGCAATTTCGTGCCCGGCCGCGATTTCTGCTGGATCGCCGAGCGCGGTGGTGAGCCGGTCGGCGCGGTGTTCCTGGTTCATCAGGACGACGAAGTGGCCAAGCTGAGAATGCTGCATGTCGAGGCATCGGCGCGCGGCCTCGGCATAGGCAAACGACTGGTCGCGGAATGCGTGAACCAGGCCCGGGCTTGCGGCTACACCAAGCTGGTGCTGTGGACCAATGACATCCTCGTCGCGGCGCGCGCAATTTACGAACGCGCCGGCTTCAGGTTGGTCTCGCAGGAGCACCACCACAGCTTCGGCAAGGATCTGACCGGCCAGACCTGGGAAATGGATTTGTAGCGTGCCTTGTGATTCTGGCTTGCCTACAACCGGATACTAGTTTCCCCGCGCTGCCGCCAAAGCGCCCGGAAGCTCATCGGCAAGAATATCGAGTTCGTGATCGAGGCCGACGCTGACGCGGATGCAGCGGTCGAGCCGTGGCACCATCGGTTTGCGGATGAAGACGTCGCGTGACAGCAGGCCTTGCAGAACTTTCAGCGCGAAGGCGCCATCGCCGCAGCAATCGATGGTGACGAAATTGGTCGCCGACGCCAGTGGCTTCAACCCGTTCGCTTCGGCAATGCCGGCGATGCGTCGGCGGCCGGCCGCGACCCGCGCCACCACGCTTCTGAGATAGTCCTGATCGGCGAGCGCCTCGACGCCGGCGATCTGCGCCATACGGCTGACGCCATAGTGGTTGCGGATCTTCTCGAAGTCGCGGATCACCTGGGCCTCGGCGATCGCATAGCCGCAACGTATGCCCGCCAGCCCGTAAGCCTTCGAGAAGGTGCGCATGCGGATGACGTTTGGCCTGGAGATATCGATCGGCGGCATCGCCGAGGCCGGCCCGAGTTCGCCATAGGCCTCGTCGAGCACCAGCATGGTGGTTTCCGGCAGGGCCTCGATGAAGCCGATGATCTCGCTCGCCTCCCACCAGCTGCCCATCGGATTGTCGGGGTTGGAGAGATAGACCAGCGGGGCCCTGTCCCTGCGCACCGCCGCCAGCAGGCCGTCCAGGCTTTCCCTGTCGTTCTCGTAAGGGACCGTCACCAGCCGTCCGCCGACACCGGCAATGTGGAAGTTGAAGGTTGGATAAGCGCCGAGCGAGGTGACCACGGCATCGCCGGGCGCGACATACATGCGTGCCACCAGGCTGAGCAGGCCATCTATGCCTTCGCCGACAACGACGTTCTCGGCCTTTACGCCGTGATGCGCGGCCACCGCCGCCTTCAGATCATGATTGTCGGGATCGCAATACATCCACATGTCGCCAGCGATCTCGGCCATGCGGGCGATGACGCGCGGCGAGGGACCAAAGCTGCTCTCATTGGCGCCGATGCGGGCGCGGAAAGCGCGGCCACGCTCGCGCTCCTGCGCTTCGGGGCCGACAAACGGCACCGTCGAGGGAAGCGCTGCGATGAGCGGCATGAGGGGAGGGCGCTGGTGCATGGTGGAAGCTCGCTTGAAAGGGCCTTCTTGCTAGCGTGACCGACTTGGCCGTGCAAGCACCCGGCGGTCCGCAATCGTAACGCTGGATTCCTGCGTATCTTTTTGCTAGCGAGACGCAATGAACAATCGTCTACCGCCAGCATGGTCCAAACACCTGAAGGTCCAAACCGGGCCGAAACCCAAATTCCCGCAGCCGAATCTTCCGAAAGTGAATTCGCTTTCGCGCGCGCAGGCCGACGAGGCGTTGCTGCAGCAGGCATATCAGTTTCAGCAAGTCAAACGGCTCGGCGAAGCTCAGGACTTATGCCTGCAAGTTCTGGCGCGCACGCCCAACCATCCACTCGCCCTATATATTTTGGGAACTGTGTGCCTGGGCTACGACGATGAGGCGGCCTTGCGATATTTCGCGCGGGCAGCGGGTGAGGAGCCAAAAAACCCCTACTACCACCTTGGGCTGGCTTCGGCCTATGTGAAGGTCAGCGAATATTCGCCAGCAATCAGACATATGCAGTACGCCTTGGAGTTGCAGCCAGATCTTATCGAAGCACTTTGTGCATTGGGGGACGCTTATATCGACTTTGACAAACCCGAGATGGCTTTGCCGCTTTATGAGAAGGCACTAAAAATAAACCGGGATCATCCAAAGGTGCGGATCGGACTGGCTCGCGCGCTCACCAGTGTGGGACGGATGGTTGAAGCTGCCGCCTATCTTCAGGAGGCAATCGAACGTCGTATCAAGGTGCCGGCGGCGTACAATGACCTAGTACAGACACAAAAATTCACCGAAGAGCCTAAGGAGCTCAAGGCCATTCTTGGCGAACTTGGAAATCCGAATCTTGAGCCGGATGGTGCCGAGAACCTTCATCTGGCGGCCGGCAAGGTGCTGAATGACCTCAAACGCTATAAGGATGCATTCGACCATTTCAACAAGTCGAAACAGGCATCAGGCCGCAACTTCGATATCGACCAATACCGTCGCTGGATAGACTCACTGATTGCGACCTTCACGCCTGAGATGCTGGCTGCCAAGGCGGATTACGGAAATCCTTCGGAAGTTCCCGTGTTCGTGGTCGGCATGCCTCGCTCAGGCACGACTCTTACGGAACAGATCTGCGCCAGTCATCCTAATGTACATGGCGCGGGCGAACTAATGAAGCTTAGGCGGGTGGCGAATGCGATTGAACTCAGAAGGTCGTCAGCCGGGAATTTGCACTCGGCGATCGCGTCGATCACAAAAGGCTTGTCCCGAACATTGGCCGAGGAGCATTTGTCCTACCTGAAGGAGCGGGCGCCTGCGGCACTTAGGGTCGTGGATAAGATGCCGCATAATTTTGAACTGATCGGTTTGATTGGCCTTCTCTTCCCCAACGCAAAGATCATCCATTGCCGCCGTGACGCCATCGACAATTGCGTCTCTTGCTATGTCTTGAAATTCGGCGAGGGGCACAGTTACAACACCGATCTGAAGACACTCGGTCTGTACTATCGCGAATATGACCGTCTGATGCAGCATTGGAACGAGGTTTTCCCGGGCCTGATCTTCGAAAACCAGTACGAAACGCTGGTTGAGGATCAAGAAGCGCAGTCACGCCGCCTCATAGATTACCTTGGGCTGCCCTGGGATGACGCCTGTCTGCGTTTTTTCGACAGGGATGGTTCGGTCAATACGCCCAGCCGCTGGCAGGTTCGCCAACCGATCTACAAATCGTCCGTCAAGCGGTGGAAGAATTATGAAGGCGAGATCCAGCCACTCATCGATGCTTTGGGCGACTTGGCGGAAACGTAATCCAAACGGGGCTGGCGTGCCTCTCTTGCGCGCACGTCTCCTCGATTTTGGCTGGCACTGCTGAAATCGAGGCTGAAGAAGCGCACGGATGCGCGTGATTCCGCACCCGATGATACCAACCGCAGCCCCCGGTTGGCGGATTAAGTTCAGTTGGCCGAGACGCTCGAAGCGCTTGCGCCGGCCGCAGCGTTTGGAGGCTTCCTACAAGACCGGATCTTATGGATTCGATTGGATTTTCTTGATAGCTAAGGACCATGAACGATCGTCTGCCGCCCGCTTGGTCCAAACACCTGAAAACTCGGTCCGGACCGCAAATCCCGCAGTCGAAGATCGCACAGCCCAAAGCGGCTTCTCTATCGCACGTCCAAGCCGACGACGCACTGCTCAGGCAGGCCCTCAACCTTCAGCAGGCAGATCGGTTGGCGGAGGCAGAGGCGCTATGTCAGCGCGTGTTGGCGCGCAATCCCCGACATCCTCTTGCTTTGTACCTACTGGGCACGTTTGCGCTCGATCTGGATGACGAAATGGCCATTCGATGTTTTGAGAGGGCCGTGAGGGAGGCGCCTCAAAATCCGCACTATCACCTGACGCTGGGTGAAACCTATTTGAAGGTCGGCGAACATTCCGATGCGATCAGACATTTTGAGCTTGCTTGCCAACTGAAAGCCGACTGGGTCGAGGCGCTTTGCGCGCTCGGCCGTGCCTACACCGAATTCGGCAAGGCCGATCTTGCAGTGCCGCTTTATGAAAAGGCGCTCAAAATCAATGGCGGCCATCCTCTTGTCCGAATGGGGCTGGCCAATGCACTTGTAAGCCTCGGCCGTATGGAGGAGGCGGCCACCTATATGAAGGAGGCGGTGAGTCAGCGCCTGGGTGTCGCGGCCGCCTACAACGGCCTGGTCAGCATCCGAAAATTCGCTGAAGAGCCGGCGGAATTGAAATCCATTCTGACTGAGCTGAAAAATCCGGAACTCGACAGGAAAAGCATACAGCAATTCCACCATGCGGCCGGGAAGATACTGAACGATATCAGGCGGTATGACGAGGCGATGGATCACTTCCGGCAGGCAAAAGAACTTTCAGCCCGCCGCTTCGACATAGACTCTCATCGCCGCAGCGTCGATTTCTTGATCGAGCTGTTCAGTCCGCGGATGCTGGCCGCCAAGGCAGGTCATGGAAGCACATCGGAAGTGCCTGTTTTCGTGCTTGGCATGCCGCGTTCAGGTACCACTTTGACCGAGCAGGTCCTTGCTAGCCATCCCGACGTGCATGGAGCCGGCGAGTTGACAAAGCTCCGGCGCATCACGAACAGGCTGGCGCCTGAAACGCGCTCGCCAGAGGAATTGCGAAGATCTATCCTGGGCATGACAGTTGATCAGTCGAAGTCCCTTGCCGAAGAATATCTTATCCACATCAGGCAACGATCGACCGGTACCCGGCGGATCGTCGACAAGCTACCTCATAATTTTGAGCTTATCGGCCTCATAAGGCTCCTGTTTCCCAAGGCGCGCATCATTCACTGCCGTCGCGATGCCATCGACAATTGCATCTCGTGCTATTTCCTGAGTTTCAACCAGGACAATATCTACAACGCCGATCTCCATACACTCGGACTGTATTATAGCGAGTACGACCGGCTTATGCGCCATTGGGACAAGGTTTTTCCGGGGCAAATCCTGCAGAACCGCTATGAGGACATGGTCTCCGACCAGGAAGGCCAATCGCGCCGCCTGATCGACCATCTGGGACTGCCGTGGGACGATGCCTGCCTGCGATTCTTTGACAAGGGCGGTGCCGTGAACACGTTTAGCCGCTGGCAGGTTCGACAACCGATCTACACCTCGTCCGTCAGTCGCTGGAAGAACTATGGCAGCGCAATCCAACCGCTGATCGATGGCTTGGGCGATTTGGCTGGGAATTGATCAGCCGCGAAAGCTCCGGCACTGCCGGACCGGCGAATAGACCCGATTGCCGGAACTGCCAGGGCTCGGCTTCGTCGGCTGGCTATTGTCGCTCGCAAACCTTCAAGAAGTGCAGGGGCTCGGTCTCGCGACGGCGTCGCAGCATTTCGGCGAGCCAATGAAAACCCGGCATGAAAAAAACCCGGCGGTTGCCCGCCGGGTTTCGATTTCGACATGGCGAAATTGATTAGAAGTCGCGCTGGAAGCGGAGGAGACCGCCGACATTGTTCTTTTTGGTTGCGGCGACCCAGACGGAGTCGTTGTCGATGGCGCCCTGGCCGACGCGCTGCCAGTCGACTTCGGCCGTGACCGTGAGGCCGGGAACAACGGTGTAGGCGACGTTGGCCGCGACGCCGATGTCCTTCCAATCGTCATAAGAGGCCTGGAGGTTGAACGACGTCTTTTCGTTGAACTTGTAGGTGCCACCGCCCCACAGAGCCCAGTTGCCGCCCCACTGCTTGTAGAAGCCGCGGCCGAGCGCGTCGATGTTGTTGGTCGGGTCGTTGAGGTTGTCGTCGGTGCCGTAGCCGCCGATGATGAACAGCGACAGCGCGTCGTTGACGTTCACGTCCAGGCGAACCTTGGTTGCAACTTCCTCATAGTTGCTGTCGTAAGCAACGACGCCAGAGATGGCGCCCCAGCCCTGCGTCCACTTCAGGCCGCCGACGACATGCGGAACATAGCTGTCGATCGTGCCAACCTCACCCGAGCCTTCTTCCAAGCCAATCACGGCCGAGAAGCCGTTGCCGGCATCGAAGTAGTACTGGATCACATTGGTCTGGAAAGCGCCGTAGGGGACGATCGTGTCGTTGATGACGTTGCCGGCGTAGCCGATGAACGTGTCGAAAAGCGATTCGTCAGCGCCGACGCGCAGGCCGCCGAGCTGAATCCAGGCGAATTCCAGGGCGCTGCTCTTGTTGCGTGCCTGCCAGCCTTCTCCGTTGCGGTTGGGGTTCGTGGTACCGCCAACCCCGTCAACGTCGCCAAAGTCGCCATAGCTGTTGCCGAAATTGATGCGGTATTCGGTGTAGGTCTTCAACGTGCCGAGTTCGGTTTCCTGGCCGGTCCAGGTCTTCAGCGTGAAGCGGGTCTGCTTCCAGTAGGTCGAGTCGGAGTCGCCGTGCTGGTGATCCGTAACGTGGTTGACGCCATCGAACGAGCCGCCGTCGCCCACGCCGATGTCTTCGCGGACATACCCGCCGATGCGCAGGCAGGTCTCGGTGCCGGGGATGTAGAAGTAGCCAGCGCCGTAGACGTCGCAGATCTTGACGTATTCAGCGGGTTCCGGCTCGGCGACGACGACGGCGTCGGCGGCGCGCGCACCGGAAACTGCGATCAGGGCCGCAGCGGAGCCGAGGAGAAGGCTCTTGATGTTCATTTTCTGACCTCCAGTCAGAATCGACAGCGGAGGTCGATGAAAAGCGGTTCTCAGGGCATTTTTCTTTTTATTTCAAATGGATGATCTCAAAGGTCGTCAGCGAGGCCTGTCGGCCAAAACCGCTTGTTCGCGAAGGCCTTGCCGGATCCGGTCTTGAAATATCGCTCGAGTTGCCGCGCGTTGGCCTCGGTTTCAACTGCAATGTAGGTCTTCAAGGTTGCAGGCAGATGGGCCTTGGTCGACGGCACGTGACCCGATCGATGCGATTCGAAGCGGCGTCGAAGGTCGTTTGTCGATCCGACATAGACATCGCCGTTACGCAGTTGCAGGAAATAGACGTACCACATGGTCCCCCTACGCTACTTCGTAGCTTCGGGCGACACTCCTACGCCCAAAATGCGGTTCCGGGTGGCCAGCCACCCGAAGCCCGCAGGGCGTAGGGTGGCGGAGAGGATGGGATTCGAACCCACGAGAAGCTTTTGACCTCTACTCCCTTAGCAGGGGAGCGCCTTCGACCACTCGGCCACCTCTCCGTTGCGCCGCTGGATAAAGAAAAGCGCCGGCACAATCAACAAGCCCGCATCATTATATGCAAAAATAAGAAGGCGCCGAACCGCGACCTTCCATGGATGTGGCGGTTCTGCGGTTGTTTCCTGGCTAGCGACTCGGGACTTGCCATGATTCCGTCGGTCCATCGCCGGATTCGGCGGCAAACAACCGGTTGCGGCGGGCCTGATGGTTAACGAGAGCTTTCTGAGTGAGGCCAAATCGTGTCATTTGTGCAACAACGCCAGGGGATAGCAGCCAGGCAGCCCTTTCGCCGGTACGATCGTGGTTGAACGCCGCCGCCTCATGGGTAATGTCGATTTCGAAGGAGCGGCGCGGTGCGCATCTTTTTCGGTAGTGGGGATGGGGCAGGGAACGCTGTCCTTCAGCAAAGAATACCCAGACCCGTTTTTTAACTTTTGACTGGAGGTCAGAAAATGAACATCAAGAGCCTTCTCCTCGGCTCCGCTGCGGCCCTGATCGCAGTTTCCGGTGCGCGCGCCGCCGACGCCGTCGTCGTCGCCGAGCCGGAACCCGCTGAATACGTCAAGATTTGCGACGTCTACGGCGCTGGCTATTTCTACATCCCCGGCACCGAAACCTGCCTGCGCATCGGCGGCTATGTCCGTTATGACATCGGCGCTGGCGACGTCGGCTCGTTCGATGGTGCCTGGGCCCGGGACAAAGAAGACGGTGAAGTCAACGATACCTGGCAGAAGAACGCCCGCTTCACGCTGAAGACCTGGACCGGCCAGGAAACCGAGCTCGGCACGTTGAAGACCTATACCGAAACCCGCTTCAATTTCGGCAACACGAGATTTAGCGACGGCTCCTACTCCGGCAACGCCTACAACAAGGGCGTCTCGCTCAACTTCGCCTGGATCCAGCTTGGTGGCCTGCGCGTCGGTAAGGACGAATCGGCCTTCGATACGTTCATCGGCTATGCCGGCAACGTCATCCAGGATACGCTCGTTCCCTACGGCGGCTTCGACACCAACGTCGTCCAGTACTACTTCGATGCCGGCAACGGCTTCTCGGCAGTGGTCTCGCTGGAAGAAGGTTACGGCCCGTACTCGATCGACAGCTACGTTCCGCATGTCGTCGGCGGCGTGAAGTGGACGCAGGGCTGGGGCGCGATCACCGGCGTCGTCGCTTATGACAGCGCTTACGAAGAAGTCGCTGGCAAGGTTCGCTTGGACGTCAACGTTTCGAACGAACTGTCGCTGTGGATCATGGGCGGCTACGGCACCGACGATAACTACAACGACGGGTCTTATGTTATTCCTGCTGCTGGTCGCGGCATGTACAAGCTCTGGGGCGGCAACTGGGCAGTGTGGGGCGGTGGCACCTACAAGTTCAACGAGAAGACCTCGTTCAACGCCCAGGTGTCGTATGATGAAGACGAAAACCTCGGCATCGCGGCGAATATCGCTTACGATGTGGTTCCAGGCTTCACGATCACGGCCGAAGTCGACTACCTCAATGCCGGCAGCTACCCTGCGTCCAACTGGACCAGCGCCGACAAGGAAAGCAACATCGGCGGTATCCTCCGCTTCCAGCGCTCGTTCTAAGGGCTGGTTCCTTACAGGTGAAATCCAGCCCGGGCGCACAACGCCCGGGCTGTTTTGTTTCGTGACTGGATCAAGGCAAACGGAAGGATGGGGGTCACGGTAGCTGAATAAATCCGTGGAGTGGTTTCGTGGGATCCGCTGATGGGCGGATGAAATCACAACTGCGTGATTAAAATCTCTTGAAAGGACGCTTCCAAGCGGGTAGGGCTGACCTATCCCACTCGGGGGTGTGGCAAATGATGACGAACGAAGCGATTCAAGAGGGCGAGTCCTCTGATCATTTTTCGATGTTTTCTTCTCAAAGTCCGAAGATTCGATACACCTACAACAAGATTAGAGAAGTAAAGTCGCATCGGGTCGGAGATCTTTTTTCAGCATATCGGGACATATTATGGGATGATGGGCGGCATAAGTATAATGTCAGCTCGTTCATCGGCGAAATAGACGAGATTCTCCTTGGGGAGCGTTTCAGCGCCTTTGACCAAAGTACCCTGGACAACCTTATCGGCACCTTGCGCCAGCGCGGCAACAGCAACGCAACCATCAATCGAAAGATGGCTGCCCTCAGCAAACTGCTGCGCAAGGCTCACAAGATGGGAGATATCCACAGCCTGCCCGAGTTCCGCCGCCAGAAGGAGCGGGCGGGTCGGATTCGCTTCCTCGAAAGGGACGAAGAGGCGCGCCTGTTCGCCGCCATCAAGAACCGCAGCGAGGATGCCTACAGGCTTTCCGTCTTCCTGGTCGACACCGGATGCCGTCTCGGCGAGGCGCTTGGGCTGATCTGGAACGATATCCAGGAGCATCGCGTCAGTTTCTGGATCACCAAATCCGGCCGCAGCCGCACCATTCCAATGACCGAGCGGGTCAAGGAAGTCATCAAGCTGCCCCCCACTGAGGGTCGCCGGCCCAAAGGACCGTTCACCAAGCTCAGCCAGGCACAGTTTCGTGCCATCTGGAACGACGCGAAGGCCGAAGTCGGCCTCGGCGCCGACGATCAGGTGGTGCCGCACATACTGCGCCATACCTGCGCCTCGCGCCTTGTCCAGGGCGGCATCGACATCCGGCGCGTGCAGATGTGGCTCGGCCACCAGACGTTGTCGATGACCATGCGCTACGCGCATCTGGCCACCAACGATCTCGATGGCTGTGTCATCGTGCTGGAAACGCCTCGATCGACTCAGCCGGGCGGCAATCGCGCTGAAGGCTCCATGTTTTCTTCGCCCGTGACGACGCCTTCGTCGCCGACGGCAGGGCGAAAAAAGAGGGATGAGGCAGCCGCCGCCGCAAAGGAGTCGCCGAAAGCGGCTCGGAAAAATTCAAAAGCCAAGTAGGCTGAAGAATCCTGTCTATACTATTGTAGCTATCCCGTGACCTTGTTTGGTCATGGGATTTACTTCGGGATTCTTCCGCTCGGCTTGGTCGAGAAAAGCGGCTATGTCGCCCGGCAGGCTGCCGGTCTCGAGGAATGGCGCATGGCCCTGGCCCTCGACAGTGATCGTCTTCATCATGGAATGGCGCTCTCTCATCTGCTTGAGCGTGTCCATGGACAGCAATCTCGAATTGGCACCACGTATGGCGAGCAACGGGATGGCCGCCAACGCCTCGAATTGAGGCCATAGATCAGGCAGCTTCTGCGTCAGATCGAGGCTCGCCACGGTTTCCACCAGCTTCGGATCGAAATCCGGCACCAGCCCACCATCCGTTTCGCGGTAGAGAGCCCATGCCATCCGATCCCAATCGGCGCCGGCAAGGGCGGGGAAGTCTTCGCCATGCACGCTGCGCTGGGCGGCGGCTGCCTGTGTGCGGGTTTTCGGTGCCGGGTCGCGCTCGAGATAAGACTGGATATGAGCAAGTCCGGCCGTCTCGATCACCGGTCCGATGTCGTTGAAAACAATGGCTTTCAGGACGGATGGCCGCATCATCCCGAGCACATGGATGATCAGCCCGCCGCGCGAGGTGCCGATGAAGGCCGCTTCTCCGATGTTCAGCGCCGTCAGCCCGGCCAGGAGGTCGCCGGCCTCCACGCCGACATTGTAATTTTTGACGTCGGGATCATAGGCTGACTGCCCGCGCCCACGGTAGTCGAAGGCGATGACCTTTCGCGGACTTGCCGCATCCGTCGACAGATAGAGCGCCAGCTCGTGAAAATCCCTGGCATTGCGGGTCAGGCCAGGCAGGCAGACAACCGGCCAGGATCCGGTATTGGCCTCACCATAGATGCGCGCATGAAGGCGAAGCCTATCGGGTGCAGCGTAGAAAAAGTCGGAAAAGCCTTTGGTGCTCGACATCTGGATTCTCTCTCCCGCCATGCCTCAGCCGACTGCTACAGGCGAGCGCGGGGATGGTCAAATAGAGGGCGGGGCGCTGAAGCTGCCGATCTCCCCCCTGTTTGGACCGGAGACATCGCGAACAGGTGTGCGAGGACATCGCGAACAGTTTGGCGTGCTTTGCGCCGGGAGGTTCGCGATGCCATTTGGGAACACCAGCGTGATGGATGGGAAGTTGGAGTTTGTGCGTCTTGCGGTGCAGGATGGCAGCAATGTCAGTGCGCTTTGTCGTCGTTTCGGGATTGGCCGAACCTGTGGTCACAAGTTGATCGCGCGGTAT
>NZ_RZRT01000080.1:0-22622 GCF_003998295.1 Mesorhizobium sp. M7A.F.Ca.US.011.01.1.1
CAGCATCACGAAGGTTACGGCAAATGACAAAATTGCGGCGTAGTCATGTCTTCGAATGCCCCAGCCGCCAATGCGACTGATCAGAACGGCCAAACCGCCCTTTTTGTTGCTTCGCTGGTTGCGGCTTTGCCAGCCCGATCCTGAATGCCATCGGGCGAGGGATCGAGCGTCTGGAGGCGAGACACGTCGTCAGCGGCCTCGGCCAACAGCCATTCACGAAATGTGATGATTTTAGGGACCATCGACATCGCGCGGGGGCAGACGATCCAGTATGTCTTGGACAATCGCAGAGCCGTAGCAAACGGTCTGACGAGGCGCCCGTTGATGAGATCCCAAGCCGCAAGCGTGGTGCGGGCGAGTGCGATGCCCTGGCCGTCGACAGCGGCGTCTATGACCATGCTGGCACGGTTCAGGACCGGTCCGTGGGAGAGTTTGGCATCTCGCACGCCAGCAGCCTCGAGCCATTCCGACCAGTCCTTCCGGTCATCAAGATGCAGCAGCGGAAATTTCAACACATCGGACGGCTCGCGCATCCGCTGATGAAGTTTGGGACTGCAAACCGCGAACAGCTGCTCGGAACACAGGCGGACAACATCATGCCCAGCCCAGTTGCCATCGCCATGCCGCACGGCAAGATCGACGTCCTCTCTTGCGAAGTCGACGTGATGCATGGTTGCGGAAACCCTGAGGTCGATGTCCGGATGCATCTCTGCAAACCTGCCAAGGCGATTTACCAACCACTTGGCGGCAAAGTCGGGCGACGTGCTGACCGTCAACGCGCCGGCCCTGGATAGATGCTGAATGCGTTGCGTGCCGAGAGCTATACGGTCGAAGGCATCACGTACCACCTCTAGATAGGAGAGGCCGGCTCGCGTGATGCTCAGCTTTTGACGTTCGCGATCGAACAGCCTGACGCCCAATTCGAGCTCGAGCGCCTTCACCTGATGGCTCACCGCGCCCTGCGTCACGGATAGTTCGTCCGCCGCCCTGGTGAAACTCCCGTGGCGAGCCGCGGCCTCGAAGGCCTTGAGGGCGTTGAGTGATGGCAGTCGGCGAGCCAATTTTCCACCATGTCATGAGAAAAATTCGGCCAAGCACGAGAAACCATGCTTTGCGCCCGTGGGCAGATTGGAGCATTTCAGCGCGACACGTCAACATGGATGCAGCGAGAGGATGAGAAATGTTCAATCACCCGCTTACTGAAGGGCGGAGGCCTCCGTCGTCGTTGCCGACGCATGTTCGTCACATCATCAACAATGCGACAGGACCTATTGTGATAGTATCGCGTTGGATACAACTCTACCGCCAACGTGGACAGCTGGCCGAGCTCGAAGACCATCAGCTTGCAGACCTGGGTCTTGGTCGTACGCAGGTTCGAAACGAATGCGCGAAGTGGCCTTGGCAGGCCTAACTCTCGGCCGCCGTTGTATTCTGGTCGGATCAAGCCGGTGCCTACCTAAAAATTGCCCCCTTGAGGACCGGCTTGCCGACGCATCGGCAACCCGGCTCCTCGCAATCCTGCAGCCGTCTCTCGACCAGTCGCACCGGACCTGGGTTATTTGCGGCTGGCAATCGTCAATGTCGTGTTCTTCGGCGCACCGCGCAGCGGAGATCGGAACTGGGTGCTAATAGATACGGGGTTGCCGACGTCGAGAAGCAGTATTCTTGCGGTCGCGGAAAAGCAGTTTGGCACCAACGCACGGCCTGCCGCGGTTATCCTGACACACGGCCATTTTGACCATGTGGGAACGGTTCTGGACCCTCGCGAATAGGTGGGAGGTGCCCGTCTTCGCGCATCGACTCGAGCGGCCCTATTTGGACGGAACTGAATCTTATCCGCCACCGGATCCGTGGGTCGGGGGCGGACTGATGGCGCTGCTTTCGCCGCTCTTTCCACGCGGGCCAATCGATCTTGGCAACCGATTGGAACTCTTGCCCGCCGACGGATCGGTCCCCGGAATGCCCGGATGGCAATGGCTGCACACACCCGGGCACGCCCCTGGTCGCATTTCGCTCTGGCGCGAGGAAGACCGCTCGCTGATCGTAGGGGACGCTTTCATCACCACCGGTTAGGAGTCGGTCTATGAGGTCGCCGTCCAGGATCTCGAGATGCACGGTCCGCCGCGCTACTTCACGCCGGACTGGGATGCGGCGGAAAGATCTGTGAAGCGTCTGGCTGCCCTGAACCCTCAGATGGTCATCACTGGACATGGTGCGGCTGCCGCTGGAGTGGGCATGCGTAAAGCTCTTGACAGTCTGGCTGAGCGCTTCACGGTGTTCGCCGTCCCGCCGAGATCAAAATTCGTACGCGAGCCAGCGACGGCTGCAAATAGCTGAGGTAACCGAGCCGCCGTCGTTGTGAATATGGTCACGTTGGACAACTCCATCTCTCGAGCAGGTAGAGTTCCCCCTCGGGTCGCGCCCATGTCGCCCAAACACTGACAAGCGGAACAATCCCGGGAGGCGCCAGTTAGGCGTCGCACGCTTGGGCGACTTGCGGCCAGCCCCGAAAAAATCCCCCGTCAAGAGCAGACGTCAGATGGAAACGAGCACCCCGAAGGACGTGTCCTCTCCGCCGGCGCGGCGATCGGCAAGAAGTTCGGGCCCCCACCGGTCGTCATTAGCCATGACTGGCGTCGATTCGCTCATGGGCCAAAACCGTGGAGCGGTCCTGGCTCCACCAGCTTGATGGGGTGATCGACTTAGCTGTGCTCCATCGCCGTGCCGCCGAATTGGAGTTTGTGCACGAGTCAGCGAGGAGGAACAAACCAGGGAAGCGCCAGTTAGGTCCTTCGTCCGGCGGAGGGCGGCACCCCGGCCACGCGCCTTGAAGTTAGTTCAGAGGAAGGCTTCAGATGAGAAGTGCCAAGAGCGCGTGCCCCAAGAACGCGTCCTCTCCAGGATTGGTGGCCGAGCAAGTGTTGTTGCCATCCAGCCCCAAGCCGGGGCGGCAACTGCTCTGGATCGCGGCAATCGCATTCTTGCCCGGTTGCGCGGGGGGTGTGCTCGACCCGCAAGGACCCATTGGCTTGGGCAACCGCACGATCCTCTTGAACTCACTGGCGGTGATGCTGGTGATCGTTGTTCCGACGCTTGTTGCGCTCTTGGCCTTCGCATGGAAATTCCGCGCCTCGAACAGCGACGCGCGCTATGACCCGGAGTTCACCTATTCGGGGCGCATCGAGTTGATCGTCTGGTCGATCCCGACGCTCACCATCCTTTTCCTTGGCGGGCTGATCTATTACGGATCGTACCAGCTCGATCCGCGCAAACCGATCCCTTCCGCGCAGCCGCCGCTCGACATCCAGGTGGTGGCGCTCGACTGGAAATGGCTGTTCCTCTATCCCGAGCAGGGCGTGGGCGCGGTCAATCAATTGGTCATCCCCTCCGGCGTTCCAGTGCATTTCAAGCTGACCTCGGCCAGCGTGATGAACACGTTCTTCGTGCCCCAGCTTGGCAGCATGGTCTACGTCATGAACGGCATGCAGACCGAGTTGCATCTGCAGGCCGACCGCGAGGGCAGCTTTTTCGGCCAGTCGGCGCACTTCAGCGGCGACGGCTTCTCGGACATGAACTTCAGCGTGAGCGCGGTTTCAGCCGATGCCTTCACCCGCTGGACGTCGTCGGTGCGTGGCGGCGGCGGCGTGCTCAACGCGAATGCCTATCGCGAGCTCGCCCGGCAAAGCACCAGCGTGCCGCCGTCCACGTTCGGCCATGTTCAGCCCGGGCTGTTCGATGCCGTCGCTCAGCAGATATTGCCCCCGGGTCCGGGGCCGGCCGAAAGTGCCGCCGGCGGCGAGCCACAGGTGAGCCCAAAGGCATTGCCCGCGGCGGCGCCGCCGACGGGGCATCATCCACAGGCAGAAGGGGCGGAATGACGATGCTGGGCAAGCTCGACTCGTCGGCCATTCCCTTCGATCAACCCATCCCGCTCGTCGCGGCTCTCGGCGTCTTTCTGGCAGCGGTCGCCGTGCTTGGATGGATAACGGTGAAGGGCTACTGGCCCTATCTGTGGAACGAGTGGATAAGCTCGGTCGACCACAAGCGCATCGGCGTGATGTACATTGTGCTGGCGATGCTCATGCTTCTGCGTGGCTTCATCGATGCCATCATGATGCGCACGCAACAGGTGCTGGCGATCCACGGGCCGGGCTACTTGCCGCCGGAGCATTACGACCAGATCTTCTCCGCGCACGGCACGATTATGATCTTCTTCGCGGCGATGCCTTTCATGATCGGCCTGATGAATTTCGCCGTACCGCTGCAGCTTGGCATACGTGATGTAGCCTTTCCGACACTCAATTCCGTCAGCTTCTGGCTGACGGCTTCCGGAGCCCTGCTGGTCAACATCTCGCTTGTCATCGGTGAGTTCGCGCGCACCGGCTGGCTGCCCTATGCCCCCTTGTCGGAGACCACCTACTCGCCGGGCGTCGGTGTCGATTACTATCTGTGGTCGATCCAGATCTCCGGCGTCGGCACGCTGCTTACCGGCGTCAACCTGGTGACGACCATCCTCAAGATGCGTGCGCCTGGTATGGGCTACCTGCGAATGCCGATGTTCTGCTGGACCTCGCTCGCGTCCAACCTGCTCATCGTCGCAGCCTTCCCGATCCTCACCGCCACGCTGGCGATGCTGACGCTGGACCGCTATCTCGGCTTCCATTTCTTCACCAACGAAGCCGGCGGAAATCAGATGATGTTCGTCAACCTGATCTGGGCCTGGGGCCATCCCGAGGTCTACATTCTGGTGCTTCCCGCCTTCGGCATCTTCTCCGAGGTCTTCTCGACATTCTCGTCAAAGCCGCTGTTCGGATACCGTTCGATGGTCGCGGCCACGATGTTCATCTGCATCGTCTCGTTCATGGTCTGGCTGCATCATTTCTTCACCATGGGCGCCGGAGCAGACGTCAACGCCGCCTTCGGCATCGCCACGTCGGTCATCGCCGTCGGCACCGGGGTGAAGATCTACAACTGGCTCTTCACCATGTATGGCGGGCGCATCCGCTTCGACACGCCGATGCTTTGGGCGCTGGGCTTCGTGACCACCTTCACCGTCGGCGGCATGACCGGCGTTCTGCTTGCCGTTCCACCGGCCGACTTCGTGCTGCACAACTCCCTTTTCCTCGTCGCGCATTTCCACAACGTCATCATTTCGGGCGTGCTGTTCGGCGCGTTCGCCGGCTTCACCTACTGGTTTCCCAAGGCGTTCGGATTCCGCTTGCACGAAGGCTGGGGCAAGGCCGCATTCTGGGTCACCTTGGCCGGCTACATGCTGGTCTTCGTGCCGCTCTATATCGTCGGTCTGCTCGGCATGACGCGGCGCCTGCAGCATATCGACATGGATCTTTGGGCGCCATGGCTGGTGGTGGCCGCGTTCGGCGTGCTGGTGATGATCGCCGGCGCCGCACTGCAGATCACACAGCTTCTCCTTTCGATCCGGCATCGTGACAAGCTTCGCGATGAGACAGGAGACCCGTGGGATGGGCGTTCGCTGGAATGGTCGACATCATCCCCTCCCCCCGTCTTCAACTATGCGCGACTGGCTCACGTCGAGAACGAAGAGCCCTATTGGCGCATCAAGCAACGGGCAATCGAGGAGAAGAGCCCCGACAAGGACGAAGGATACGAGCCTATCGAGATGCCGCGCAACAGCCCGACAGGCTTCGTCACCGCCTTCTTCAGCACGCTGATCGGCTTCGCGCTGATCTGGCACATATGGTGGCTGGCAATGGTCGGCTTCATCGGCGCCTACGCAACCTTCGTCGTCTTCGCCTGGCGCGATCATGGGGAATATGAGATTCCCGCCGAAGAGGTCGCGCGCATCGATGATGACCGCAAGGCCGCACAGTCAGCCCGGCTGCGGGGCTGGGAGCGGCCGGCATGAGCGATCACGCGTTACCCGGCGACTTCGGCGCGGGCACCCAGGCCCGAGACCCCTATCGGCTTGGTCAGGGCGGCCGACATGGCGTGCGCTCCGCGACCGGCCACGGAGAAGGCGGCCCGGCCTCGAAATTCGTCACCGTGGCATATGGCTTCTGGATCTTTCTGCTGTCCGACATCATCATATTCTCGGCCTTCTTCGCGGCGTATGCCGTGCTTGCCAAGGCGACCGCCGGCGGACCGACCGGCAAGGATTTGTTCGAGCCCACCCGCGTTGCGGTGCAGACGAGCCTTCTGCTCACGTCGAGCTTCACCGGTGGCCTGGCGACACTCGCGACCCATCGCAGATCGATGGCTGCCACGCAGGCCTGGCTGCTCGTCACCGGATTGCTCGGGGCAGCCTTCCTGTTTCTGGAGGTGCAGGAATTCGCGGCGATGATCGGCGAGCAGGCGGGGCCTTCGCGCAGCGCATTTCTATCAGCCTTCTTTGCGCTCGTTGGCTGCCACGGCACCCATGTCGGGCTCGGGCTGCTCTGGCTGGGCACAATGATGGCGCAGCTATGGGTCAAGGGTTTTCGGTCGGATATTTTGCGGCGGCTCCACTGCTTCGGGCTTTTCTGGCACGCACTCGACATCATCTGGGTCGCCATCTTCACCCTGGTCTATCTGTTGGGAGCATCGCCATGACCGACGTCGAGAGCAGGCCCGGCGAGATGCAGGACCGCCGCGATTCCGCACCGGGCGAGGAACGTATAACCGAGCACGAAGTGGCTGGAGGGCTGTTGGGCTATGTGATCGGCTACGGCCTGGCCATCCTGCTCACGGTCGCGTCATTCCTGGCGGCTCAAACCGATCTGATTTACCAGCCGGCGGTGATTTCGGCCCTGGTGGTGCTCGCGGTCGCGCAGATGGGCGTGCATCTTGTCTTCTTTCTGCACCTGACCACCGGGCCGGACAACACCAACAACATTCTCGCTCTGGCCTTCGGCGTGCTGATCGTTGCGCTGGTGGTCCTGGGCTCGGTTTGGATCATGGCCCACCTGAACGAGAACATGGCCGCCATGACGGCCCATCAAGCCGGTACGATGCCTTAAACCTCGCCCTGCTAGTCTTGGCTGAGGTGATATGAAGCTGGTCACATTGTACCGCCGCGGGTGGAGATAAAAGGCTCGTCAGACCTCGTGCTTTGGCTGAACTGCACGTATGGCATCTAGCGCCAAGCGAACGGCATCGATGCCTGAGACGCGGGGCTCGATCCGCCTGAAAATCAGGCGCCCGTTTCGGTACTCCAGGCCCAACGCTTTCCGGTCCCGCCATTGGGACGCCAACGGCTTGTTGCGCAAGGTGATCGCGACGGCTTCGGGCCCAACATCGACTTTGCCGACACCCAGTTCCGACGCTGCTATTCGCAACCTGGTAAGTTCCAGCAGGACGGTCACTTCGCCAGGCATGTCTCCAAAGCGGTCCTCGAGCTCCTCGCTGAATGCATCAAGGTCCAAGTCCGAACGCATCCGAGAGAGCCGCGCATAGAGGCCAACACGGACCGTAGGCTCGTTGACATAGCTTTCGGGAACGGCTCCTTTTTCCGGGCCAGCGATGTCGGCCAGTTGCTTGTCGGGGTCGGCCCCTTCTCCAGCCGCCGAGACCGCCCGCTCCAGCAAGTACTCGTAGAGGCCCACTCCGATCAGCTTCATATGCCCAGCCTGATCTTCGCCGAACAGATCTCCGGCGCCGCGCAGGTCAAGGTCCCTTTGACTGATTGCCAGGCCGGAGCCAAGCCGATCGAGCGCAAGCATCGTCGAAAGCCGGGCCCTGGTGCCGTCGGCCAGCTCAACGCCAGGCTCCGTCAGAAGAAACGCAGCCGCCTGCACCGCTCCTCTACCGACCCGACCCCTTAGCTGGTGCAACTGCGCCAGACCGAACCGGTCCGGGCGCCAGACAATGATGGTGTTGGCTCGCGGTACATCGAGCCCGCTCTCGATGATATCGGTGCTCAACAAAATGTCGCCATCACCGTGAGCGAATCCGACCATGACTTCGTCCAGCTGCCTCCCTTTCATTTCACCATGCGCCGTCTTGACGCCGAGTTCCGGCACCAGGCTGCTCAACTGGCCAGAGACCGGGCCAATGTCCTCGATGCGCGGGACCACGAAGAAACTCTGTCCACCCCTGTGAAATTCACGCAAGAGGGCCGCGCGCACCGATGCTGGATCGAACGCTGCCAGGATCGTGCGGACGGGATGTCTTTTGGCGGGCGGAGAGTTTAAGACGCTGACATCCTGGATGCCCGACAACGCAGATTGCAGCGTCCGCGGTATCGGCGTGGCGCTCATGCTCAGACTATGTAGCCGGGGTGCCATGTTCCGCAGGGCCCGCTTCAACTTGACGCCGAACCGATGCTCCTCGTCAATAATCAGCAGTCCAAGATTGGCGAAGGTGACGCTCCTTGACGCCAAGGCCTGAGTACCCACGACGATCGCAACCTGGCCGCTCCGCAGGCCCTCCTTTGCCGCTTTTGCCTTTGCTGCCCCGACCATCCTTGACAGGTGGGCGACCTGCAGGCCCGTTCCTGCGAAACGGCGGCTGAACGTCTCATAGTGCTGGCGCGCCAACACGGTTGTCGGCGCTACGACCGCAACCTGTTTCCCGCAGAGAGCGGCGGCGGCGCAAGCACGCAAAGCCACCTCTGTCTTGCCGAAGCCGACATCACCGCAGACGAGCCGGTTCATTGTTCTCCCCGAGGAAAGATCGTCGAGCACAGCGCGGATGGCGGCGGCCTGGTCGGGAGTCTCGGTATAGGGGAATTTCGCCGCAAAACGGGCCAAGTCCGCGCGGGAGGGCTTGATGATCTCGGCGGGCTGGCTGGACCTCATCTTGGCAAGGCCCACCAGGCGATTGGCCAGCCTGTCGATCTCGCGCAACGCAGCCTCGCGTCGCTTGGGCCAGCCCTCGCCGTTGAGGCGATCGACCGACACTGCCTCCGGTTCCGAGCCGTAGCGCCATATTTTCCCAAAGTCGTCGACCGGAACCAGCAAGGAAGCCCCGCCATGATATTCCAGCCTGACAACATCCTGGTGCTGACCAGCCAAGTCGACCTGTTCGACCGCCGCGAGCACGCTCAGGCCATGGTCTTCATGGACGACGACGTCGCCGATGCGCAACTCGGGTTCGAGTATGCTTGCGGCCATGCCGGCATCCACCTTCAACGCAGGGCCAAACAGGTCGGCTGCGGCGACCATCGCGATACCGGATTGCGCGTCGACAAACCCTTCATCGAGGACGAAGCCAGCCTTGAGAAGAGAGCCTCTCGCGGCCGAAAGTATTTGCGGTAAGTCGACCGCTTCCTCTGCCCGCCGGCCTAGCTTTCTATTGAGCAGGCGATCTGCTCGCTGCAGTCCAGAGGCATCGCCGGTCAACACCACCCTGGCCCCGGCGCTTGTCTGCCTTGTCACGAATTCAGCGAATTCGTACCCGGGCCGGACCAGGCGAAAGAATTTGGGAACTCGCTCGGCAGGAACGGCAAGTCTCGTGGAGCGGTTGCGCACGGAAGCATCCCACTCTTCACGCGACAGGTAAAATTGTTCCGGCAAAGGTTTCTCGCGCCCGGCAGCCTCCTGCCTGGCACGGCGTGCATCCTCGATCAGGTCCAGAATTTTGTCGAGCGGCTGCCCGTCGATCCCTTCAAGGAAGGAGATCGAGGCGCTCGACGCAGTGTCGAAGACAGATGGCATAGCGCCATATAATGCGACCAGGCGCTCTTCCATCGACGTCGCGCGCATCGCTGTCAGCTCAGGATGATCACCAGCTTTAAACATCAGCTCGGATGCCGGTCCGACAGCAATCGAGTCTCGAACCTGGTCGCTGAGCTGACTGATCGGATCGTAGGTCTTGAGCTCTCGAATGCAGCTGTCTGGGCCAAGAACGACGCGAACGGGGTCCTCCGCGCCAGCGGGGAAGATGTCCATGAGATCGCCCCGAAAAGCTATTTCACCCGGTTCGTCGACCCTCTCGTCGACGACATAGCCAAAAGCTTCGGACCTTGTTCTGAAATCATCCCGGTCGAACTTTTGTCCCACCTCCAGAATTGCGAAACCGCCAGCAATGACCTGGGCGGGCGGCACCCGCTGCAGACTGGCTTCGATCGACATTACGGCGATGCGCGCACGATCGGGCTTCGTTGCCATGTGGCACAACGCACGAAGCCTCCGCCCCATATTGGCGCGTGTGGGCCACACCCTGTCGTAAGGCACGCAATCCCAGGACGGCAGCAAGATGATCTCCGCGTGCGGCAGGAACTGACGCAAAGCCCCGACGATCTCGTCGGCGCTGCGTTCCGAGGCAGTTATATGGATAATGTGCTTGTGCCGGCTGGCCTCCAGACCACCGGCCAGCTCTGCCGCGATTGCTGAAGATGGCGGGACGCCGTGCTCTATCGCAAACCCGCTGTCATCCGTGTGATCGATTTGTTCGACATCCGTCCGCGAAATATACCTGTTCACTGAAATCTCACCTTGTCCCCAGAAGAACGTCAGCACAGCGACCCCGTTCCTGGCGGCGCGCATTAAAGTGTTCCAGGACGGGGCAGCCGGTGCGGCCTTGATGCATTGCTTCCTAGCTGCCCTAAGAACTGGCGGCTGTGATTCTGTCGCCTTGAATCACGCTCGACGCCGGCAGAACGCTCCGTGCGTGGGGCCATGCCGCGCGGTGGCCCGTCCGCCGGAGTTTATGTGCACATGCTGAATTGCCGAAATGACGATAACCACGCGACGGCCGTCGTTTCGGAACCCCCTTGCCGGCCAGCCGAACTTTTGGCGCGAATAACAGTTCGGCCGCCAACATCAGCCAGGTAGTCAATTTGTCTCCCACCTCATCCTCGGATGTACTCATTCGCGAGCTTCAGACCATCTCGGTCTCCGAGAGGCTGACATCGGGGCTCTGAAAGACATTCCGATCAGGAAAGGGACTATTTGGCCAAGCACGATCTGGTGCGTGAGGGCGACCGCCCTGTTTACTCGTTTATTGTTCTGGATGGCCTGGTTGGTTCCACCAACATACGGGCGAAGGCAAGCGACAAATCACCTCGTTCTTCGTGGCCGGCGACATTCCTGATCTGCACGGACTGCATCTGTCGGTCATGGATTGTAACTTCACGATCCTTACGCCGGCTCGAATAGGCTTCATGCGGCACGACGCTCTACGCAGCATTTCCGACCAGCGCCCTCGCAGCGCCACCGCTTTTTAGCAGGTCGACGCGATCGTTGCCGCGATTTACCGGGAGTGGGTCACCAATGTGGGAAGACGTGAGGGCTATACCCGCATGGCTCACATTCTGTGCGACCTGATTATTCGCTTGCGCTCGGTCGGGCGCATTCAGGATCACGTAGCGGACCTTCCCATCACTCAGACAGCCCTGGGGATGCATTGGGTCTGTCTACGGTCCACGGCAACCGGATGCTCCAGGAACTACGACGAAGGGGCCTCATCGTGACCTCGGGATCAAAAGTGCATGCACTGGACTGGGCCGGTCTCACTCACGCAGGAGATTTTGACGCGACCTACCTGCATCAACGGAACCCCTCGAATCAGTAGTGACGGAACCCGTCCGATGGCACGATTTCCTTTGACAGCGGCGATCGCGATCTAACCTTCGAAGACGAGATAGGCATCCAATGCACCGGCCTTGAGGAAGTCCGCCGCGCGGGATACGAAGGCCTTATCGACCTCACGAGGGAGTCACTGAAGAGCATCGACGGCCAGCACATGTTTGTCGAAGGCCGTGATGAAAATGGCGACAAGATTTTGCGGCTGAGCCTCTCACTTCGGGTCAAATTCTTGAAATTTGGATTTTTACGTTTACCGTCAGGCCGAGCGGATTGGGACTTCATACTGCCGGCAGATGGACCAATGGCGTCATAAGAATCAATTGGCTCGACCGGAAGAACGCCGCAACCGGCCGGGTCCGTTATTCTATGTAAGTGCACCAGATCGATGACGGCATTAATGATAGAGCGGTTAAGCTCCGACACGCGCGCTGTCGATAAGGTTTGTCAGTGACCAGTCCGAACACCAACATTGCAGTTGCCGCTTCTTGGACTCATCACCCCACCACATCAGTCCGGCACCAAAACCCCTCTCGGGAGAACCGGTGCAATGACTGAATACCGTCGGCAACTGGACACCTCCGATCCAGACGTTGCGGAGATACACGCCCAACACAATCTGGCCGCTCGTCACCATCAGGCGACAACGAACAGACGAACCTCGTCGAGCTTGTTCCAGCATTGAGGGCATCCGCCCGCTCCCTCTGCGGTAGCCCTGACGAAGCTGACGACCTTGTCTGCGAGACGCTGATCAAAGGGATGACCGATCCGATATCGGTGAATCCCAGGTGAAGCTTGGGCTCTTTGCCATCATGCGCATGACCTATTTGGCCAAGAAAAACGCGGCCCCTCGACATGAGAGGTCGTCGGGCTGCTTGTCGCAACGCTTGGCTGGCGACGCGCAGGCATGGAGTGGAAACGGTCTAAGGATCGCTCGTGCCATGGACCGCCTGCCTGTCCTGGAACGCCAGGCCACGGTCCTGGTTCGCATGATCGGACTGTCGCACGAAGACGCCGCCAATATTTGTGATTGCGACATAGCCGCGATCGAGGGTCGGATGCAGCGTGCAAGGACACGACTGGCCGCCCCTGCCGGTATGAGCACAACATTGGACAACCCAAACTGATGGTCGGCCAGGCCGAGTCGTAAGCCGCGCCCTGGCCTGCAAGCGGCGTCATCATACGGTCGACACCGTCATGCGGCCAGTAACCGTCCAACCTGCAGATTGCTCTTCGACCGCCTCGGTTTGTTATGCAGAACCGGGAACCATCAAAGAGCCGCCGAGTTCGACCAATGGACAGCTCGGGTTCGCAACATGGAAGAAATCGGCAAAGCACAAACAGAAGGTCATAGCCCGCCTCATACGGCAGTGGATTTCATCGGACGCCAATCGTCGCCAACTTCGCTATTTGCTGGGCCTGCCGACAGACGCCGAAATGCCCAGAGAGCATCGGTCATTGCTTGACGAACTCGACCGAAAGCTCAACCAGTGAGCGCACGCTCGAAATGAAACGAAAGCAAATGAATCGAGCCGGGTAGCCAAGGGCAGGTGTGGACGCTCCTTCGCCGGCGTGGCGCCGATTGGCCGAAGCTCAAAAACGAAGCGAAGCCCTCAAGAAGAAGACTGTCATCACCTTCCGAGGGATTGTCGAGAAAGCTGTTCGAGTTCGTCCTCGTCCGTTATCCCAGCTTGGTAGTAAGCCAGGATGCGCGATGCCCCGTTCTCTCTCGGTTTCGGTCTCGTTTTTTGGGGTTGCTGCGCGCCAAGACGCGGCTCAGTACGGCCAGCTCTGATGGGGTGAAGGCGTCTCTATGCATTGCATCAACTCCGCGCCGCCCGCCTCGGGAGGGGAGCCGAGGCGGGCTGAAGCTGTGGGGATCCAGCTTCCGATGCCGGGCAACAGGCGATTGTGCAAGAGGGATTGTCCGGCGCGGCCCAACGCAGGATGGACAGAATGTTCCGGGAGTTTTGGTGAGGCGAAAATAATTGGCCAAGAGCCAGAAGCACGGCGCAGGATACGGCATGTAAGACTTGCCGGCGTGCGATCCAGTCAGCAGCTCGGGCCAAGATCCGATTCCTAGATGTGAGTTTCTGGACCTTGCTGAGCATTTAAGAGTTGAGATACGGCCGTTATGATCTGCGGCAGAAAGAAGGGCTTGGTGATCATATATGCTGTTGGGAACACCTTCGGCTCCCCAGTGTACCGCGCTATCGCCGCTGATACGTTGCCGCGATCGATTGACGTCCTCAGGTCGCCTTGGACAACGCCAAGACGGGCTTGGTGCTTCGACAGCCAAGTGCCCAGACGATGAGGATGATTGCAGGCCTACAGCAGCCGCGCGAATGGTTTCTCGCTGTAAGCTCGTGTTGGGTTGGTACGCTGCGGCGGCTTGCCGGCGCGGTCGCTTTGATCAAGCTTCCTGCTGATCTTCAGAAGCCTGCTGGATTTGGGTCATCACCTTTCGGGGATCGACATTCTCGGCCAGTTGCGGCAGCTCTTTGTCGGCCGGGGTGGAGACATTCAGACGCGCCGCCAAGGCAGCCACCATCTCGATCAGCCGCGTGGTTTCATGTTCGTTAAGGAGGCTGATCTGCAAATCCAGTTCCGCTCGGCGCTCGCTGTGTTCGGCCATTCTGTTCTGATTGATCAGCACGAAGGTAGACAGGAAGATTGCCTCGACGGAAGCGACCATGGCCAGGATCACGAAAGTTGGGTCCCAAGCTGGGATGGCTGGTATCGCGCGTAGGTTTGCAAGGATCCAGGCGACGAGGATTGCGAGATGCAGATAGACGAAAGTCATGCTCCCCGCGAAGCGCGAAATAGCGCCGGCAATCCGCACCTGAACGCTTTGGCGCTCCTCCTGTTGTCGCCTGTGCTCGACCAGTGCCTCTATGTTCTGGTGGAGCACCGAATGCATGTTGGCTGGACGTTGGTCGCTCATTTGGAAAGCTCGTTTGAACGACGATCTCGTGCAAGCGGCGTCACTTGTCGCCCGCCTGGAACATTTGCGGAGCCGGACCTGGCCTGAACTCGTCCGCACGCAGCTTACGTCGCTGCCGACGGCCCGATTGGGAAAGGGCGTGCCGTGCTGAAACCGTGTGCACCATACCGACTACTGCCTGCGGGGCGCTCTGATGAACCATATGGCCAGCGCCCGGAATCACCTCGAGGAGAGACCCACTAACTTCGGCATGCAGGCGCCGTGCATCCCGTTCCGCATCGAACAACCGGTCTCCAGATCCCGCCAGGATGCCGGTCGGTACGGAAATGTCCTTATAGCTGGCCTTCTTCGACAGGGCCGCGGCCAGCATAGATGCTGACTCCGAACATCCGCCCGCAGTTGGGAAGGGCGGCTGGCGGCATCCTTGGCGGATGCGGCGAAGTCGCTGGCGATCATAGCGGGTCGAAATATCTTTTCCATTGCCCAAGGCCAGGCAAGCCTGCACAAGCAGCGGCAACAAGGTGTGGCGAAACCCCGTTCCGATCGCCGGCAATGCCGGGAGTGCGGCCAGTGCAAGATCCAGCCGCGGTGGCGGATAGTAATAGCCTGAGACAAGCACAATGCCGGCGACCGATGAAGAATGCCTGCGCGCCAACGCGAGGGCGATCCAGGCTCCCCAGGAATGTCCAAGCACGAGATATTTCTTAATACCCAATCTGCCGGCGGCGGCATGTATGAGGTCGGCTTGGTCGCAAGCGGACCAGCGCCGGGTGCGCGAACGTGAGCTTCGCCCAAAGCCGGGACGGTCAAATGCGAGCACCCGGTAGGTCTTTGCCGCCTCATCGAAGACGCCGCTCGACTTGAAATCCTCCGCCATGGATCCATTGCCATGCAGGAGAAGCAGCGGCATGCCGGTTCCGGCTTCGATAAAATGCAGGCGCAGACCATCAACTGCCATCATACGTCCGCATGTCAGGCTGGCGATCGCACGTTTGGCGCGGATGGCGTTGTATCCCGCTAGTGCCGCTAATGCAGCGACGGACAATCCGGCCGCTAGTTTCGCCCCGTCTCTGTCCAACGCCATGCGCGTGCCTTAGAAGCTGTCTGCGAGACCCAACCTTCGAGGTCGCAGCTTGTTCCGCCAGACCCTGTGCCTGGCGCGGAAGGCTTTTCAACGCCTGGCGATCGCCATGGCCGCGATCTTGCAATGATCCATGCTTGCGTCCCGAGGAGATGCTCCCCGGGATAAACGATCGTTCCATCATCGCGCACACAGCGCCTGGCGTCAGGCTGGCCTCCTCGGCATGACCGGCCCCAAGCGTATGCATGACGCGTTCGCCTTCTCCGAGCAGGTAGTCGGAAATAATGCGGCGGTGGCACCGCCACCAGACGGCTTCCGCGCACATGATTGGGCATCGATGCCGGCTGCTAAGCTCTCGCAGTTCCGCCAAGCCTTTGGCGAACGGCTCCGCCGAATCGGACCCAAAGCGGTCTTTGTTCGCCGTTCGTACACGCTTTCAGGCTCAATTGAACCGGTGAGCGCTGTCTGCCAACGTTGCTCTCTTTGGAAAAGTAAGCCCGCTGCCTGGGCGGGGGGCTTGGGGTTAGGCAGCGGGCTTCGTAGGCGATTAGGGGTTCAGACGAACCGAACCCACGCAAACGATGCTCTCAGAGTGTTAACGAGACCTTAACGAAGCTCGGAGCGTTTTACCAATCTTGGCGACCTGTGGATAGCCCTCGCAGTTACGCGTTCAATGACAGAGTTGAGGTCCACGGATTCGCGGTCATGCTGTTCTTCGACAGGTTCCGCCTCCATATTCGGATCACCATCCATCTCATCCAGAAGGGCTATCATGTGCTCGATCGTCGCCTCGACCCGGCACCGGAAGAAGGCGCTCATTGGTCGCTCCATTCGACGTGGACTGTACCGCCAAGTTCTCGTATTCCGCGCACGATGGCGTTGTAATCGACAGATCCTCGGGCGCCCCTCCAATTTTTGTGACGGAAGTAGCGCTTGGACCTCGCAAATTCGTCAAGGTCGGTCATGTTACGTTTCGTCGCCAACATTCCATCGAAGTTCGTCGAGTAAAGGCACACCAGTAAGCTTGTAGCGAACTTTAGGGCGGGAAAGGCCCAGGGCGCTGCCTCTGCAGCACAATTTCTTGAGACTGTGGTCAGGAAAAGCGGGGCAAAGCTCTGAGGCACTTACTGTCCGATCGAGTCTCCGAACAATGCATACTTTTTGCCCTCCAGACGCGACGCCTCTTAGCTATGTCTAGTGTCTGGCATCGTGTCGCCAGGGCGGCTTGGGTGCGATGTGGCAACGCCTTGCGCATGGCCTTGTAGTCTGGATAGAGCGAGCGGCATATTTCTGTCTCCGCCTCGGTCCACAGTGGCCAGCCGCCGTTGGCGATGCCGGTTCTCTGCATACGCTGTGAATGGCGCTGTCCCTGGACCGCATACTTGGTAGGTTCAGCAAGGTGCATCTCATGTCCTTTCGTCCATTGATGCCCGCCCAGGTGAAACGTGATCTCTGCTGCCAATCCAACCAAGACAATTTTTTGGCGTTCCCCGATACACCCGTTGTTCAATTTAATTGCTGTGTATTATTCCGCTGTTGTCTTTAGGATGAGAGCCATGCCCTTATCATCCTTCGCCAAAGAGCTTGAGAACGCCGCCGATAGAATCGCCGACATGTCGCGAGCGGATCTGCAGATCATGCTTCGGCGCGCTGCGTTGATGCTCCGGAACGTCGCCGGCCTCCCGCTAGAGCCAGCAACACAGGACGCACTGAACTCCATTGCCGCTGAAATGAAAATCGGCCGGTCGGAGCTCATTCAGGTCGTCTTGCGTGAGTGGCTGGAAACGAATGCCTATCTGCCAGTCCGGATGATTGACGAGGAAAGTGAGACCGACGGGAGCGCTTAGCAACATGGCTCGCAAGGGAATGGCCCGCAGAAAAAGGCCCGTGCCTAAGGGACGGGCCGAATACGTTCGGGAACTATGCCTAGAGCGGTTATTCTCAGCCACCCATCTTCTTGGCCATGGCACAGAAATCAGCGTGCGACTTGTTGAGCGTGGTGTCGCCGCAGTCTTTCCGCACCGCCTTTTGTTCATCCGGTTTCATGGACATCCATGCGGTCTTGAAATCCGCTTCCGACCTCAAGGTTTTCATGCCGGCATCCGTGAAGAAAGGTGACATCTTTGCAGGATCATCGAGCGCGGAAGTGGTGCTGCTGCCTGCCAGCGCTGAGCCCGTCATCATTGCGAGCGCCATCGCGCCCATCGTAAGCATTTTGATGCTCATTTTTTCCTCCGTTTAGTTCTACACGCGCAAATCGCGTGACCTGGGAAAAAAACGTCGGCGTCTGAACTCTGTTCCCGCATCTCGCCGATTCCGCATCGGCAGCCGTCTGACGCGCGCTGGTGTCGTGGAGAATGGCCGGTGCAGTGAAGAGTCCACCGTGGGGCCAGCCTAAAGTGCGATCGGCAAACGCGGGCCCATTAACCACCTTCCTGGATAGATTGGACCCAATGCGGATGCTGGGGGTTTACCTTGCATGGAAAATCACAAGCACATATTCTATTGTCATGTTGAGCGCGACGGATTGTGGGGAGTTTGGGATTGCGTCGCCATCAGGCAGGCAAGGTTGGGCGGTGGCGACCTTCGCGGTTGCACTGCCCAAAGGGCTGAAGCTGCGGAACACGTCCTCACGAGAATTTACGACGGCGGACATGATGCCGTCGCTATCCGCATCGCGGGCATTGTCAGTTCTGCGGGTTCGGCCTGATCGATCCCCGCCGCTAGGCGCTTACCCACCCTTAGAGGGCAGCACCGGTCCAGTGGTATTCCACCGGATGAACTCGACCTCTTTCCCGGTGACGTCCCGCACGGCCCTCAACAGCACCTCATGCAGGACGCGCGTTTGCCTGTAGTGGTCGCAATATGGCGATATGAACGGCTTGATGATGCTTAGGTGCAGCGCTTCCGCTGCCACCAGGAAGCGATCAATTTCAGCCTGTGATAACTGCTTTGAGGATTTTGACCTAGCCATTGCGACACCTTTTGAGAGTCGCCCCACCTGAGGACAATATTCCTATCGGGGGCGTTCCCTGTAAAGGCTCAAACGTCGAAAAGGTCGTTTGGTCCCACGCCAATTTCGTCAATGATGTCCGGCGTGTTGTTTCGCGGGCTTCCGACCTTCCTGTCAATCGGCCACATCTTCATCAGCTCCGAAGGATATGGCTTCATAAGGTCGCGTGGATCCAGTTCCGGTCCGAGCCAGCGCATGTAATCGGCAGGCGCCAGAATAACCGGCATGCGATCATGGATCGTCGCCATCAACGTATTAGGCTCGCAGGTGACGACAGCGAAGGTCCGGATCAACTCGCCGGTCGCCTTGTCGGCATAGTCTTTTGGCAGGTGATCGAGTGCGCCCTGGGCAATGCGCATGCCACGCGGCCTCCGTTATGGCCTGACGATCGTCCCATCAAGCTGGTCGTTTGTGCCCTCAGCGCGAAGAGGAAGTCCTTCCAGGCCGAGCGGGTCAGGCAACACCGGAGTATTTTTTCATTACCCTTGCTGCTCGCACGAGTGACGACCAATCAGCTCCCATATTGGCGACGAGGTCACTAGCTTCTTCGCTGGAAATGCCGGTGCGGGCGGCGAGCTTCTTCGCAAGCAAATCGAAAGCCAGTTCGACTATCGTCATCGTTCAGCCCTTTCGCTAAACTCTCCATTACCCTCTCGGAGGGTCTCTCGCATTAGCCCATGTTAATGACGCCATTATCCGCGAGGCGAGAAGCAATTTCCTTGACCTCGTGGGCGGCACGACCTATCGGGAATTGTGCAACACACGCAGCGCGCCTGGCGCGCTGCTGTCGCTTCAGATGATGCACAAGAGCGAGAACGGTCGCCGCTCACACTTCATCACCGCCAATTTTCAGATCGCCGACGGCCCGGCTGCCGACGAGATCGTCGTGGCCATCGGTGCTGCGGACGGCGGCCGGGTTCACCCACCGATTGCGTCCGCTTTCAGGACATGAAAGAGATCGAGCACGAAGCAGCGATGTGAGGCTTGCGCTGGGTTCCACAACGTCACCAATGTCAAAGCCGGCGAGTGCCGATTACCGTCTCGCGGCCTATTTCGAAGAGCTTGCCAGGCTTGCTGTGCAGGCTCTCTGGATCCGAAGGTGCTTGCCGAACTGCGAAACCGTTGCGATACCGATCAGCTCTCTACACTGACGGCACGCGCACAGGCGTCCTTGCCGCTCATCCCCGGCCATCGACGCTGTCGCCGCCTGCTTCGAGAGGAAACTCCACGGCCGACACGTGGCGTTGCGATCCGGCACCTCTGACCCCGGAAAGCCCTATCGCGGTAACTGGTTGGACAGTCCCCCAAATTGCCTGCCTTTTCAAAATCGCTACGCAGGTGGCGGGCTTTTGCTTCGTTGGTGCCGGCATGCGTCAGGAAGGCAGTCGCCGATTGACGGGAACAATTTAGCGAACAGTAAATTCAACGGTCTTGGAGCGCGCAGACCGCAAGGCAAAAGTTGCTAACGCGGCCGAGAGAGAGGCGCGTTATTTGAAAACTGCGCGACTTCGAGAACAACGCCTTGCTGCCGAAGCCAAGGGTCCCCAGGCTTCGAAGAAAGGCCGATCCAGGAGCTAAGGCGCTTAGCCGCCGAGGCTGGCCGTGAGACAGCGACGCCCTTCTGATGGAACATACACCACGCTAATAGTTCTGGCGCGCCGGGGCACGCGACGATCCCGGCACATCCTTATTGGGACGCCCGCCGCTGCCGTGAAGGGAGGCCGCTTCTTTACATTTCGGGGCGCAAGGCGCGCTCGACGCGTGAGCGAGGGCAACATCATGAATCCCGAAAAGCCCAGCATTCATGCGCCATCCGCCGAACTGCTCGCTGCCATGGCTAATGAAAAGCGCCTTCTCGCTCTAATGATTCTTGCTGACGGAGAAATATCCGTTTCTGATCTGGCGCCGCGATTGGGGCTTAGCAACTCAGCACTCTCCCAGCATCTCGGCATGATGCGAGAATCTGGTCTGGTCACCCGGAGGCAGGAGCGCCATAAAGCGTATTACTCGTGCACAGATCTTGCCCTGAAAGTCCTTGAGCTCCTGGACTGGCTTGTTGAGCGGAAAACTCTGCCTGGCCGCGACCATCATCCATGAAGCCCGGACCTTTGGAAGGTTGCGATGTCGCGACTTCAAGGCTCGTCACCGGATTGTGGAGATTTGTAAGCTTCGACCCCGCCGCCAGGCGATGGCGGCGGGGTTGGATGGTTCGTTCAGTCATAAACCTTGATGATTTTTCGGGTGCCCGGGTCCACCAGCACCGTGCGGTTGTCGACCACAACGTAGCGGTATTTGACGTTGGGGACCTCATGGATCTCAACCGTTTCCGGCAGAGCTGTCCCGACATTCAGTTCCACGCCGGGGAGCTTGACCGACGCCAGGGGCTGCTTCTTCACATATTCGCGGATGACGGTGTCCTGTTCCGGCTGGATAATGATGTCGTCCGCGGCGGCTGAGCCGATCCCAGCCAATAGCAACATCGCTGCTGCGGTGTTCTTTAGAAGCATGTTCATATCTGCACTCCTGTAGGGACGGGCGCAACACGATCATCGTCCCGCGCCGCCCGGCAAGTTGAAACATGGAGCCGCCCTAAACGTTCCGCCCTAGGTACTTAGGTCTAGTCCCCTTGGGACCTAAGTCTGGTTCTGGAAACCGCATTGGTCCTGTCAGCGGCAGCGGCTGGAACGCTTGGCTTCTGCGGCTGTTGTCTCTCGAATTTGGAAGGATGCAGATGGATAAAGTGTGGACCAAGCACGCTGGTTATTCGCGGCTGTTCCCTTTCTCGTGATGGCACTCGTTCTTGGCTGGCATGTGGTGGATCGGCGCAGCAACGTCCGACGACGAACCCTGTATCTTTAACCTGCAGTAGGTGACCTGATGTTGCGCGACAAGGAGAGTCGGATCTTAGAGGCAGGCCTGCTGGCGGCGGTGCCTGTTTGTGTGGCGATTACCGCACTGGTGGCCTTGATGACCTTGGCCAGCATATGAATCGGTTCCTTTTCGCGGCCTCCGACTTCCTATCTCGGCCGCCAGGCTTCTATGTCATGCTCATGGCAATGGTTGTGTGCACCGCCCTGGTGCCATTTGGACTGACAAATGCGGTCACCTATGCCCTGTCGGTTGCCGCCATCGTGATCACCGGTGTTGTCCTTTTACAAGGCTATCGCGATACCGCCGCCATTCACGCAAAACTCGACGAGATCATCGTTTCACTGAACGAAACCAGGAACGACGTTGTCGGATTGGAGCATGCCGAGCCGGACGAGATCAGGGAGAAGCTTGTAAAGCTCGAAGAAGAAGCGTCCCGAACAGTCGGGGCTGCCAGGCGCGAACTTTCGAAAGCAACAGGAGAGAGATCATGAACAATCTCATTTGGCTCGTTGGTGCGGTGGTCGTCGTCTTGGCGATTTTGAGTTTTTTTGGTCTTCGGTAGGCGACGAGCATTTCCGCCGACAACCTGAAGGATCAGGGGGAACTACACTTGGCGTCGCAAATTGCTTTCATGAATGACAATCAGCCGCCCCCCGACAAGTTGATATCCGAGCCACCGCCAGATTGGCAGGGCGTGTTTTTTGCCACCGCTGCCCTCGTCTCTCCTTATGCGCCCTGCTGCTGGCATTTTGGATGTCTGTTTGATCGCTGTCGGAGGGGCCCATTGTCCTATAAAGAGCCAAAAAGGTTTGGCATCAAGGTTGCATTGACAAGTTGGGGCGGATGAAGCCCGCCGCTTCGCAAATGACGCGGCGGGCTTTCATAAGCTAACCCTCAGAAACGAGCCTTGGCCGGCAATATACTTGGCGAAGGTCACGCATGTCGACCTGCTGACGCCGCCCGGATGCCTGGGTAAGCGCAATCTGTGGCGCTACCGACGTCTTTCCGCCGTGTGGTGATCTTCTGGTCGGCCGTCCCGTCTGCTTCAGGCTCTTTGCCGGCAAGCATACCAAACTCACCGTTGGATTTTTCCGCCATCAGGTCCCCTATATGGCCCATCTGGGAGGCACAGTCGGAGCACTAAAGTTGCCGAACGCCCAGCAGGCAGTTGCTTTTGGCTACGAGCGGGACGCGGCCGGCATCTACTGCCGAAGGCGGCTAGCGCTCACGGAG